>CALFYE010000273.1 GCA_937952145.1 uncultured Myxococcales bacterium
GCTGACCAGCACCATGTGCAGACACCAGGGCGCTCCTGCGCTACAGCCGGTGCCGTCGCCCGATACCGCTACCGAGCCGGCCCGCGGCACAAACGAGTACGCCAGGTTGATCATCGTCGTCGCATTCGGCGACTTGCTGCCGCGGCTGTCCTGCGCATGCACAAAGAACGTGCGATACAGCTTGTTCACGTCGGTCCGCGTCAGGCCGCCGGCTCCGTCGAGGTTGTAGTAGACCGCGCGGTCGAGCAGCTTGCCTCCGGGGTCTAGCGTGCCGTCGTAGACGAAGCCAAAGAATTCGTTGGCGACATACGACCCGCTTGAGTGCGAAGCGATGGTCACCAGCTTGGTGCTGCCGCCAACCCGCGAAAGCAGGTGCGCGATGAGCTTGGTGTTGCCGATCTCGCGTCGCGAATAGGTCACGTCCGCCGGCCCGCGCACGGCGTACAGATGGCCGATCTGCAGCCGCGATAGGCGCGCGGCGTACAGCGCATCGACCCAGGCCTTGGCCCCCTCATCGCTGATGTTGTAGCCGGCGTAGCCGATAAAGACGTTGCTGCCGCTGCTGCCGGCGCGATAGCTGACCCCGACGCCCAGCGTGCTCCACGTTCCGCTGAGGGCGCTTGTCGTCTCGCTCAGGCTCTCTTCCACCGAGAGTCCCGGCTCTGCACGGCCGGGATCGACCTCTACCTCACCCCCGCAGCCCGGCCAGGTCGAAAACAAGAGCGCGCTGCCAGTCAGCGTGCGGGCGATGAGGCCGAGGCGACCGCGCCACGGCGGTGTCGGGGCGATCGCAGAGTGGGCGGGGGGCGAAACTGCAGCGTCGGTGGGATGAGACAGCATGAGCAAGCTCCGGGGTTGGGGGAGGGCCGTTGCCGACCGGGACAGGCGGAAACCGCAGCCGCAGGCCACGGTGCGCGACCGGCATTTTCGGCTTCCATGCCTGCGAGGTTTAGCTATTTTCGGCGGCTTACGAGAAGGCCCCGCGGCGGTTCAGCCGCCCGTCAGCAAACAGGTACAGGCTGGGCTCAGGTCCACAATGCCGGAATCCGCACCCAACCCCACAAGCGATTCGTTCAGTACTTGGCGCCGAATTCTCTGGCCGGTTCATCGCCATGAAATGCGGAAATTACTCCCTATCCTATTTTTATTCTTTTTGGTTACATTTAATTACAATGTTCTGCGAATTATGAAGGACACTCTGGTAGTGACTGCGAAGATGTCCGGGGCGGAGATTATCCCATTTATCAAGGTATGGGCGATGTTTCCATCTGCTGTAGTAATGACGGCATTATTTAGTTTTCTAAGTAATCGATACAGAAAAGAGACAGTGTTTTATGCCCTCGTAGCGATCTTTGCCGGCTATTTTGCTCTCTTTCTAGTGTTGTTGCCGGTCCAAGAACACCTGCAACCGCAGACCTCCGCCGACTGGCTGGCGCGCGTCCTGCCGTCTGGCTTCGCCGGTCTGATTGCCATGTACCGCTACTGGCTGTTCACCCTGTTCTATGTGATGAGCGAGCTCTGGGGCAGCGTCATTCACGGCACCCTGCTGTGGGGCTTCGCCAATCAGGTGACGCGGCTGCACGAAGCCAAGCGCTTCTATGGCCTATATGTCGTCGGCGCGAACGTATCGGGAGTCGTCGCCGGCCAGGTCTCGATCGCCCTGTGCAGCAATCCCTTTTATCCCCGGCTGCCCTACGGCAAGACAGCCTGGGATCAGTCCATCCTGTTTATCCTGCTGTCCGTCCTGGCGGCAGCGGGTATAGCGATTGGCTTGTTTCGCTGGACCGTGAATCATGTGCTCACCGACCAGCGATACTACGACCCGCGCGATGCTCACGAAGAACGCGAGGCCCAGGGCAAGATTAGCTTGATTGATAATTTTTCATATCTTCTGCGCTCACGATACCTGCTCTATATTGCGGTAATTGTCCTGGGTTATAATATTGTTATTAATCTGACTGAGGTGGTTTGGAAACATGAAGTTAAATTGCTATATCCAAATCCTCAGCATTACAATTTATACATGAACCAAGTGAGCTCGATCCTTGGGGTACTGGCGACGCTCAGCGCGGTGTTCTTGGCGGGCAATGCCATCCGGGTCTTGGGCTGGACATTGACGGCGCTCTTGACGCCGCTTTTGCTGTTTTTGACCAGCCTGGGGTTCTTTGGGCCGTTCCTGCTGCCAGCCGGGATGCTGAGTGGCCTGTCCGGGGGGCTGTCGGGCAGTCTGGCGGCGCTGCCGCTGATCGTCTTTTTCGGCACGCTGCAGAACTGCCTTGCCCGCACCGCCAAGTACACCGTCTTCGACGCCACCAAAGAGATGGCGTTCGTGCCGCTGCCCGCTGACATGAAGCTCAACGGCAAGGCCGCGATCGACGGTGTCGGTTCGCGCCTGGGCAAGTCGGGCGGGTCGGTCATCCATCAGGGGCTGCTCTTGCTGTGCGGCACGCTGTCGGCCTCGGCACCGTGGGTCGGGCTGTTCATCGTGATCACGCTGCTGGGCTGGATGTGGGCGGTGCGGGCTCTCGGCGTAGAGTTCGCAGCGCGTAGTCAGGCGCAGCGCTAGCAGCCGGCTGGCATCGGGGCTGGGCGCCTCGACAAATCCATCGCCGGCTCTGGGCGACGCGCGGTACACTGCCGGGATCGCTGCCGTCGACGCAGCGGGTGCGGGGCTGGCCGCAGCCCTGACGGATCGCAGCTCTTCCGGCCAAGGGATGCCCATGCTCCTCGAACAGAAACGTCGCCTCTCGCAGTCGCGCATTTGGCAGTGGCAGCGCCGCTACTACACGTCGGAGGGAGCCGCAGCCTGGCAGCGCGGTACGGTGCCGCACTACGTCACCAGCAACGCCTTCATCGCCGCCGCTTATGCCCAGGTGGTGCTGGGCTTCCTGCGCGATGTGCCACGTCAGCCGGGGGCCACCCGCGACGTGACGCAGCCGCTTTACATCGTCGAGCTCGGGGCAGGGGTCGGGCGCTTCGCCTACCACTTGATCACGCAGCTGGCGCCGCTTTTGGCGCGCGCACCCTGCCCGGTGCCGCCGATTCGCTACGTCATGACCGACCTCGCCGAAGCCAACGTGCAGTACTACCGCAGCCACCCCCGCCTGCAGCCGCTCTTTGCGGCCGGGCTGCTTGACTGCGCGCGCTTCGATGTCGAAGCCGACACCGAGCTGCAGCTACGCCACAGCGGCCTTACGCTCTCGCCTGGTTCGCTGAAGCAGCCCCTCCTGTGCATCGCCAACTACGTCTTTGACAGCGTGCCGCAGGACGCATTCTTCGTCGAAAACGCTCGCCTGCACGAGAGCCTGCTGTGGCTGCAGGTCGACACGCCAGTCCTAGACCTCGACGACCCGGCGCTGCTTTCGCGCGTCGAGATCGAGATTGAGCACCTGCCAGTCAGCCGCCCCTACTACAGCGACGAGACGTGGGAGCGCATCCTGCAGAGCTACGTGCGCCCCGGCGAGCGCGGCGAGCTGGTCTTTCCCTGTGCGGCGCTGCTCTGTCTTTCGCGACTGCGCGCGCTGGCTTCGTGTGGGCTGCTCTTGCTCTCCGCCGACAAAGGGGCGCACGCCGCCGACGATGTCCTATCGCCCATGCCCGGCTGGTCGGTGCATGGAAGCTGCTCGCTATCGGTGAACTATCACGCCATCGCCGAGTGGACGCGGGCGCAGGGCGGCCAGTGCATGCATCGCCAGAGCCGCGAGTCCGGCCTGAGCCTCAACGCCTTCGCCTTTGGCCTGCCCGAGCTTGGCGAGACGCGGCTTGCCTTTGATACCCACCTGGCGAGTGGCGGGCCCGGCGATCTGTTCCTGCTCAAGAAGTTCCTCGAAAACCACTACGACTCGCTGTCGCTGGAGCAGACGCTGTCGCTGCTGCGCCTGGCTGCTTTCGATAGCCAGATCTTTGCCGGCTGTGTTGCCAATCTCCGTCGGCAGATTACGGCAGGTGGCCTGTCCGTGGGCCTGCGTGCTGACCTGACGGCAGCGCTGCACAAGGTTTCCGAGCTGTACTTCCCAATCGGCGAAGCGCGCGCGCTAGAGCCCGAGATCGCGCAGCTTCTTAGTCTTCTGCAGACCGCCCCGGGCTAGACCGCGCGACGCCGGACGACCTACGCCGGGACCCAGTAGGTGTGGTAGCCCGTCGGAACGCGGCGCGGCAGACGCACCTTGGCGATCGGTCCGCGCTCGATCTGCTCAGCGGCAAACACCCCCAGGTACGAGGTCTGTGTCGCGTCGTCTTCTAGGAAGGTCAGGACGTAACCGTCGTCGTCCGGCGAGTCGCTGGGGCTGCCCTGGCGCGGCACGAACGTTGTCTCGCCGCCGTGCCAGCCGGGCGCAAAACGAAACTGCTGGCTGCTGCCGCGATGCAGATCATGCTTCACGATGCCGTCGAAGCGAATGGTCTCTAGCTGCGGCACGCGACCGCTGTAGCCGTAGCGGCAGCGATAGCCGAGCGCGCGATTGTCCATGCGCGAAAACTCGATCAGCGTGTCGTCCAGCGTCTCTTCGTGCACGCCCCCGGTCGCTAGGTTCAGCGTCCAGCGATGTAGGCGGGGAGCCAGGCGCAGAAAGCCGATCGTCGGGACCACGCCTTCGCTAGCTGGGTTCTGCGGATCGTCGGCAAGCGGATTTTCAATGCGGCAGCCGACCAGGACAATGCGCGTATTCCCGTCGGTGTCGGTCTCTTCCCAGGCGTTGATCGTGTGATACATGTAAAACGGCGCGCACGAAAACCAGCGCACATCGCGCCCTGTGCCGTAGCGTGGCAGCACGCCGATGCGCGACGGTCGATCGCGGAAGAAGCGCACGCGCGTCTTGCCCTGTGCCAGAAGCTCGGGATCCCACATCAGCGACATGTCGAAGACCAGGCTGTAGTGCTCGGTGATCGCCATGTCGTGCTGCAAGCGCGGGCCCGGCAGATCGATCGTCGTGTGATGGACAAGCTCGCCGTTTTTGCCGACCACGCCATAGGTCAGATAGGGCGGCAACGGCTTGTAGTCGAAGATCATCATCTCGCCGGTGCGGGCATCGACTTTGGGATGCGCCGACACCGTCTTCATGCCCGGCCAGTTGGTCGTGCCGCAGGTCTGCAGATCAGGCAGCGAGATGACGTACGGCTCGCCGCCCAGCCACCACAGGGCCAGCAGGCGACCGGCGTGATAGACGACATCGGTATTCGCCGAGTCCTTAAACGGTCCGCGCGGATTGGTGAAGTCGGGTCTCTCGGTGACACCGGACCACAGCCCGGTGCCAGCCTGGCTCTCAGCCTCGAAGGCCTTGGTGCGGATCCATCGGTTGCGATAGCGCGCCCGACCCTCCGCGATCTCCAGGGCGTGCAGCATGCCGTCGCCGTCGAACCAGTGATAGCGCCCCTTGGGGGCGAAGCGTGGGTTGCTGCTATTGCGGATAAACGTCCCGCACAGGTCACGCGGTAGCTCGCCCTCGACAGGCAGCCAGTCGCTAACCTGCTCATCAAAAACGGGGGCAAAGAAGCCGCTGAGGTAGCGGTGAGGCTGGGTCGGAGTCCAGGGCGTAGCGTCCATATGGCATCGTTCCTTCGGCTCGGGGGCTGCCCACAGGCAACCCCTGCAGCGTATGCGGCCAGCCGGCGGCTCGACAAGGCCGCGCTGCATCGTCGGCGATTTCTGGGGCTTGGGCGGCCGTCCCGCGATGCCCGCCAACCCACCCGACGCAGCCCGCGATCGAGGACCGAACGAGCATGCGATAATGACCCGGACCCGACCTTGCCGTCTTCGGGTTGCCCATGACCGACAAGCAAACCACGACGCAGCGCGACTCGTTTGATCATCGCAGTGGGGGGCACCTGGACGCAGACGCGGCACGCGGACCTGTCCCGGGACTGGTGCTGCTGTTTGCCGCTGGGCAGGCGCGCTGCACGGTGATTCCGCTGCCCGCAGGTGGGGTCGAGCTAGGCCGCGGAGCCCTGCCCGATCTCCTGCCGAGCGACCCCAAGATGTCGCGGCGCCACGTCGGCGTGAGCTTCGATGGCGAGCGCTTTGTCCTACACGATCACGGCAGCCAGAACGGCAGCTTCGTCGATGGTGCGCGCGTAAGCGGCCGGGTGGTCAGCGCCACGGCGCGGATCCTGCGGGCCGGCGACAGCATCTTTCTGCTGTCGGCTGACACGCGACGCACCAGCAAGCTCGCCGTCAAGCTGGCCAGCGACATGGTCCTGGGACCGGCGCTGCAAGACGCCATGGGCCAGGCCAGCCGAGCCGCCCAGCACGGCCGCACCCTGCACATCACCGGCGAGAGCGGCAGCGGCAAAGAGGGCATCGCCCGCGCTTTCCACGCCGGAAGCCCCGGCCACATCGGACCGTTCGTCGCCATCAACTGCGCCACCATCGCCACCGGCCTCGCCGAGCGCCTGCTGTTTGGGGCGCGCCGCGGCACCTATTCCGGCGCTATGGCTGACAGCGAAGGGCTGATCCAATCGGCTGATGGCGGCACGCTATTTCTCGACGAGATCGCCGAGCTGGACCCGGCCGTGCAGGCCAAGCTCCTGCGCGTGCTAGAGACGCGCGAGGTCCTGCCGCTCGGGGCGCTGCGACCGCGCACCGTGAACGTCCAGCTCTGCTCTGCCTCGCATCGCAACCTGCGCAGCGAAGTGGCCAGCGGCCGCTTCCGCGAGGATCTGTACTTCCGCCTCAGCCGCCCCGAGGTCGAGGTCCCGCCGCTGCGCCGTCGCCTGGAAGAGATCCCGACGCACATCGAGCGCACCCTGCGCGCTGTCGATGCCGGACTCGTCGCGCACAGCTCACTCATCGAGACTTGCCTGCTGCGACACTGGCCCGGCAACGTGCGCGAGCTTCTCGCCGAGGTCCGCGGCGCCGCCCAGAACGCGCTAGGGCAGGGCAGCCCCAAGGTCGATGCCTCCCACCTCTCGGCAGACGCCGGCCAAGCCATCGAGCGTCCCACCGATCCGCAGCCCGTATGTGCCCTGGCCTTCCATCCCGCCATCGCCCGCGCCGGCAACCGCCCACCCCCCGAGCGCGCCCAAGTCGAAGCCGCCCTCGCCCAAGCCAGCGGCAACATCAGCGCCGCCGCGCGCATCCTGGGCCTTCATCGCACCCAGCTTAAGCGCGTGCTGGAAAAGTACGGCCTGGCCGGCGCCCGCTCCGAACCTTCGCTAGACGCAGACGACGAATAGCCGCAGTCGACACAACTGACACAGCTGACACCCACGACGCTTGTGTCACAGCCGGAAGCGGGCTTTGTTCGCCTACACGCAGACTGTGCGCGCAGCTAATTTCATAATCATTTCCGCCACTTAGGCCGCAATCCACCTGACCTGTGCCGCCTAGGATCCGCAGATTGCATGGGCTCACTCTTCTGGCACGTGTTTTGACTTCTAATGGCAGTAACCCGAGGCAAAAACCCGAATAGGCGGGTGCCTCCCAAGAACCCGCTTCAGGAGTCCACCGTGTCGATGTACAAGCACCTCACCCTCGCCGTTGCCCTCACCGCAACCACGTCCCTCTTCAGTGCCTGCGGCCCGGCCGAACTAGAGCCCACTGCTGCCAAGCAGAACCGGCTGGGGCCGTGGGTTCCTCTTAACGCCGGCCAGTTTCGGGGCGGCGAGATCGCCGGCCAGACCGTCGATGGCCTCTACTACTCGACGACCCCGCCGACCGGTACCGCACCGTCGCCCACCGGCTGGTGGATTAGCGTGCCTAGCTCGTCGTACTTCGCGCCGGTGACACGGATGACCTACGAAGGGGCGACCTCCAGCGGCCTGTCCACGCAGCAGGGCTGGCTAGTCGCCGGCGGCGACGCGGAGGTCGTGCTTGGAGCCCAGGCCAGCAAGAGCGAGCTTTTGATCCACATTGGAGCCCCGCTAAACGCCGTGCTGCGAATCCACGATGCCGAAGATTATTCCAGCCATGGCGAATATCAGGCCGAGTGGCACATGGCTGACGACGATGTCTGGCAGCCTTACTGCCCTCATCCAGTGCTTACTGATGATAGAGAGATTATCAATCAGCCGGAACGGATGATTGCGGTAGGTGGGGTGCGCTGGGCGCTCAACGGCTCTCGCAGCACCAATGCCAACGCAATCCAGCTAAGCTGCACGCATGATGCCGTGGGGGCTTGTGCAAGCTGGGGCTATCACCCCTGGAATTCGGCGCTAGCCGGGGCCCACCAGGCCTGTACGCGGATGAAGCGAGCTGACTATTGCGGTGTGGGCGAGGCTGCCACTACAACCTGGACCAACAACATAGACACCTACGCGACGACGCAGATCGAGGTCTGGGACAGCGTGGGCGTGCATGCGCCCTCTGGTCAGACCACTAGCACGATGGAAGCCTATTGGAATGGCAATGGCGCAACCTGCTTTAATCAAAACAAGTTCCGCAGCGATGACGCGACAGCCATCACGCGCATGCAGACCGTGATCTCGACCTACTGCCCCAATATTCCAAGCTGCAGCAGCAAGAGCAGCGGCCTGCTCGGCAGTGCTCGCCCCTGCCTGTCTTACGATCAGACGACTGGCAACTGTATTTCGAACTAGTCGCTCATCCCTGCTACTATTGCGCAGTCTTCAGCGACTGCAATAGCTGCGTTTCTACCCCAGCAAAATCGTTCCGAAGGGTAGCATTGCTAGACAATGCGCTTGCCAATAATTCCTTGGCTGCATGCCGAGTGGCTGTACGTATTTTGTCGCTTTCGTTCAGTGACCTCCGCCACAGAAGCTTGCTTTTCCATGCCAATACACGCGGGGAACCTGGCATCAACTCTAGGCCCCGATTGGCGCAGGATAGCCCCATAGATAACAAGGCCGAGAGGGTGGAATTCGACAGGTCCCAGGCAGTGGATATGTTGGCGCATGATTCTGCACAAAGTGTGAAAAAATAATGGTCGGTATCTTTTCGGTTTATGGTCTCTGATATGCTGTTAATGAATAAAGTTAGTAATTTTTCTGATGATTGATTTTTGGTTGCGTAGACTGCGAGTTCTAGGTATTGCAAATGGATTGCAATTGCTAAGCAATCTTTGTTTGATCTACTGAGGTTAAGGCATCGGCTGATAGCTGATTTTCCATGTAGTATTGCGGAGTTTGGATTACGGCCATTGCTAATATGCTCGTAAATTTCCATTATGCTAGCTAAGGCGTCGATGGCTTCGGTGTCAGGGATCGAATTGTCGATTTCTCGGATAGCTGCAATTTGGGTTCTGATCTCGGAAATCTCATTCTTGTTGCTTGTTTTTATATCCAGTTTGTATTGCGATAATGTAAGGAGCGAGAATAGTAGATTAAATCGTAATGGCCAATAATTTGGATTGCTTTTTAGGGCCGTTTCTGCAATAAGACGCGATTTTTCGACTACTGGAAAAGGAGATTGTCCATGCTCGGTTTGCCATTTTGCTATCTGAGATAAGGCAATGAGCTTGACTGCGTAGGCATTCATGAACTGCGGATCGATGTTCAATGCCTTTGATGTTAGATCGTTAATTTTTTCAAACACTGTCGTGGGGTTGATATTTCGTGTTTGGAGATAATTGGCTTTGATGTATAGCGCTCCTGCGTAATCGACTAATGCCCATGGGAAAAATGGCTGCTCCTTGAGGGCTGATTCGTATTCTATGAACGTTTCTTTGAGTAATTCGTCAACATTGGTGTATTGTGGCTCATTAATCCTTATTATGCTTTGCAGCCCATTCCCTTTGATGTCGTGTGCGATGTAATCATTAGGGTGAAATTGTGTGGCGATATTTGATTCTGATATTTGTAGTTTATGATTCTTGATAGATTCTTCTTTGGAGCCGACTTTGTAGAGATGTTGTGCTGTGAAGAAGTACGCAAACGCCTTCTTCGTATGTCCATACGACTCTTTCGGGGCGGCTTCGATGGCGTGGTCGGCGGCGGTTAAGGCCCGCTGCATCTTGGGCGTGGGATCAACTCCACGATAAAGATCCATCTCCTCCTGCCGGATCCAGGCTTCGGCCAGGGCTTCGTGGACTTCGTGATCGCTGTGACCGATGGCGGCGGCTTCTTCGTAGCGTGAGACGGCAAGGGCGAAGTTCTTGTCGGCGTTGTCGTTGTCGCCGCGGTCGCGGAAGGCGAGGGCGCGGACCATATGGACATCGCCTTCGAGCTTGGCGGCTTCGTACAGCCAGGGCGCTTGCTTGCGCGCCATGTGAGCGTTTAGCAGCGCGGCGTCGTAGTGCTCGTTGTAGAAGTCGATGAGCGCTTCGACGTAGCTCGGTGCCTCTGTGGACTGTCCGCGGCTGCGCTGCAGGTGCTGGCGGGCGGGAATTAGGAATTCCGATTCCAATTCCTTTTTGCGCTTCTCTACAAAGGACTTGTCGCCACTTTTGCGCGCTTCATCCAGCGCGCGGCTGTACTTTTCGCCGAGGACGCGACCGAGGGCGTAGTCGAGGCCAGCGTCGCGATAGCCAAGGTCTTGGGCGCGCTTGAGCTGGGTATGGGCGAGGTCCCATTCGTGCAGGGCGAGGTGGCCGCGGCCGAGGACGTAGGCACCGAGCCGGACGCCGTGCTCACCAGCGGTGGCGAGATCGGCAGTGATGCGGGTCATGCGGGCACGGACGATTCCTTTTTCGTAGTTGCTGTCGTGTAGCGGCAGCAGGTAAGCGGTGCGCACCAGCCATTCCAAGTCCTTTACCGACTGTCCCAGCGTCTGCGCCAGCGCGGCCTGATCTCGGGCTTCGCGGGCTTGGCGCAGCGACAGCAAGCGGCCCCGGATGCCGACGACGAGGAGCGCGATGGCGGCGCTGATCAGCGCGGCGGCGAGCGCCGTCATGGCCCGATTCCGTCGCGCGAAGTAGCGCAGGCGATAGCCGTAACCCAGCCGTCGCGCCACGACTCGCTCGGCGTGCAGGAAGCGATCGAGATCCTCGGCCAGCGCGCGTGCCGAGGGATAGCGCTGCTCGGGCTCTTTGTTGAGGCACTTGCTGACAATCAGGTCGAGGGCATCGGGGACATCGGGCAAGCGACTGCGCAGCGGGGTCGGCGGTTCGTTCACCACCTTGAGCAAGAGGTTCACCACCGTCTCGTCTTGAAACGGCGGCTTCCCAGACAGCAGGTCGTAGAGCGTCGCGCCGAGGCTGTAGACGTCGCTGCGGCGATCCAATCGACGCGCCTCACCACGCGCTTGCTCCGGCGACATATAGGCCGGCGTACCGATGACCGCTCCCGATTCCGTCAGCCCATGCGACGCGCTGGCATCCCGGTCGCGCGCCAGTCCGAAGTCCATCACCACCGGCCGCAGCCGCCCGCCACCCAGCCGCTCTAGCATGATGTTGCTGGGCTTCAAATCGCGGTGGATGATCCCCTCTTCGTGCGCCAGGTGCATGGCCTGCGCTATGTCGCGCATGACCTGGACTTTTTCGATGAGGGACAGGGCCTGGCCGGCGCGATCCAGTGACGCGCCATCGATAAGCTCCATCGCGATGTAGGGCTTGTTGTCGACGAAGCCAGCCTCGTGAATCTTGCAGATATGCGGGCTGGTCAGGCGGGCCTGGGCCCGGGCCTCTTGCAGGAAGCGGCTCGTCAGACCGGGGTCGTCGCCGTGAATGAATTTGAGGGCGACGATGCGGCCCAGGCGTCGATCGCGGGCCTTGTAGACGGAGCCCATGCCGCCGCGGCCGAGCGTGGAGATGAATTCATAGCGCTCCCAGTTGGGGACGGGGAAGGCGGCGGAGGTGACGACGGCGGTGGCCGGGATGACGACGCCGCCACTGGCTAAGGTGGCGGCTAGGCCTACGCCGGCGGACTCGGGCAGGGTCGCGTCGCCGACCGCTGCGCTGCGGGGGGCTCCGCTTTCGCCGTCCTGCCCGCCTCCCGCGGACCGGCTCGATGAGGACACCGAGGCATTATATCGCGAGCTCGACGGGGGAGGGGAGGCTGCTTTGCGGCTGTACGCGCGGTCTAGCCCTTGCGTGGGGGAGGGCTGGCATTGATGCCCAGGCGACTCGCCAGGTACTCCAGCGCCCCCGGAAGGAAGTGCTGCATCCACACCGCGGCCTTGCCATGGCCGGTGAGGATGCACTCGGCTTGACGCAGGGTGAGGGCGTCGGCGATTTCCTCTGCGGCCCGTCGGGCGGGCATCTGTAGCCAGGCGGGGGCGGCGTCCTTGCGATCGGGGTGCAGGCGGCCTTGGTTGTCAATCTTGCGGAACTCGGTGGCGATGAAGCCGGGGATGATGTGGGTAACGGAGACGCCGTGCGGCTTCATTTCCATGCGCAGGGTGTCGCAGAAGGCGCGCACCGCGAACTTCGACACGGCATAGGGGCCGCCCCCTGGCAGCGGGAAGTAGCCGTTGACGCTGCCAACGACGGCGAAGCCGCCGCGCTGAGCCAGAAGGTCGTCGCGCGTGGCGATGAACGTGCGCAGCACCCCGAAGTAGTTGGTCTCTAGCTGGCGGCGATGATCGGCCACGGACAGTCGCGCAAGCTGGCCGCCGATGCTGATGCCGGCGTTGGCAATGACCAGATCGATCGGGCCCAGCTTGGCATGTGCCAGATCGACGGCGCGCTCGATGTCGCCATCGCGAGCGACATCGGCTTCATCGAAGAGGACGCGGCAGCCGCCCTCGGCTAGCTCGCTGGCGAGCTGCTCTAGGCGGTCGCGGCGTCGCGCGAGCAGGACAAGCTGGGCGCCGCGGCGTGCAAGCTCGCGGGCCAGTGCCTCGCCTATGCCCGAGCTGGCGCCGGTGATGAGGGCGGTCTTGTTTCGGAGGTCGGTATGCATGGGCCCCAGGCTACTCTGCCTGCCGCTGCGGCAAAAGCGGCGCCTCGCCATGGTTCGTTGTGTAGATATCTGGGAATGTATTTTAATGCGTGGGAAGATTGAGTAAAATAGAAATACAGAGCGTTAGATCTTGAGTATAATGAAGTAATTTATCATTGTTAATTGAGTGGCTCAAATAAAGAAATTATCAGGGTATTCTATGTTATATTCAGTTCGCCGAGCTTGCTCACCAAGCTGGGTAGGTTCACTCGGCCCGGTGAACGTGTTGGGGACGGCCGGGCGCGGGCTTTCCCCGCTGGGATTTGACAACGCTGTGGACCAAGTGGGCGAGCCGAGTGGAACTCTGCGACCAGGTGTGTCGCTTCGCGAACGCGAGACCGGAAGTAGCCTGGGAGTCCCAGCGCTGCGGTGCATCAAAGACCGCGGAGAGGCTGGTGGCGAGGTCGGCGCTGCGCTCTGAAAGGGTGTAGTGGGTGCCCGGTGTCAGGGACCAGCCGCGGGTGGCGAAGCGGGTCGCGACTAGCGGCACGCCGCACAGCAGAGGTTCGAGAATCTTGAGACTCGTGCCCGCCCCTAGCTCTAGCGGAAAGCATGCGACTTGGGCTCGCCGATACAGCGGGCGAACGTCTTCGGGGTCAGCGAGGACTTGGACGCCAGGGCCAGCCAGGGCCATGACTTCGCGACTGGGACAGCGGCCGGCAAGGGTCAGCGTGGCGTGCGGGTGGCGCCGGCGGAGCCGAGGCAGGACTTCGAGCGCGAGACGCTTGGCGGCGAGGATATTCGGCTCATAGGCAAGGTGGCCTAGGAACAGCACCTCGCCACTGCGCCGCGTGGAGGGCAGATGAAACTCGAAGCCGTCGGATGCGATGGCGTTTTCGATCACATGGGCTTGGTGGTGACCGGCTCTGCCGATCACGGCGGCGTCGGCGGCTGACACGGCGGTGACGGCAGCCATGCGCGGCCAAGTACGCCGCTCAAAGCGACGCCACGCCAAGTACTCGATGCCGAGACGAAGCGAGCGAGTCCGCAGCGCCCGCAGGCGATGGTATTCCGACTCGATGTTGTGCTCGTTGAGGATGAGCGGCACCCCTTTTGGCGGGCACAGTCCGCCTGCGGTGTAGCTGTGCTCAATGATCACCGCGTCGAACGGACGCTGCGCGTGCGCACTCTGCAGCGCTTCGTTGAGCGCCGACGGCGTTCGGGTGGCTGAGGAAGGCAGCCCCGGCTCATCGAAGCGGCGCCAGTCATCGGCCGGCAAACAGCGTCGCTGTGACCAAGGGAACGGGGCCGGGGCGGCAAGCTGGTCGGCATCGGGAAATGCGTCATCTGGGGACGGATATGCAAACAACAGCAGCTCGTGTCCCGCCAAGCCAGAGGCGAGGTGATGAATGCGCAGCCGTCCACCGCTATTCAATGGCCAGGGAAAATAGGGGCAAATCCAAGCGAGCCTTAGCAAAGCGGTTGTGGCTTCCGTCTGCAGCATGCTAGGAACTACTGATGTTTGCTCGTTTGAGTCAAGTGTCGCGTCGGGTGTTCCTCAAGTGCGCAGGTACCGCATCGGCGCTGTTAGCGGCCGCTACCGCGTCTGGCTCGTTATCGGGATGCGGCACCGCAGACTGCCCGGGGGGCTACGGCTATGGGTATGGTTATGGGTATTTCAGTGGCCGCTATGGGTATGGTTATGGGTATGGCTGCCTGATGGATGGCCGACTGGCACAGGCGCTTGAGCAGGACTCGGACTTGGTGGTCGATCGCATCCTGGAGCGCGTGCTCCCTGGGCGTCGCTGGCGGGCTCACGACGGTGCCCGTTATCGCCTGCCGCGGCAGAGCTAGATCGGCGGCTCGCATTCCCTTTTGCTCGCTGGACGCCGCACGGCATGCTGCAATTTCTAACCCGAGTCGACGCGCAGCTAGTCCGGCGAGGGCGACTGCAGCAGCTTGACCAAGTTCGGGCCGAGCAGATTAGCATTTCGTGTGGGGGATTGGGCGTGGCGCCGGCGGTCTGGGTGCTGCCGGTCTTGGATGCCCTGCTGCGGCGATTTCAGCACAGCCGTGTTGAGATCCTCGGTCGCCCAACCGTGACCGCCCTGCTGCGCCTGCACTGCGAAGGTCTGGGGAGGCCATGCTGGCCGATGGAAGCCCATCGCCCAAGCCTGCACATCCGGTTGCGGCGGGGGGCGGGGCTGCCCCGCTATCGACGGAAGGGGCCGATCGATCAGCTTACGATTCGGCTGCGCGGGGGCCGTGCCCTCGCTTTTGCTCCACTCGACCAGCCGGCGGCGGCAGCGGTGCAAGATTGTGGATTTATGGCGGGTCTGGACCCGGATGGCAGCCCACCTCGCCTGCGACTGCCGAAGCCGCTTCAGGCTGCGGCTCGGGATCGCTATCGCAAGCTGTGTGCGGCGACCGGGGCACCCTTGATCGCGCTGCTTCCGGCGCACAATCCGCAGCACAGCTATGGCGCAGAGCGGCTGTGGGATGTAGGGCAGCGACTGGCCAGACGGATCGGCGGCACCGTGATCCAGTTTGGGGGGCCACCATCAGCCAGACCCCGGTTGGCGCGCGCTGCCCAAGATGCTGGTGGGGCGGCGTCGCTGCTGCACCTGTGCGCGGTGGCCATTTGTGATGACATCGGCTGGGCTCATGTTGCGGCGGCCGTCGGGGCTCCCGTCGTTACGGTCTTCACGCGCAACAATCCCTTGCGCCATGGGCCGGTGTCGCCACACTCCGCCGTGCTTTGGGCTTCAT
This sequence comes from uncultured Myxococcales bacterium, assembly GCA_937952145.1. Lineage (GTDB taxonomy): Bacteria > Myxococcota_A > Polyangia > Palsa-1104 > JAEUJZ01 > JAEUJZ01. The sequence goes on from CALFYE010000273.1 coordinate 15,481, forward strand.
CGACGAGCAGTAGCTGCCCCCATTTGGCGAACGCGACTCGCCCGCTGTGCCGAGACTGCGTCCGTATCGATGAAGTCGTCACCGCGGCTGAAAAAGTCGCAGCCGAGTCTTGGCCCCGCGATCGTCTGCGGGCTTGGGGACTGCCGCTGTGATTGGCGTGCGCTACGTCGGTTTCTTGGCCGAAAATTCCGGCTTTGGCCAGGCGACTCGGCTGCACCTGCACTCGCTAGCGCGGGCGGGGGTTCCCGTCTGTGGTCGCAGTGTTCTGATGGGACCGCAAGCGCCTGGGGATGTCCAAGTCTGTGCAGCCCGCTATCCCACGACGGCACGTATCTGCGCGCGGCGTCGAGCCTATGACCATGTGCTCTTGCACGTGGTCCCGCCGGCCTTCCCGTTTTTTCGCGAGCCGGGCTGCCGCAACATCGGCATCACGGTCTGGGACAGTACCGTCCTGCCAGCAGGCTGGGCGGAACCCTTGGCTCTCGTCGATGAGATCTGGGTTCCTTCGCGCTACGCTGCGATCTCGCATCAGCGACCCCAGGGGCCGCCGGTTCGCGTCATTCCGCACCCCGTGCGAGTCCGCGTGCCGAGCCCCGATTCCGCGAGCAGGGTCGGCAGGACGCGGCGAGCCGAGCGCTCTTTTTTCGGCATCCCCGACGAGCAGTTTGTCTTTCTCGCCATTCAAGAGTGGTCTGATCGCAAGAACCCGCTTGGGGTGCTCGCCGCATTTGTCGATGCATTCAACGGACGGAACGATGTCGCTCTGCTGATGAAGATCGGCCTGCGCTACGTGCGCGATTTCCGGGCCGTACGGCAGGCCCTCGATGCGGTCCTGCGGCGACATGCGCGACGGGGAACACATCCACCGGTCTACGTGATCGCGGAAGAGCTGACGGGGCGTTCATTGAACCGCTTGTATCAGTGGGCCGATGCCTATGTGTCGCTGCATCGCAGCGAAGGCTTCGGACTGTGCTTGGCCGAGGCGATGGCGCATGGCCTTCCCGTCGTCGCAACGGGATACTCCGGCAACTTAGAGTTCATGGATGACCAGAGTGCATTTCTCGTCGAGCATCGCGTCGTCCCGGTGCGAGTTGAGCTCGGCCCGCACGACCTGTGGACGCCTGACATGGAATGGGCAGAGCCTCGACATGACCACGCGGTGACGGCCTTGCGTGCGCTGCTAGCCGACAAGGATCGTCGCTGCGAGGTTGCGCGGCGGGGTCAGCATCGCGTCCTGCAAGAGCTGGCCCCACAACGAATCGGAAGCCTCATGCGACGGGCGCTTGCCCTGGGTTCGACTGCAGAGGTTGCAGGCCAAGCTGCCGGGGGGCTTGCCGATCCGTAACGCGCATGGTCGGTATTGGCTGTCGCACAGGAAGACCACGGCGTTTGCTGAGCGAATGTCACAGACGCGAACCGTGTGGGTGGGCGCCGTTTCAACGTGCTAGCCGGGCCTCGGGGGCGGCGTACAGGGCATAGCCCAGTGGCTCGTGTTCCCCGAGGGGACGGACGCGGCAGCGGGCTTGGCGAGCGGCTTCGGCAAGCGTGACGCCGAGGCGGGCTTGGCGATAGAACTCTTCGGCGAAGCGGGCGGCGGTGCCGTTCTTGACGGTCCAGGCACAGGCGACAAGGGCGGCGGCACCACCGCCGATGAAGGCGCGGGCCCAGCCGCGATCGCGGGCCATCGATGGCGACTCGATGGCGCTCTGACAGGCGTTGATGAACACCAGCCCACCGTCGAGCGCGCGCACGACATCATTGCGCGCCGCCGGGACATCGAAGGGACGCAGCAGGACTTCGTCTTTGAGGATCAGGTAGTCGGGCGCCACGCGGTCGGCGGTGTTGTCAGCGTGGCAGGCGAAGTGCAACACGCCGCAGGGAGTCTGGCCGTTGAGTAGGCTCTGCACTTCGCCTAGCGAGCTGAGCTCGCTCAGGCTTCCCCCACGCAGCCCGGAAAGGACGCGGCGCTCGCGCCCGACGGAGAGTCCGGGATCTGTCGGCGAGACCAAGGTGACGCCGCCCGCTCCGACCGATTCGCGTGCCGAACCGGCATCGGTCCAGCGCGATACCGCGAACTTCTCTCCCAAGAACAGCTCGTGCCCGCTGCGCCGATCGTTGAGCAAGAGCAGCTCCCAGGGCACCCAGAGATCGTGGCTCTCGATATGCAGAGGGGTACCGTCGGGAATGTCGGTGGAGTCGAGGAGCTGGCGTGGCTCGTCGCGCAGAAAGAGGCGGGCCAGCCACTCGCCGAGGGCCCGGATCCGCAGCTCGCTCTCTAGGTCGGTCGGCAGATCGGTGAGGTCGCCGATGCGACGACAGAACTCGGCGCTGGCTTCCGCGATTTGCTTGTCGAGCGGGACCTCAAAGGACAGGGGGGCGTGACGCAGGCCGGGGCCGAAGAGCTCGCCGAGGAACACGGGCTGCAGGCCGACGTGACGGGCCCGCCGCAGACGCAGGACGATGCCGCGCGGGGCGGGACCGGGCGTCAGCTGAAACGACTGCGGCAGGGGGGCAGAGGTCGCTGCGGCGGACTCACTCTCGACGCTGAGCTCGGGCACAGCGATGGTAAGCGGGCGGCTGATGCGTCGGCGCTCCACGCCGTGCTGGCGAAAGATCACCGTCAGGCGATAGCTGCCAGCCTGCTTGGCAACGAGGAGAAAGGACTGCCGGGTCGAGCGGCCATCGGGCAGCACGCGCAACAGTCCCTGGGCTGCGCTTTGGAACTCGCAGGCGGCCGGGTCGTCGAGCTGTAGCTCCGTCTCGAAGTCGAGGGGGCCGGCTGACGGCATGGGCAGACTGATGGCGGTGGTCTCGCGGCTCTCGGCGCTCAGCCCGGCCTGAATGTCGACGGCAAACAGCTGCTGGATGGCAACCTCCGGCGGCGAACTAACGGCCAGCGAGGTACCGGGCTGCGCCTGCCGCGGCTGCACCATCTGCTTTACGCGATCGAGGAGAGTGCGCAGCGGTGGGCTTGAAAAGGGTAGGCGTCCGGACTCGGCGGCGCCGTTTTCCTGCGAGGGATCGGGCACGCCACGCATGGATTCGAGCGCATCCGTCTGGCCGGCCGCAAGCCCCGCGCCCCGCAGGGGGAGCAGGAGCTCGGTGGCATCGAGCGCGATGGCAAGCGCCTCGAAACAGCGTACGAACTCGCTCAGGCGATGCTCGGCGAGGGCCGCATCCAGAAGCGGCAGGTGCGGCCGCAGACGGTCGAGGAGCTGGGCAAACTCGTCGGAGCTAACCCGGTCGGCCTGCTGTTCCAGCCAGCGGTCGAGGGTGCGCATCAGCACGGCAGGTGCGGGGGGCAAGGCTTGCACGGACATCGGGGTTTCCTTGGCAGATCACCGACGGGCAGCGGAGCGCGTCGTGCCGGTTCAATGAGCGGTCAGGTGAAGCGCGAATCGGTGGAGGGGACGGAAAGCCGTCCCGCTAAGCGGCGAGAAACCCGGCAAGGCAGCCAGGGGCACAGGCGAGCGCGAGACCGACCACAGGAGCTCGATCGTTCCGTGCTCATCGCCGCGCAGATCCAGGACCTCGCGTGCTCGGCCGCGCAGGCGCAGGCTGCCATCGTCGGCCCGTTCGGCGAAGGCGAGCACCCGGCGCAGCTCGCCACCGTAGCGCAGATAGAGGTGCAAAAACGTCGGGCCGGCGACGGGTCCCTGCGGCACTAGCTGCAGGTCGATGAGCTGATCGGTGGCCAGTGTCTGGGGCGTCGTGACCTCGGGACCGCAGAGCAGGCAGGGGCGTTCGCTGTGCAGCGTCAACGCGTAGCTGGGAAGCGGGGAAATCAGGGCACCGATCCAGCCCGGCAAGAGCAACACGATGGCGATGAGCAGCGTCGCCGCAAGCCAGATGCCGAGTCCCGTCTGCGCTGAGAGCGGATGCACGGAGGAGCCGCTCCCCGCCACCGGCGAGGGGGAAGACGGCACAAGATCGGTCGATAGCGTGGGCTCGCTAGGCATCGTCGCACTCCTCCTACACTCGGTTGCTCGAGCCGCGAGCACCGATCACGGCAGACCTCTAGGGGACGTATAGCCGCAGGGCCGTCCAGTCTGACACCAGAGGCGATCGCGCCTGCAGTGCCAGCTGGGCAGCATGAAACGCCGAGCCGAGATCCGGACGGGCAGCCTGCAAAAAGGCCGGACCGCCGGTGGGTAGCAGCGGGGAGGCAGCGTACAGGGCCTGGGTCCACTGCACCGCAACCGGATCGGCAAGCTGTCGATTCGCCGCGACCACCGCCTCGCCCCCGCGCAGGATCAGGGCTTGGGCCAGGCTCATGTCTTCCGCGTCTTGGCCCTGCCCGCTCTGTCCGCCTTCGCAGGTGATCAGCACCACGAAGCGCGGGGCCGGGAGCAGCTGCATGAGCTCGCTGGCATGGAGCACGCTGCCGTCAGGCATCAGGATTGCGCTCTGCCAGCCGCCTTGCTCTCGGCCGAACCAGGCATGGGTGTAGAAGTGGGCAAGCTCGGCGCCCTGCAGGGTGGGCCGGACCGACGTCGCACTCCCGGAGAACAGCGGCCACGGCTGGCCATCAGCGGGTAGCAGCGGCTCACGACAGTTTTTGACCAGGCCCAGCCAGCAGCGCAGGCGGCGCAGCGGATTGGCTCCGGTTTCGAGCTGCGGCGTCGAGTACAGGCTAGGGCGCCAGCCCAGAAGCTGCAGCCGCGAGAGCAGCGCCGGGGTCACCTTGGGGGCCCCAGCAATGTAGCTGTAGACGACGACCGGAGCGGTTGGCGGGCCCGAGTTCGCTTGGACCGCGCGGGCGGGCAGTGCGTGCGGCGCGACATCCAGGGCATAGACCAGCCGTCGTCCAGTGGACACCAGCGTGCCACTCGGCCCGGCATAGGGCAGGGCGGCAAGCTCGATGGAGCGAAAGAGCGGACTCGGAATGACACGCAGCACGGCCGTGGCGTCGATGAGCGGGGCGAAGGGCGTGAGCAGCAGCCGAGACAGTCGCCGGGGCGCATCAGTGGCGGCCTGCGCGGCGTCGAGCTCAGCGGTGGTCACGATGTGGTTTTGTTTTCGGCCATCGGCCAGGGCATAGAGGCAGGCGGTGCGATCGCGCGGCAGGGCGTGGCAGATCAGCATGCCCTCGCCGGGCAGAAGCTTGCGCAGGGGCAGCTCACCAAGGCCGGCCTGACGCAGTCGCGCCATCAGTCCATCAAGGCGCTGACGCTGCTCCTGCAACGACCGCGGTGTGTCGCTTCTGCCGAGGCTGAGACGGGTCTTCTGCGCCAGCGAGTTCTGCAACAGCTCGGTCGCGTCTTCTTGGAGAGCGGCGACCTGCTCGGCACTCTTTTCGGACAGCAGACCGGCCTGGAAGGTCAGTGCCAGGCCGCGGACCTGGGCGCGCCGCATCACGGCCAGCGCCTCGTCCTGATCGCCCTCGGCCAGCAGGAAATCGATGTAGGCCCCGAGGCCGGCTTCATACCGCGGCAGGAAACCACGGCGGGCCGAGGGCACCGGCACGTAAAGCACCATGTCCGAGATCAGTCGCTCCGCGCTTGCGAAGTGCTGCCGGGCTTGCTGTCGCAGCGCCTGCCGCTCCTCCGGCGATGACGAGGTGCGAGCGAGCGCATCTTCGCTGGCCGCCAGGGCGATCAGCGCGCGGTACTGCGGATCGGCCGCCAGGGCATGACTGGCCAGCGCCTCGACATCGCGGAACATCACCACTGCCGAGTCGTAGTCGCCGCGTAGTAGGGCCAGCCGACCCAGCGCCTCGCCCAGGTCCATGCGCTGCTGCGGCGATAGGGCGGGCAGAGTCTTGAGCGCCCCGCGAATGTGCGCTTCCGCCTGTTCCAGCCGGGCCGGGAGCGCTGTGTGATCGGCGGGGTGGTCGGACTTGAGCTGTGCCGCGACGAGCAGGATGGCGCGAGCGCTGCTGACCGACAGGTATGCGAGGGAGATCGGAAGAGCACACGTCTGAACTCCAGTCACGCCAATGTATCTCG
>CALFYE010000274.1 GCA_937952145.1 uncultured Myxococcales bacterium
TGCAGTCGGCGATGACGCCGGGGTTGCGCGCGTCGTCTTCTTTGATCTTGAAGACGATCTTCATCAGGTCCGAGCCGATGTCGGCGATCTTGGTGAAGATACCGCCGGCGATGCGCAGCGCCGCTGCACCCAGCGACTCGCCGATGGCGAAGCCGATGAAGCAGGGGCCGGCGTACTCGCGCGGGATGAAGAGCAGGATGGCGAGCATCATCAGAAGCTCAGTGGCGATGAGCAGCATGCCGATGCTCATGCCGGCCTTGAGCGGGATGGCATAGGTCGGGAACGGCTTGCCGCCGAGGCTGGCGAAGGCAGCGCGCGAGTTCGCGAAGGTGTTCACGCGGATGCCGAACCAGGCCACGCCGTAGCTACCCGCGATGCCGACCAGCGAGAAGATCAGGATGATGACGACGCGCATGATGCGCTCGCCACTGGGCAGATCGGCCAGCGCGTTCATGAAGTACGCGGCCATGATCACGGCGATGAACACCCACAGGATCATGATGAAGCGACCCTGCGTCACCAGGTAGGTCTTGCAGGTCTCGTAGATCAGCTCCGAGATCTCGCGCATCGAGCGATGCACCGGCATGTTCTTGAGCTGGTTGTAGATCATCAAGCCGAAGCCCAAGGCCAGCGCACAGACGCCAAGACCGGCCATGAGCAGCATCTTGCCGCTCATGCCCAGGAACTGCACCGACGACAGATCGGGCAGGACTAGCGTCGCTTCGCTGACGTGTTTTTCACCGCTGGCCAGCGCTAGCTGCGCGTACATAAACGCGACCAGCGACGCGAGGCTAGCCGCGACTTTCGGGGCCCAGCGCGGCGATCCCGAGGCGAGGTGTTCCCTGCCGTGAGTGGTTCTGGTTCGGTTGGCAGTCACCCTGCCCTGTTCGCTACCCATTTCGTACCTTCCTCCGAGGCTGATTTGCAAAAAGTGGGCGGAGTTATAAGTCGGAGCCGCCTCGCCTGTAAAGCACGAATGGTGCCGAGCCCAAAGAGCCCGGCCCCGGCGACGGCAACCTAGCGAACTTCGCCGTCGACAAGCTGTAGGGTTCGCTCGGTGAGCCGACCGGCCAGGGCCTCGTCGTGCGTCACCAGCAAGAGCGCCCCGCGATAAGCGGCCAGCGCTTCTTCCAAGCGCTCGATGCTCGGCAGGTCCATGTGGTTGGTCGGCTCGTCGAGCACAAGGGCATACGCCCCGCGGCCCAGCGCCAGGGCCAGCGCCAGCTTGCGCGCCTCGCCGGGGGACAGGTCGGCAGCCGTCTCGGGGGCACAGGCGAGCAGCCGTTCCGGAGGAGTCCCTAGCGCGGCGACCAGGGTAAGGACCTCTCCGCGACCGCAGCGATCGAGGCTGCTTAGGGCTCGCAGGTGCTCAGCGGTCTCGCTCGGCGCTAGCTCTTGCGGCAGGTACAGGATTTGTCCCGAGGCCAGCGCCGCAGGGTGTCCAGCCAAAAGCGCGCGCAGCAGGGTGCTCTTGCCCGCCCCGTTGCGACCAGCGATGCGCAGACGATCTTCGCGCCGCACCACCAGGCTGACCCCGCGCAGCACATCCCGACCATGCGCCGCGATCGTCTCGGCCGTCAGGCGAAACACGACGGGCGAAGGACTGGGCGAAAGGTTCGCGAGGATGCGGTGCGACAGTGTGCGATCGCGCTCGATGCTCGGCACGGCCTGCTGCGCGCGCTCAAGCGCGGCCCGCTGCACCGCGACCTTTCGACTGGCGCGAGCCTCGGCCCAGGCGGCCAGGTTCTTCGCGCCGATGCTGCGTGCGTCGGAGTCATGGCGGCTGCGCATGCGCCGGCTGGTCCGTCGACTGCTCTCGCTCTCGGCTGCGGTGTGGCGGGCCGCGGCCAGGCGAGCGGTGGCTTTTTTGACCTCGGCTCGCGCCTGCGAGTGCTCGGAAAGAGCCGCGGCGCGCTCGCTCTCCCAGGCTCGCTTGGCTTCGTCGTAGGCGAAAGGCCAGACCGACAGCCCGCCGCCGTGCAGGCGCAGCGTGGTCTGCGGCAAACGATTCAATAGCTCGCGATCGTGCGAGACCAGCACACCGATGCCACCGAAGCGGCGCAGCGCCGCAATCAGCGACTCGCGGGCTGATTCATCGAGGTGATTGGTGGGCTCATCGAGCAGGAGCACGCTCGGCTGCCCATCCAGAATGCGCAGGAGCTCGGCGCGGCGTCGCTCGCCCGGGGAGCCCACGCCGACCGCCGACGAGCGCTGGGCCGCAAGCCGCACAACACTGCCGCGCGGAGTCAGGTCAAGTCGCCCCTCGGTCGGCGCAAGCTCGCCGGCCAGCAGGCGCAGGAACGTCGACTTGCCCGCGCCATTGGCACCAACCAATCCGTACCAACCGGGAGACAAGCGCAACGAGACGGCAGAAAATAGCGGCGCCGCATCGGCATAAGCCATCGCGACGCCGTGCAGAGAGAGCACCGGCATGGAACCTCCTCGGGGTTCGAGCGAACAGACGAGCGAAAGGACTGGGCTCAGTTCGAGGAGGTACGCATGAGGGCGCGCAGCGAGCGCGCAGCTCAAGAATTATCACAAAGTCGGGCGCGCCGATTCACCTCAGCATTCAGCGACGTGGCGGCCTCTGAGGAGCCAGGTCGACATGCGGCCTAAGCCCTTGATCTCGATCGGACCGCGAGGGGTGAGATCAAAGTGCGCCGCGAGCAACGCCTGCGTTGCTTCGCTGACCTGGATCTCGTCGGGCAGGCCGTGCGATTCCATGCGGCTGGCGGTGTTCACAGTGTCGCCCCACAGGTCGTAGATGAACTTGCGCGCCCCGATCACGCCGGCCACCACCGGACCGCTGTGGATGCCGACCCGCAGGCGCAGCGCGGTGCCGTTCTGACCGGCGTAGCGACTGACGATCTGCCGCATCGAAAGCGCCATGTCTGCGACGGCAATTGCGTGATCGGCGCGGGGCATGGGCAGGCCGCCGGCCACCATGTAGGCGTCGCCGATGGTCTTGATCTTTTCCAAGCCCAGCCCCTCGGCCGCGCGATCAAATTCGCTAAACAGGCCGTTTAGAAGCTGCACCAGCTCGTGTGGCGGCAGGCTGGCCGATAGCTGGGTGAAGCCGACGATATCGGCGAACAGCACGCTGACGTTGGCGAAGCCATCGGCGATCGGCTTCTGTTCTTCTTTTAAGCGCGCGGCGATCGCGGCCGGCAGGATGTTCAGCAGCAGGCGCTCTGACTTCTGGCTCTCGACGACGAGCTCAGCGGCGGTGCGGGCCAGAGCCTGCTCCTGCAGGAAGCTCTTTTTGGCCAAGAGGTAGATGATGTGCCCGATGAGGACATAGGCGCAGTTCGACGAAAACAGCACCATCAGCACCGATGGCAGGTGGGGATAGTGCAGGTGCTGCGGATGGCTGCCAAAGAAGCTCAGCAGGAACAGCACCGTCGTGGAATAAGTGAACATGGCGCGCAGCCGCAGCGGCACCAAGAGCGCGATCGACACGCCTCCGAAGGTGTAGATGGCGTAGAAAAACGGCTGGTCCAGCCCACCCAAGCGACTGATGAACAAGCCGCCGGTGGTCGCGGTCAGCAGCACAGAAATGGCGAAGATCCACAGCACCAGGGGATGCTTGCGCACCGCCCGAAAGCGCAGCAGCCACAGCCCACCGATGCAGCACAGCGTCAGCACCCCGCGCCACAGCGCAAAGGCGCGGAGACCCTCGGGCGAGTCGGCGAACAAGATCAAATCGGTCGGCCAGAACAGCAGGTTGCCAAGCAGCAGGATGTACCCGACCAGCTCCATGCCGCGCACGCTCAGCGCCCGTCGGTGATGCAGGAAGGCCTGGACGTCCTCGGGCGCCACCCGATCGCCAAACAAATAGCCGCGCAGACGCGGACCCGGCAGAGGCTCAGTCATCACGCATCCTCAGGATTTCGCGGGCTGGGTCTTCGGCAGAAGCTCGTCGGGGAGAGCATCGGGCGACAGCACGCGTGGACGGTTGCGGCGATAGATCAGAAACAGAAAAGCCAGCAGCACGGACAGCATGAACAGCCGGCCCGGGGTGCGCGGCAGTCGCCACAGCCGCTCCCACTCGACAAAGACGAACGCGGAAAAGCCGGCGATGACGAGGAGCAGCGTGGCGAGCCCCAGGTAGTAGGAAAGCGGCGAGTAGCCCGATAAGACTCGCAGCCCGGAGTTCTGCGCCGCTGCCCGCTGACACAGCGCGCGCACAAACGGCGCATAGGTTGGTCCCTGATGCACAAAATCGGCAAGGCCGCGGACGTGGTGGCTGGCTACCCGCCGTTTGAAGGGACGGGCCTCGCACTCGCCGACGATCTCGCACTCGAAACGATCGCTCTCGTAGCGGCCGGGGGCGTAAATCAGACGCAGGCGATGAATCGCCGACAGCGGCAGCCGGTAGCTTTGCGCTGGCGAGACCGGCTGACCCTCGCGCAGCGGGGCCTCGCTAAGGCTCAGCGCATCGTCGGTGAGAACCCAGTGCTGCTCCTTGGACCACAGCGCCGGACGCACGCGATATTCGATCCGCTCCATCCCCCCTCCTTGGCGGCTCGTGGGCCGCGGCCCGTTCGCCGAAGCGGCTTAGGTTCGCGGCCGCCCGCTCAGTCTGCCTGCCACTCGGGCTTGGTGATCACTGGATGCTGAAAGGCGCGCTCGCGCTCGATGTCCAGGTTGCCAAGGTGCAGCGATAGCGGAGCCTGCACCCACTTGTAGATCGATCGCGTAAACAGGCTGAGGAAGCGCCCCGCCCAGGCCCGATGCTGACCGATGGCGACGGCAGGAAACATCGCCGCGGCGATCTCGGCGGCCTCAGCGGGCGTGTACTTTTCGCCGATCTGCAGCGCGATGTGCGCATCCAGCACGGGGTACGGCATCAGATCGCGCTCGTCTTCCTGATCTGGCGCCAGCTCGGCGCTGGCTGGGATGGCGACGGTGCGGGCGATGCCGTCAAGCGGATGCGTGTCCTGCAGGTATTCCAAAAGGTAGTTCACCACCGTCTTGGGCAGGTTGGCGATCGGCGCCAGGCAGCCCATCAGATCGCCGCCGATGGTCGTGTAACCGACCGACTTTTCGCTCATGTTGCCGGTCTGCAGGAACATGCCGGACACGGCGTTGGCCCAGTTCCACATCCGCTCGCCGCGCAGGCGCGACTGGATGTTCTGCAGAGCCAGCGGCGTCAGCTCTTCGCCGGGCTGCAGCATGGCGCGGGCGGCCTCGGCTTCGCGATCGAAGGCCTCATCGATCGAGACGATGGAAAGCGGCACACCCAGCTCTGCCGCGGTGATCTCGGCGGCCTGCCGCGTCGCCTGCGACGAGTAGCGCGTCGGCATGAAGAAGGCGCGCAGCAGCGTGCCAACTTCCGACGGCGGCAGGCGCGAGACGGCGTAGCGATGGGCCAGAAGCAGGCACAGCAGGCTGTCCCGTCCCCCCGACAGCGCGACGCCGATGTGGCGGAAGGCGCCGCTCTTTTCAAAGTAGTCGCCGATGCCCAGCGTCATCGCTGAGAGCAGCTCCTCGCAAAACTGCTGGCGCGGCGACGGCGGACGGGTATCGCGCGGCAGGAAAAAGCTCCCGCCGACCGGCGGCACAAAGCACAGCGTCTTGTGCGGCTCGGTCCCGTGTCGCAGGGTCAGGCGGTGCGCGGCCTCCGTTTCAGGAAGCCCGGTCTGATAGGCGGCAGCGTCGCGACGGAAGGTGGTGTTTTCCGCCCGCAGCCGACGCGTGCGATCGATGTCCAGGGTCAGGGCGCTGGTCCCGGCGACAAAGCGCGGCGCAGCCAAAAGCAGGCGGCCATTCTGGGCGACAAAGCCCCCGCCATCGAAGACCAGGCCGTCATTGCTACCGACCGCGTTCACGTAAAGCACCGTCGCTTGATAGTCGCTGGCCCGCGTGCACACCAGCTCGCGTCGGCTGGCTTCAACGCCAATGCGAAACGGCGAGGCCGAGAGATTGACGACCACCTCGGCCCCCTGCAGGCAGCGCCGCGACATCGGTCCCTGCGGCGACCAGATGTCTTCGCAGACCTCGACGGAGAGCAGGCCAAAGTCGGTGGCAAACAGCAGGTCGCCAAACGGCACCGCCGCCCCCAAGCCGTAGGCCGACAGATCGACGGAGCGCAGCAGGCCCGCCCGCCCCGGGCTGAGCGTCCGCGACTCGTAGAACACGCTGTAAAGCGGCAGCTTCTCTTTGGGTACCAGGCCCAGCACCTCGCCGCGGTGCAGCACGGCGGCGCAGTTGTAGACCTGGCTGTCGACAGACGTCAGCACGCCGAGGACGAACAGCGTCGGCAGCTCGGCCGTCGCCCGCGCCACCTCGGCCACGGCCTGCCACTGCGCGGTGATGAAGCGCGGAAACAGCACCAGGTCTTCGGGCGGATAGCCGCATATCACCAGCTCGGGAAAGGCCGCCAGCTGCGCGTTGTCAGCCGCCAGGGCCTGCGCCCCCGCGATCACCGCCGCGGCATTTTTGCGCACCGCTCCGACGGTGGAATTCACCGAGCCAAGGCCAAGTCTTAGGAGCTTCATCGCAGGTTCTCCACTTCCCCTCGGATGACTACTGAGCCGCCGGGATCGTATACGTACAAACTCTAGAGAGCGGCCGGCGCATGGGCGGCAGCGTGGATCAGCTCACGGCTGAGGGCAAGCAGCGGCTCGGACAGCACGATCGGCCAGCTCTCGCCCCCGGCCGGCGGACCTGGCGACAGGCTGCGCAGCGACGGTGGCAGCGCGTCTAGCTGGGCCGCCACCGCCGCCCGCGACTCGTCCAAGTGGGGCAGCGGGGCAAAGAGCGATCGCCCCCGCCACAGCGGCTGCAGAAGCGGCCTGCCCCCCGGAGGCGCCGGCTCATCGGCGCAGCACAGAAGATCGTGATCGGCGAAGCGATAGACCTGCAAGAGCCCCGGCAGCGTCGCCTTGCCCGAGCCGCGCGCCACCTTCATCGTGCGCTTGCCGTGGCCGTTGACCACCAGCTTGCCGACCGCCCCGATACCGGTCGCCGCGTCGGGCGAACAGGTGATGTTTTCGCCGACGCCAAAGCCATCGGCCCCAGCCTGACAAAGCTCGCGCACGCGGTATTCGTCGAGCCCATCCGACACAAAGATCGACACGCCCTTGGCCCCCAGCGAGTCGAGCAGCGCGCGGGCCCGCTTGACGTTTTCGGGCGTGACCTCGGAGTCCAGGCGCACCCCCAGGCAGCGACCGGACGAGGCCCGCACCGCCCCCGCAATGCCGCGCCAGGTGTCGTAGGTATCGACAAGCAGCGTCGAGGCCTGGGGAAAGATCTCGTAGAAGCGCTGGAAGAAAGCGACCTCGCTTTCGTGGACCGGCACGCCCAAGCGCTCGGCGGCCTGCACCGCGAAGTGATCCATGGTGCCGACCGAGGGCACGCCATAGCGATGCGTGGCCATCAGGTTCGACGTGGCGCGACAGCCCGCCAGGTACGCGGCATAGGCCGCATCGACCGCCGCCGCCGGATGCGTGCGACGCTGACCGAACTCGATCACCGGACGATCACGGCCATCTTCACGCGCCGCCAGCACCACCCGCGCGGCTTTCGAGGCCACCATCGACAGGTAGTTCAGCCGCGACAGCCACGGCGTCTCGATCAGCTTGCTGTAGACCAGTGAAGTGCTGACTTGCAAAAGCGGCGTGTAGGCGTAAAGCGGGACGCCCTCGATCACGACCGGCTGACGCCGGCTATCCAGCGCCGGACCGGCGAAGGCCAGCGTGCCTTCCGGCAGAGCATCGATGTCGCCGACAAAGCCGTCGAGCGCCGCCAGCGCCTCACGCACCGCCCGCCCGGCCGGGGACAGCAGCGCCGGCCCCAGGATGGGGTGGTTATCGAGGGTGGCGAGCTCGCCATGGCTTAGGCGCAGGCCGCTGCAGTGCTCGACGATCGAACGCAGCCCCGCCGCGACGACAAAACGACGAGCCCGCGGCAAGCGCCGAAAGAAAAAGCTCATCGACAGCGGCAGCGTGCTGTGCAACCGCCCGTCCGCCGCGTGAGCAATCAGCGTCGTCAGCTGATAGACATCCAGGCCAAACGCCTGCGCCGTGCTGCTACTGGGTTCGCTGGGCGGGCTCATGGCCGCTCGCCTCCGGTCGTGGGTGCGACGCCGGCTGGGGCGGGATCGGCGACGTCGGGAAAGCGCAGCGCCTGGCTGTGGATCGATCGCACCCCGGCGGCCGAAAGCGACGCCGTCGTGCGCGCGGTTGCCTCTGGACTGGGATCGACGGCCCGCGTCAGATCATCCAGCACAAAGGCCGATAGCCCCTCGCTCATCGCGTCGAGTGCGGTCCAGGCCACGCAGTAGTCGCGCGCCAGGCCGCAGACAAAGACGCGCTCGATGCCCCGGGCCCGCAGGAACGCCCCCAGGCCAGTGGTCCGCCGCACGCCGCCCGGGCCATGATTTTCGCGAAACGCCGAGTACGAGTCGGCATCGGCATAGGCCCCCTTGCGCAAGATCAAGGTCAGCCCATCGAGCGGCAGCCCGGCATGCAGCGCCGCCCCCGCCGTCCCCTGCACGCAGTGATCAGGCCACAGCGTCTGCGCCGCGCCATGCAGCAAGATCGTCGAGAACACCGGCTGCCCATGGCGGCTAGCGAACGAGATGTGTCCCGCCGGATGGTTGTCCTGCGTCGCCACCACCGTGTCAAAGCCGCGCCGCGCAAGCAGCGCCGCAATCGGTGCCACCACCGCATCGCCCTCAGCCACGGAAAGCGCCCCTCCCGGCATGAAGTCCGGCTGCAGATCAATCACCAGCAAGGCATCACGGCGGCGATCGATAGGGATAGCGATGGGGACATTTCCGGCTAGCTGGGCCTCGGCAGGCCCCCCCAGATTGGCCTCTGCACTCATGTCGACAACGTAGCCGATCGCCTCTCGGACCGAGCCAGCAAAGCACGCCGCGGGCTCCCGCCGCCCCACCTGGCCGCAAAGCGCAGCGCTTGCGCGGGGTTGGCCAGCCCGACCACACCGTCCCGGTGAGTGCGCCAGGGCCTGTAACACGACATTCCGCGGCCCGGCGGCATCTGATACGACGTGCCTGTGACGACTGCTAGCGAAGCTCTTTTGAGGTCGGCTGTGGCGCGGCGCTATCCCCGCACCTGGGCCGCATTTTCAGCGCTACCCGACGGGGAAGCGGCGCTGGGACACATCCTGCAGATCGAGCGCAGCCTGGCCGAGCGAGCGGGGCGGGCGGGCCCCCGGGGCTCGCGACGGTCGCCGGGCCTGCCGCGTCCTGAGCCCCGCGAAGATCGGCCCCTCTTGGCGAGCGATCAGTTCGACGTTGTCATTGCCGGAGGCGGCCTGTCCTTGGTCTATGCCGCGACGCTGGCCCAGGCCGGCCTGCGGGTCGCCGTGTTCGATCGCCGCGAGATCGGCTGCGGCCATCGCGAGTGGAATATCTCGCGACCCGAGCTGCGTCCGCTGTCCGAGTCCGGGCTGTTCACGCCGAGCCAGGTCGAGGGGCTGCTGCTGGGCCAGTATCGCGCGGGCATCTGTCGCTTTGGGAGCGGTCCCGCTCACCCGGTGCGCGAGGTGCTGGACTGCGTCGTCGATGCCGGCCACCTGCTGTCAGCGCTGCGGCAGCAGGCCGAGGCAGCGGGGGCGACGCTGCTCTCGCACCATGCGCTTGTCGGCTATCGCGTCGATGGCGATGGGGTCCGCGTGGTGCTGTCGCCCGCCTTCGGCCAGGCGCCACGTCAGCTACAGGCCCGCCTGTTCATCGATGCCTTAGGCGCCCAAAGCCCGCACGCCGCCTTCGATCTTTTGTGCCCGACGGTTGGTGGGGTGCTGGATGATCTGGAGCTTGGCACCGCCCCCGACGAGCTCGATCCCAACCTGGGCGAGATCCTGATCACCACCGAGGGCGTCGAAGACGGCGAGCAGCACATCTGGGAGGGCTTCCCCGCCCCCCATCCGAAAGAGGACGAGGCAGGCTCAGGCCCCAGCCGGCGCATGACCATCTACCTGTTCTACTACCAGCGCCGGGCCCGCCTCGACGAGCGCATGGCCGCAGGCGAGCAGCCGCTGCTCGCGCTGTATGAGCGCTTCTTCGCCACCCTGCCGCGCTACAAGCGAGGCGCGCTGCGCCTCCTGCGACCAACCTACGGCTACATCCCCGGCTATACCCGCCTGTCGCCGATGCCGGCGGCCCCCAGCGATCGCGTGTTCCTGGTCGGCGATGCCGCGGCCCGCCACTCGCCGCTGACGTTCTGCGGCTTCGGATCGATGATTCGCTCGTTCCTGCCGATCAGTCAGGGGCTCTTGCGCGCGCTGCAGAACGACTCGCTCTTGCGGACGCACCTAGCGGGCCTATGGCAAGAACCGCCGGCCCTGCAGGTGATGGGCGGCCTGACGCTCATGATGATGCCGCCGGCCGCCCTGCCGCGCGGTCAGTCGCCGGCTGATCCCGACGCCATCAATCGCCTGCTCGACACCGCGTTTTCGGTGCTGGCCTCGTTCGGGCAGGACGCCTACGCCGCCTTCCTGCAGGACCGCGTCGACGCCGCGACCTTCACCCGCTTCATGTTCGCCACCGCCCAGCGCGAGCCCAGCGTCTACCGCCGCGCCTTTGCCCACCTGTCACCTAGCGAGATCGCGCAGTGGCTACGCCGCTTCGTACAGTTCCGCCGCACCCCAGCCGACACCAGTTCCGCAACCGCCGCCTAACCGCTGTTTACATATTCATTCCCCCCGCAACCAGCCAGTAAGGCTGGGGCCGCAGCGGATCTCACTTTTTCGACGCCCCGGCGAAAAAATGAGTCCGCGCCCGCGGGGCCCCCAGCCGTGCAGCAAAATCACGTCGAGAGCATCCGCAGCTGAATATGTAAACACCTTCTTACGCAGCAACCCCACTACGACAAGCCGACAGCCGAATGCGCAGCCAAGCCTCATCGAGATCTTCGCCGATAAAAACCAGCGTCGATCCCTCAACCGTCCCATGCTCGGCGGGCAGCGGCTGTAGCTCAACGCGATGTCCCGCCAGGTGTACCGCCGCAAGCTGCCGCTGATTATCCGGTCCCAAGATCTGCACCAGCCCCTTGGCCCGCAGCACCTCGCCGCTCGGATGATGTGCCGCTCTGCTCTCATCGCCCGCATGCGACAGATCAGAAAAGAGCTGCAGCAGCGGCTCAGACAACAGCGGCTGCGCCTCGTGCAGCGACACCGCGACAAGCTGCTTGCCGCCATGCGGCACAGGGTGAGGATGGGCGTGCTCACCGCCCGCGCCCTGGCACTGCGGACAGTCGCCATGCACCGCCGCGCGCCGCGCCTGCGCCGCCGCTGACAGCGCCCAGCGCAGCACCGCCGCCGCCCCTTGCGCCGTCTCCTGCAGGCTAAGCCCAGCCCGCTCGCGACTTGCCCCCAGACGATCGAGCAGAGCATGCGCGCCCCGCACCTGCGCTGGGCTGGCGCAGTCGAGTTTGGTCAGCAGCAGACAGTCGGCAAGCTCGATCTGGTGCAGGGCCTCAGCCCGCTTGGCAATCGCCTCCGCTACCTGCAGCGGATCGACGACACACAGGATGCCGCGCAGATCGATGCGACGAGCCATCGCCGCCGGCAGAAGCTCGTACTGATCAAGCAGCGCCTGCGGCTCGACCAAGCCACTTGTCTCGATGAGCAGGACCTCAGCGCCAGCGCGATCGACAAGCTCAAGCGCGGCCTCCCACATCTCGGTGCCGCGCACGCAGCAGACGCAGCCATTGGCCAGCTCTAAGATCGCCCGACCACCGCTGTCGGTAGTCGCCCCCTGCAGCAGCGCACCGTCGATGCCGACCTGGCCGAATTCGTTCACGACTACGCCCAGCCGCGGGCCGCCCGGGGTGCCCAGCCAGCGGTTGATCAGCGTGGTCTTGCCGCTGCCCAGAAAGCCGGTGACCAGCAGAAACGGCGTGCGCACCGTTTTTTCAGAGCCGAGTTGCATGGCCGGCACGCTAGCACGTCAGATGAAGAAATCCGGCCCGCAGCCGAGCCCCATTTCCTACGCTGGGCGGCGGGCACGTAGTCGAGTACGCTTGGGGAGTTGCTTAGGAGATCCGCATGATGCGTTCGCTGTCGCGTGTGTGTACGGGGACTGCTCTGGCTCTGCTGCTGGCTCCCGCCGTCGCCATTTCCGGCCCGCCACCGGCCAAGGCCCCCGCCGCCAAGGCCCCCGCCGCCAAGGGCAAGGGCAAAAAGGGCCCATCGGGGCCGAAGAATTCGGCGCTGTCGAATGCGCTGAACGACAAGGGCCAAGCCATTCAGAAGTGCATCATCGATCACGCGATGGAGAAGGGCGCAAACAAGGTGACCGCCGATGTCCACGTGACTATCAACCGCACCGGCGCCGTCGTCGATCAGACGATCGAAGTCACCGGCGATGGCGGCGACAAGACGCAGGTCAAAGAGTGCGTCGAAGCCCTCGTCAAGTCTGCCAAGTTCCCATCTGTCCCCACGCCGCTTGCCACCGCGCAGCAGAGCTGGACCGTCGCGGCGCAGTAACCCCTCGACCGAGCTATTTCTCGTCGTGCCGATACATCACGTAGGTGTAGCGGCCACGCAGCCACATCGTCGAGGTCGCGTAGTCGGCATGCGGCTCGATGACTTCATCGACGATGTGCGCGCAGCTACCGCCCTGCCGGGTTAGCTCTTGCTCGATGCGATGCACAAGCTCAGCGGTCAGCGGATCGCTGCCGCGCTCCCAGACCTCGTCGGGATGTGACGAGAGCGGGATGTGCGGGCTGTCGGCTTCGACGATGTGCTCGCCTTCGATGCTCTCGGACAGCGGCGGCAGTTCACGCCGAAAATAGACGCGCTTTTGCGGGATAGACGATTCTTTTTCCATGACCGTTTTGTGGGGGGAAGAGATCGCGCCGACCTACGAGACCAGGGACAGACCGGCGAAGGGTCCGCAGGTCGGCGCGTCGCCAAAGCCAGCCGCCGGCAGGCCCATGGCGTTCAAGATGCTGCAGCCCAGGCGATTGAACACCTGACGACCGCTATCGATAACCCGTCCGCCGCGCGGCAGAGCGCCACCCGCTTTGCCGATCAGCACGATGGGGATGTTTTCTTGGTTGTGGTCGCCGCGGCCTAGCTCGTTGCCCCAGACGATCAGCGTGTTGTCGAGCATCGTGCCGGCGCCTTCGGGGATGGCATCGAGGGCCAGCGCCAGACGCGCGACGCAGCCGGCGTACCACTGGTTCATGGCGATGATGCGCCGGGTGGTATCGGGCAGAAGCCCCGCGTCAAAGACGTCCAGGTGGGCGACATCGTCGTGACAGTTCATGTCGATGCCCTTCCAGCCAAAGCGCCACTTGCCGCCGCCGTAGCCAAACTGCAGCGAGGCCACGCGCGTCAGACCACAGCGCAGCGCTACGACGATGAGATCGATCATGTCGTTCACCATCGGCGGGATGTAGGCGTCGGTGCTGACCTCGGCGTAGGGATCCAGGCCCAGGTAATCCGTGGGCGCCGGCGGACGCGGACAGGTTGGGGCGGGCGCCATCAGGCGGCGCTCGATGTCGCGCAGCGCCGTCATGTGATAGTCCAGCTTGCCGCGCTCGCTGGCACCCAGTCGTCGCGACACTTCACTGAGGTTTCCAGCCACGGCATCGAGCACGCTGCGGCGACGAGCGCGATCGGCCACCGAGCGGGGAAACAGCGACTCAAACGCCGACAGCGGATCGACGCGCGGCTGCTTCTGCGTCGCCGGCCCGAGATAGCTAAACGACACGCGATGATCGAAGCCGGGCTTGGGATGCGGCTCGGTCTGCGAGGCCAGCACCGCCAAGGTCAGGCTATCGACGCCGAAGGCCTGCGCCACCCGCTGATCCACCGACGGCCCACCGCCCCACGGCTGCCCGCCGCGCGAGATCAGCTTTTCGCCGGTAAACAGGCGCGCAAAGCCCATGTCGTGCTGGTTGCCGTTCGTGCCGTTGGCATCGTTCGGCATGTACACGCCCTTGACCAGCGTCGTCTTGGCGGAAAGCCCGTTGTCGCGCCCGCTGCTGGGATCTTTGAACAGCGCATCCAGAATCGGCGAGCTCATGCCGCTCTTCGGCCAGAAGTTACCCTGCTGCGTGCCGTTGTTCTGCATCAGCAGGATCAGGCGCTTGGGCGCGGTCTCAGCGCGCAGCCAGCGCTCGGTCGGCAGAGTCAGCGCGGCGGCCGACATCGTCGACAGCGCCTGCAGAAACGTGCGGCGACTGGTGCGGCTACGACTTCCATGGTTCGCGCTGTGCGCATCGCGATCCATCGGCAATCGAGCATTCAGCTTGGTGTCCATGGCGCAGCTCTCCTGGGCTTACAGAGCCGAAGGCTCGACGGTGCGAAGGGAAAACAGCGGGCTCTTGACGATCAGCAACAGCGCCTCGCGCAGCGCGGACTGACTGCTGAACGACGCTCCCAAGCTGGCCAGATCATCACCGTCCGGTTCGATCTGTCCCATGGCGTAGCGATAGCTCTGACGCAGGAAGCAGCGGGCCAAGAGCTGACTTTGGGCCAGGCGCCCGGCAAGCTCGGACACGCCGACGTAGTCGCCATCGATCTCGAAGGTCCCGATCAGCGTGCCGCGGGTGTCGACTGGCTGGCCATTTTCCGTCGTGCGATAGGCGCCGATGCCATCGAACTGCTCAAAGCCAAAGCCCACCCCATCGATGCGCGTGTGACAGCCAGCGCAGGCCGGATCGGCCACGTGCTGCGCAAAGCGCTGTCGCGTCGTCAGGTTGGCTCCACGCGGATCACCAACCGGGATCGCCGGCGGCACGTTGGCCGGTGGCTGCGGCGGCGGCAAGCACAGGAGCGCATGCAACAAAAACACCCCGCGCGACACCGGCCCCGACGAGTCGCTGGCCGAGTGCACCGACAGAAAGCCCGCCCGCGTGAGCACGCCCGCTCGCTGCTCGGCAGGAAGCTGCATGCGCACAAAGCCATCGCCGCTGTGCGGCACACCGTAGAGCGCGGCGAGATCGGCATCGACAAACGAAGTGTTCTCGGTAAACAGCGCCTGCAGCGAGCCGCGCCCGCGCCACAGCACCTCGTCGTAGAAGCGATCCAGCTCACCCGCCATCGACGCCGCGAGGTGGGTCGAGAAGCGCGGATAGACGCTCGCCGCCTTGCTCAAGGTCGGCACGCGATCGGTGGCCAGCCACTTGTGCAGAAAGGCACGCAGCGTCGGTCGCGCCCCCGGCTGAGCCAAAAGACGCACGGCCTGCTGCTGGTGATCTTCGGGGCGATGGAAGCGTCCGCCCTGCACTGCCGACCACAGTGCATCGTCGGGCAGCGAGCCAGTGATCAGAAACGAAAGCTCGCTCGCCAGCTCGTAGTCCGACAGTGTCACCGTCGTGGTGCCCCGCTCGGCATCGGGGGCACCTAGCTCCTCGCGATACAGGAACTGCGGCGACTGCAGGATGACCTCCAGCACGGTCTGCAGGCCGCGCAGGAAGGGCTCGGGGGCGGCGTGCTCGCTGGCGTAAGCGGTGCGCAGACGCTCTCGCTCGCCGTCGCTGAGCGGCCGACGGAAGGCGCGGGCGGCAAGGCCTTGTAGGAACGACTCCAGGCAGGCGGTGTCCCCGGCGGTCGCGCGATCGCAGCCGGCCAAGAGCCGCGGCAAGCGGTCGCGCACGGCTCGCTCGGCGATGACCTCTGCAGCGTACTGATAGGCCTCCAGCTGATCGGTCTGAACGGCCAGTCCCGCCGAGCCGTTGTCGTAGCCGTTCTGATAGGTGTCGGGGACGAAGCGCTCGGTCGGGGGCTGGGTCTCACCCAAAAGATCGCGCACCACGTTCTTGTATTCGCGCTGGCTCAAGCGGCGCAGACGGCGCGGTGGCGGCGTCAGCGGACCCGGCAGTGCGGACTCAGGCGGGGCAGGCTCCCCGTCGCTGCTACAGGCCGGCAGGACACCCAGCCCAAGGGTCAGAAGCAGCATCGCGGGCCGGATTCCCGGACGCGTTTTCGAGGGCAGGACGGGCATGGGCAGTCCTCCGAGCGGGGGCCGAGGGGGGCGCGTCACGGACCGAGCCGCAGCCGCGCGGCTAGTAGCGGTAGCGCAGCACGACCTCGCAGAAGAAGTTGTCGGGGCGGCGCGTCGCCGTACCGAAGGCCGGGCCGTCGCGCGTGTCGAGTGCGGTGGGGTTCGCCAGGTTCAGCACGTTAAACAGCATGGCGATGAGGTCGATGTTCTGACCCGAGAGCTTCTTGAGGTTGAAGCCCACCTGCATGTCGATATTCATCGTCTGCGGCAGGCCGAATTCGGCCCAGGTGGTGGGATCGTTGTTGCGCGTTCCAGTGCTGGTGCCACGCGGCGAACGATAGAACGTAAACGTGTTGTCTTCCGGGCTGCGGAACGACTTCCACAGCGGCGCGCCGGTGAAGTAATTGAGCGTCGTGCCCAGCGACAGACCAAAGTCAAACGCGTAGCTGACGATGCCCTTTAAGTAGTGCCGGGGAGCGCCATCGAGCGCGCCGTAGTACAGCGGATCGAGCCGCGGGTTCTGCTTGTAGCCGGGATCGAACAGGTCGGTGACCGTGCCGTTCAAGAACGCCAGCGTGTACGACGCCACCAAGTCCCAGCTTCCCGGCGTGCCGCGCACCCACAGATCCAGGCCGTGATATTCGCGACTGGCATCGCCCGGCGTGGAAGCGACGTACAGGCGCTGACGCATGCCGTTCCCGTAGCCGACGACGCGATTGCCGGCCGGATCCCAGATCTGGTTGACCTCTTGATTGACCCAGAAGTTGGCGTACTGGCGATAGGTGTAGTCGGCGCCGAGCACCAGCTGACTTACCACCTCGCGGTGGATGCCGACCGAGGCTTCATCGACGCGCGGCGGGGCAAAGTTGATGTCGGTGCCGAAGCTCTGCGTGCCGGCGCCGCCGGTCTTGCGCTGTTCGATAAAGCGCATGCTGGCTGCGTCCCAGCGCTGCAGGCTGGAGGTCATCGTCGGGTTGCCGCGATCGGCGATGCCGGCGTTGCCGACGTCGTTGTGGCGGCCGTAGTGAGCGACGACCAGCGTCGTGCGATCGTGGAACAGGTCGTAGATCGCCGACAGGCGCGGACCGAAGCCGAACAGCGTCTGCAGCCGCACGCCCTCAGTGTTGTAGAGCATGCCGACGTCAAAGCGCATGCCGGGCACGATGGTCAGCCAGCGCAAAAGCGTGAACTTGTCCTGCACGAACAGGCCCAGGTTCAGCGCCTGCGCCGTCGTGGTGTAGCCCTCGCCAGCCCGCCCCGCCGAGGGCTGGCTGTCTTGAAAAACTTCGAGCTGATTGCAGCTGCCATAGCTGCGCGAGTCGCCGGGATCGCAGGGCAGGCCAGGGACGCTATCGACGAAGCGCTGGCCGCCGGGGATGCCCAGGTTGTGACGGTAGTGCATGTAGGTCATCTGCACGCCGCCCTTGATCTGGTGCTGACCGCCCAGGCCGCGCGCCGTGTAAAGCAGCGTCGGCGCAAGCTGCACGCTCCACTTGCCCTCTTCTTCCCAGGGGCGGTTGCGATTGCCGAACACGAAGTTGTTGGTCGCGGCATCGCTGGTCGCTAGCTGGTGCGAAGGCGTCAGCCGATCCGGCTGGCCATCGACGGTGCGCATCGAGTCTTCCAGGAACGTCTTGTAGAAGACGCCGCTTTGAATCTGCAGGAGCAGCTTGTCGGTAAGCAGGCTGTCGATGAGCAGACCGACCCAGTGCCCGCCGCGCTTAAAGCGCAGCTCAGCCTCGGGCGATAGGTTATTGACGTTGGGCGCTGAGCCCTGCACCGCGCTGGAGTTCGCGCCGTTTACGATGTCGTTGAAGTCCAGGCTGTACGACAGCGTGACACGGGTGGCGCGGCTCGCCTGCCAGGTCAGCTTCAAGCGGCCGAGATACAGCACCTGATCCTGATAGCGGTCGTAGGCAGCGTTGATGCCGTACCACGGCTGCTCCGAGATGTTGAAGGTCAGGCGGTTGAAGTTGAACTGGAAGTTGCTCCAGAACCACAGCTTGTCTTTGACGATCGGTCCACCGAAGTTGATCGCCGCCGAATAGAACGAACGGTCGGGCAGCGGGCGGTTGTCGTAAAGCAGGTTGCTGTTCTGGATCGGCGTGTTGGTCGGGTAGCGCGTCGTCGCCGAGAACTGCGGTGGCTGCAAGATCACCGTGCTATCGACGATGAACTTATTGCCGCCCGAGCGGGTGACCATGTTCTGCACCAGGCCCAGGCTGTTGTACTCGGCATCCATCGCGCCCGCCGAGACCACGAACTGCTCAACCGAGTCCGAGTTGATGAGCGCCGAGCTAGAGCCAAACGCGCCGCGCGTCACGTCGGTGACTTCCAAGCCGTCGATGTAGTAGCGGTTAAAGCGCCCAAGGCCACCGCGCACCACCGCGCGATCGCCGCCGCGCGTTACGCCCGGCGTAAACTGCGCCACTCCCTTTTCCTGTCGGAACGAAGGCGAGCGCGTAATCGCTTGGTTGTTGAGCGGAGTCGTCGCCGCCGCGCTCTCGGCATTGAGCACGGGGTTCACTTTTTCGACGATGGTCGTGCGCTCGTTCATCTCGGGCGAGGTCGCAAGCTCCAGCGCGACGTCGACTTCCGAGCGGCCGCCGGCGTTGATCACGATGCCCAGCTGGCGATACGGCACAAAGCCTTCCAGCTTGACCGATAGCTCATAGGTGCCGGGCGGCAGGTTGACAAAGGTGTAGCTGCCGTCGTCGTTGGTGGCTTTTTCCTGCGTGCCGCCGATTAGCTGCTTGGACTTCAGCGACAGCGGAATGCCGGCCAGGCCGTCTTTCGTGCCCTTGGCCGTGACATAGCCGCCCAGGCTGCCGGTGTTTTCGCCAATCGCCAGCGCCCGCGTCGGCAAAAAGAGCAAGCCTAAGAGCAAGAGCAGCCAGAGCCCGCCCCCAATCCGCCGCGTGAGCCCCCCGTCCGGCGCGGGCAACGAGGTCGGGAAAAAGAGGGGTTTCCGGGCTGCGCATCCCGTCGGTGGCCAGGCAGTCATCCGAGTCGAAGCAGGCATGGGTGGCGGGAGTGTACGAAAACCCCCCTGAGCACGAAATGAAAAAGGTAGGCCCCCTGCTCTGCGGCCCATGCGCGTCGGCGCCACGCCCCATCCAGCCGCGATATGATGACGGAAGAGAGGAGTCTTTGCGATGAGCAGTGCAGCGTCCTTAGCAGCCGGTGAGTCGTCGTCAGCCGACGATTTAGGCGACCATTCAGGCGACGATCAGGTGCTGATTGTGGGAGCCGGACTCGCCGGCCTGTACGCGGCCCGGGCGCTGGCCCGACGTGGGGTGCGGGTGCGGGTGCTGGAAGCGCGCGATCGCGTCGGTGGACGCACGCTGAGCCATCGCTTGCCGGGCGGCGATGTCGTCGAGCTAGGGGCGCAGTGGCTGGGGCCGGGACAAGATCGGCTGATCGCGCTTGTCGCTGAGCTTGGTCTGCCGACCCTGGCCCAGCCCTATCAGGGCAAAAAGGTGCTGGCCCTGGGCGACCGTGTCTCGACCTATGGCGGCGATATTCCGTCGCTGCCTCTCCTGGGCCTGCTCGATCTGCAGCGGACGCTATGGCGCGTCGATGCCATGGCCAAAAAAGTCCCGCGCGAGCATCCCAGCGAAGCCCCCGATGCCGCCCTGTGGGACAGCATGACCGTCGAGTCGTGGAAGCAGGCCAATGTCCACACCGAAGGCGCGCGCGCCCTGTTCGACATCGCCGTCGCTGCCATCTTCGCCGCCGAGCCCGCCGAGCTGTCGCTGCTGTACTTCCTGCACTACATCCACGCCGGCAACGGCATCATGAACCTGTCGACGATTCGCGAGGGCGCACAGCAGACTCGCCTCGTCGGTGGCTTTCAGCAGGTCAGCGAGCGCTTGGCCGCCGATCCGCTCCTCGCCGGCCGACTGCAGCTTGCTCAGCCGGTGCGCGCCATCCACCAAGACGACTCCGGCGTCACCGTCTTCACCCAGACTCGCGACGGAGGCGAGGCCCGCTATCGCGCCCCGTATGTCCTTGTCACCATCCCGCCCGCGCTGTGCACGCGCATCGACTTTCAGCCCGAGCTCCCCGCGACCAGGCAGGGTCTGCAGGCGCGTATGCCGATGGGCTCGGTGTGCAAGTGCATCGCCACCTACCCCCGCCCGTTCTGGCGCGAGCGCGGCTTCTCCGGCGAGGCGGTCAGCGATCGCGGACCGATCCGCGCCGTCTTCGATGACTCGTCTGCCGATGGCCAGCGCGGCGGCCTCCTCGGCTTCATGCTCGGCGATCACCTGCGGGGCGAATCCGGCCGCGACCCCGAGCTCCGCAAAAAGAGCGTCCTTTCCGCCTTCGCGCGCTTCTTCGGCGAAGAGGCCCTGCATCCCGAGCACTACATCGAGCACAACTGGACCGCCGAGACCTACAGCGCCGGCTGCTACACCGGCATCATGGCCCCCGCGACGCTGACCCGCTTCGGCCAAGCCCTACGCGCCCCGGTCGGCCGCCTCCACTTCGCCGGCACCGAGACCGCCACCCACTTCCCCGGCTACATGGAAGGCGCCCTCCAATCCGCAGCCCGCGGCGCCGACGAGCTATTGGCCCGGCTGAGTGACTTGAGCTGATCGGGGATCAGGCCGCGATAACTGCGCTATCGGTGGTAGCGGTGAGAGCGCGGAACAGGCACGTACATCGGCCAGGATATCAATCCATGGCTGACGCTGTGTCGCGGTTCAAGCCGCCGCGCCCACCGCATGACGAACAGGTCAAATATTATGTATCAATACATATTTCCTGTTTTGATATAAACAGCACAACAAATTGCGATATAGGACAATCCGTTCTGTGGGTTTAGTTAGACGCGCTTGAAGAACAGCGCGCCCAGAGGCGGCAGGTGGGCGCGTAGCGAGTAGGGTTGGCGGTGGTAGGGGTGGGCGGTGGCGAGGCACTCGCCGAGGTTGCCTTGGCCGCTGCCGCCGTAGGGGGTGGCGTCGCTGTTGAGGATCTCGCGCCAGACGCCGGGCTGCGGCACGCCGAGCAGATAGTCGGAGCGCGGGACGGGGGTGAAGTTGAGGACGACAAGCAGGGTGTCCTCGGGCTGGGGGCCGTGGCGCAGGAAGGACAGCACGCTGAGGTCGGCATCGTCGGGATCGAGCCAGATGAAGCCGCCGTCGTCGAAGTCACGGGCGTACAGGGCCGGCTCGTCGCGATAGCGCTGGTTGAGATCGCACAGCCAGCGATGCAGGCCGCGGTGCGGCGGCTGATCGAGCAGATACCAGTCGAGGCTGCCCTCGTGATCCCACTCGCGCACTTGGCCTAGCTCGCTGCCCATAAAGAGCAGCTTCTTGCCAGGCTGCGCCCACTGCAGCGCATAGAGCAGGCGCAGGTTGGCCCGTCGCTGCCAGTCGTCGCCGGCCATCTTGCCGTAGAGCGAGCCCTTCATGTGCACGACCTCGTCATGCGACAGCGACAGCGCGAAGTTTTCGCTGTGCGCATACATCATGCGAAAGGTCAGCAGGTTGTGATGGTAGCGACGGTGAATCGGATCCAGCGACAGGTACTTGAGGGTGTCGTGCATCCAGCCCATGTCCCACTTCAGATCAAATCCCAGGCCGGCAAGCGGGCCGGTGGGCGGATCGGGGAGGGCGACGGGCGGCGGGCCAGCGACGCGCGTCGTGACCTGCGGGAACGAGGTCGATTCCTCGGCAATGCACAGCACGTCGGGATGCAGGCGGCGAAGGTCGGCGTTGAGGCTGCGCAGAAATTCCAGCGCGCCGAGGTTTTCGCGGCCGCCGTGGCGGTTCGCCTGCCACTCGCCGGGCTTGCGGCTGTAGTCGAGGTACAGCATCGAGGCCACGCCATCGACGCGCAGACCATCGATGTGATAGCGCGACAGCCAAAACAGGGCGCTTGAGAGCAGAAAGCTGCGCACCTCGTGCCGCTCGTAGTTAAAGAGCAGGCTATTCCAGTCGGGATGCACGCCCTTTTGACGATCGGCGTGCTCGAAGAGGTGCGTGCCGTCGAAGTAGCCCAGGCCATGCTCGTCGGCGGGAAAGTGCGAGGGCACAAAGTCGAGGATCACGCCGATGCCGTGGCGATGCAGGCAGTCGATGAGGAACATCAGATCCTGCGGCGTGCCGTAGCGCGCGGTCGGCGCAAAGAAGCCGGTGACCTGATAACCCCACGATCCGTAAAACGGGTGCTCCATCACCGGCAACAGCTCAACGTGGGTAAAGCCGAGCTCAGCGACGTAGCTGGCGAGGGCCGGGGCCAGCTCGCGATACGACAGGAAGCCCCCCGCAGGACCGCCAGACGATCCTCCTGATCCGCCGGCTCCGCGACGCAGCCAGGAGCCCAAGTGGACCTCGTAGATCGAAATCGGCTGCGCGAGCTTGGTCGCGGCTCGCTCGGCGCGCACGGTCAGCCAGGCCTCGTCGTTCCACGCGTAGTCGAGATCCCAGATGATCGACGCCTGCTGCGGTGGTACCTCGGCGAAGAAGGCAAACGGGTCGGCCTTGTCAGCGCGATAGCCGCGGTGTTGCGACTCGACGTGAAACTTGTAGCGCTCGCCGCGCCCGAGACCGGGGATAAACGCCTCCCATAGGCCGCTGGGTTGATCGCGGTGCGACCGCGGCTGCAGGCGATCGACGCCAGGCTGCCAGCCGTTGCGATCGCAGATCAGCGACACCGCCTGGGCATTGGGGGCCCACACCGCGAAGTGGCAGCCGGCCACGCCCTCGCGTTCTCCCAAGTGGGCTCCCAGCACGTCGTACAGGCGCAGGTGCCGGCCTTCGTTGAACAGATAGACATCGGCATCGGTCAGGCGAGAGCTCGGGGCAGGCATAGCGTGGGTCCGATAGTAACCGCAGGCGGGGATGATGGCGGTGGCTCTTGGGTCAGTGGCTTAGGGCTGCAGCAGGACGGGAATCTGCGACGCCGAAAACAGGTCGCTGCCGGTCTGCGGCGAGGTCGGGCGCGGGCTAGGCAGCGGCAGGCTGGTGTCGCCACCGGCCAAAAGATCGGTCACCGCTAGGCGCAGCGTGCCATCGGAAGGGGACAGGCGAGCCGAGACCAAAAGCTCAGCCCCCGGACTCAGATCTAAGCCAGCGACGATCTCGGCCTCGCCATCTTCGGACAGCGGTCGCGCCTGGCCGTTGAGATCACCGCGCAAAAGGGCACCGCGAATCTTGTCATCGGTAGGGCGCGGGGTCGGTGGGCTCTGACGGCTGGACGCGGGTCCCTGTGCGCCGGACAGCGTCGACACAAAGACCGCGGCCTTATCCGGCGGCATGCGGATCGTCGTGCCCGAGGCAATCGGGGCCCGTCGCGCCAGGGCCAGATCCACTGGCGCCCCGGCGGGTCCGCCCGGCGTGCGTAGCTCGACGGTCTTGAGCAGCGAAAGGCCCAGCTCGCCGCTGACTCCCGACAGGGACGCTGAGCCGCGCGATAGCAGCAGGGCCGAGAGCCGCGTCGGCTGATGACCTGAAGACAGGCTCTGCGCGTTGTCGCCCGAGGACAGCCACAGCGTCTCGCCATCGGATGCAAAGCGCAGGCGATGCAAGAGCGGCTGGCGGACTTCGGGCAGCGCATTGAGCGTGGCGACATCGCGCGGCCGCGTGCCGGTGCGATCGGGTCGCAGCGTGACATCGACGAGGACCACGTCGTTGCTATCGGCCAGCGCCAGCGCCAACAGTTCCCCGCGGGGATGCAGGGTGGCGGCCCAGGCTTTCTGCGCCGAGGCGGGCAGTGGCGCGGGCAGATACCCGGCCGGCCGGCGGCCTTCGCTGACATCCCATAGCGTCACTTCTTCATCGCCGACCAGGGCTAAAAGCCCAGCTTGCTCGGCCGCGGTGATCAGGTGGGCGCGCTGCCGTAGCTTGCGCGTCTCGACAAGCTTAGGCCCCCCGGGAGCGACCAGATCGACGACCTGCACCGAGCTTGGCGCATCGGGCTTCGGCGTCACTGGCGACAGCAGTACATAGGCGGCGGCGCCATCGGGCGACAGCGCCATGGCAAGCGGCGGCTGCCCCGGCAGGCCCACTGCGACCGCCGGCCCAGCCGGGCTAGGTGCGCTGCTACCGCCGACCCGTAGCGCGTGCAGCGTCGGGGCGGCCGGACGTGGATCCAGCACTACGGCCAGGCGATGCAGGGACAGCGGCACCTCGTCTCGCGAGCCTCCCGCGGCCACCCACAACCGCTGCGGACCCACGGCGCAGCCAGCCGGCACCTGCACCACGATGCCGCCGCCGTTGGTTCGCCAGCGCACCTCGGCTGGCCGGCCGGCAATGCCGACGGTGGGCTGCTTGCCAAAGCCGCTGCCTTCAATCAACAGAAGCTCACCGATGTGCGTGACGCCATCCGATTCGCCGAGCAGCGGGCCGGGCCGGCCGATGTGCACCGCGCCAAGATCGCGGACCCGCCGGATGCTGGGCTTGCCGTCGCGCAGGTCGGCGATGTCAGCCGGCGGCAGCACGTCGGGAAACAGCGGCGCGCAGCCCCAAAGGCCACACAGCCCGAGCAGCAAAAGGGCGATCCGCGCCCCCGTGCTCTGGCCTGGCCGGCGACGCGGCGCGAGCGTGCGCGTCCCCCCGGTCGGGTTCGAAAAATGGCTCAAGCTCGTCGGATTCATGGGGCGCACCATGGCAAAAAAGCGCCCGCCGGCAAAGACCAAACACCGCAGGTCGCCCGCCTTGCCTGACCTGGCTGCGCATCCCCGTCGCTCGCTCTCCGCCTGCGCCGGCGGCGCTCGCTCGGCCTACGTGCTACGATCGAGGCGTGTCCGCATCGCCCGCCTCCGGCTCTGCTCCCCCGCAGCCTGCGTGGCAGGTCACCGCGTCGCACCGCTACTACCTGCACGAAGATGTCGTGTTCTTTGTCTGCGTCGGCACCCTCGATCGGCTAAGCACGCAGCACATGCTGGAGGCGGTCGAGCAGGTGCAGACAGCGCGAGGCCGCGTTTTTCTGATCATCGATGCCCGCTCGGCCCAGCCGCAAAGGCCCGAGGCCCGGCAGTACGCGCTGGATTGGCACCGCACGCACCGGACTCGCGGCTGTGCCGTGATCTTCGGCGCCAACGTGCTGGTGCGGGCCGGAGTGGCCCTGGTCAATGCCGCGACCCGGCTCTTGGTCCGTCGCGATGTCGTCAGTGAAGCCTTTGTCGCCAGCGAGGCGGAAGCCTGGGAACTGGTGGGAGTCGAGCGCGAAAAGCTGCTGGCCTCGGCCGCCCCGTCGAGCTAGGTCAGCGTCCGCTCCTTGCAAGAACATTCTCCCTCCCCGTCGCTGCCCGGTGTTGTTAGATCTCCCTCCCCGCCATCCAGAACGTTGGATCTGATGTGTCAGGTAGGGCGCCGCATGAAGGCCGATCGGGGTGCGGTTCCTATGTCCTGCGAGACTCCCAAGTCGGGCCATGTGGGG
>CALFYE010000275.1 GCA_937952145.1 uncultured Myxococcales bacterium
AGCATTGCATCTGCCCTGGCTGAGCATTGCATCTGCCCTGGCCGAGCATTGCATCTGCCCTGGCTGAGCATTGCATCTGCCCTGGCTGAGCATTGCATCTGCCCTGGCCGAGCATTGCATCCGCCCTGGCTGAGCATTGCATCTGCCCCGGCTGGGCCTTCCATGGGCCTTCGTGCGGCCTTCCCCCTGCATCGGCTGTGCACCGGGTGGGGCTGCGCGGCAGCAGAGCGAGATGCCAAGACAGCCCTGTACAAGCCCGCGATGTGCTGGGCTGCTCCGTCGGTGCCTCCTAGAAATCGCGATGGGGTGCCCTTGCAGGCTCAAGACAAGGACTCATAATCCGGTGGTCCAATAACTTCAGAGGATGTGTTGACCATGGAAAACCGAGTTGGCGATAAGACCCCCAGTGCCGCGGACATCTACAAGCAGGTCAAGATCGTCGAGGATCTGTGCACCAGTCTGGGGAAATACTGCATCACGCTGCTCCCCAGCGAGCGTCAGAGCCTGAACCGCGGACGACTGGGCATTGATCCGCACTTGTCGCGAATGGCGGATGTCGCTGAGCGCTTTTCGTTCAATGTTCCCGGCACGAGCCCCGATAGCCTACGCAACGACGTGCGTACCTATCAGGACCTGGCCCCGCTGGAGGCCGCGCTAGAAAAGGCCCTGCAGCTTGTCCATGACACCCGCGCCATAGCCCGCAGCGAGGCCTCCGAAGCCGGCCTGCTGTACTACGCTCTGGCCCAGGGCGGTGCCGGCCGCAGCCCAGAGCTAGAAGTCGCCGTGCGCGACATGCGCGAATTCATGGCCCACGGCCCCCGTCGCAAAAAAGAACCGGCCCCGACCCCCACCCCGACCCCCTAAGCCCCCCACCCGGTTGCTCCTCGCACGCCCTCCCACAGCCCCCTCCACAATCGGAATCAAGCGCTGGCTGACCCTGTTATACTCGGCGCCCCGCAATGTCTACAGCCTCAGAGAATTCTCCCAGCGCGACGACGCCAAGCCGACCCGGGCAGGCGCAGATCCGCAATTTTTCGATCATCGCCCACATCGACCACGGCAAATCGACGCTGGCCGACCGCCTGATGGAGTACACCGGCGCACTGTCCGAGCGCGAAAAGCAGGACCAGTTCCTCGACAAGATGGAGCTAGAGCGCGAGCGTGGCATCACCATCAAGGCACAGACGGTGCGCCTCGCCTACCGCGCCAAGGACGGCCTGAAGTACCAGTTCAACCTCATCGACACCCCCGGCCACGTCGACTTTCACTACGAGGTCAGTCGCAGCTTAGCGGCCTGCGAGGGGGCGCTCTTGGTCGTCGATGCCTCGCAGGGTGTACAGGCGCAGACGCTGGCCAACGTCTACGTCGCGCTCGACCACAACCTGGAAATCGTCCCGGTTCTCAACAAGATCGACCTGCCGACCGCCGACCCCGAGCGGATTCGCAAGCAGATCGAAGAGGTGATCGGCATCGATGCCTCGGGTGCCGTGCCAGTATCGGCCAAGGATGGCCGCGGCGTGCCTGAGCTTCTCGAAGCGATTGTGCAGCACGTCCCACCGCCGATCGGCGACGCGGGCGCCCCACTGCAGGCGCTGATCTTCGATAGCTGGTACGACAACTATCGCGGCGTCGTAACGCAGGTGCGCATCAAGTCGGGCACGCTGCGCGTCGGAGACAAGATCCTGCTGAAGGCCACTGGCAAGACCTACGAAGTGCTGGGCTTGGGCGTCTTCAGCCCGCACCCCGCCGAGGTCAAAGAGCTCTCCTGCGGCGAAGTCGGCTTCATCATCGCCAACATCAAGACCGTTGCGGACACGAAGATCGGCGACACTGTCACGCACGCCGATCGGCCGGCCGCCGAGCCTCTGGCGGGCTTCAAGGTCGTAAAGCCGATGGTCTTTGCCGGCATCTTCCCGACGGACAATGCGCGATACGGCGAGCTGCGGGAAGCGCTGGAAAAGCTGAACCTCAACGACGCTTCGTTCACCTGGGAACCAGAGACCAGCTTGGCCTTGGGCTTCGGTTTCCGTCTCGGCTTCTTGGGCCTTCTGCACATGGAGATCGTGCAGGAGCGCCTGGAGCGCGAGTACAATCTCGACCTGATTACGACCGCTCCCACCGTCGAGTACAAGGCGGTCTTGAGCGACGGCACGGTGCAGACGGTGGACAACCCCGCTGCGCTTCCCGACGAAGGCAAGCTGAAGGCGATTGAAGAGCCGATCATCGTCGCCACCGTATTTACGCCGGCGGAGTACGTCGGAAACCTGATCAGCCTGTGCCAAGAGCGACGCGGCATCCAGCTCAGCATCACCTACCAGACGGGCGATCGCGTAGTGCTCAAGTACGAGCTACCGCTCGCCGAAGTGGTCTTTGGTTTTTATGACAAGCTCAAGTCGGTATCGCGCGGCTATGCCTCGCTGGACTACGAGCTGCTCGAATACCGCGCCGCCGATCTGATTCGCCTGGATCTCATGGTGAACGGCGACCGCGTCGATGCCCTGTCGGTGATCTGCCACCGCGAGCGCTCGTACTTCCGGGGCCGCGATCTGTGCGTCAAGATGAAAGAGCTGATCCCGCCGCAGCAGTTCGAAGTCGCGGTGCAGGGCGCGATCGGCAACCGCGTCATCGCCCGGACCACCGTGAAGGCCTTGCGCAAGAACGTCACGGCAAAGTGTTACGGCGGCGACATCACTCGCAAGCGCAAGCTCCTCGAACGGCAAAAAGAAGGCAAGAAGCGGATGAAGCAGGTGGGTAATGTCGAGATTCCGCAAGAAGCCTTCCTCGCCGTGCTGAAGGTTGAGTAACCAGATGGCTGATTCCACGCCGCCCAAAAGCCGCCCCCCGTCTGCGGATGAGACGGAAGCCTCCGCCCGCAAGCTGGCCACCGAGGTGAGTGCTGCCTCGCCCCAGCCGGTCGGTGAAACAGGCTTCCCGGACGAGCGGCCGCCACCGCTCCTGCGCCTCTTTATCGAGCACCTGTGGCTGCTGGCTGCGCCGGTGTACCTGGGCCTGTTCTTGGGCGTGGTGGCGGCGACAAACCATATGGACCTGTCGCACCTGCCCTCGCCGCGCGCCATGCAGGCGCTGGCAGCGATGGCGGCACTCTTCGCACTGGCCGCCGGCCCGTACAACCTGTTCCGGCGCCAGATCGACTGGGCCCGGCACGACTTGTTGCTGTATCGCGAAGCCACCGCTGCCCTTCGTGATGCGCGACGACGTCTGGGGCGCGGCAGTCCGGTGTTAACCGAGACCGCCCGCACCGCCGTGCAAGACGCAGTGACCGCGCTGGAACAAGCGCTCACCGAGGGTCCTCCGAGCCGCGTTCACGCCAAGCTCGACGAGCTAGACGCGGCCTTAAACACGCACGCCCCGACCGGCAAAAAAGGTGCGATGCGCGAGTACGTCGAGTCGATTGGCGTCGCCGTGCTGATTGCACTGTTTCTGCGCGCCTTCCTGGTCGAAGCCTTCAAAATCCCCTCGGGTTCGATGATCCCCACGCTGCAGGTCGGCGATCACATCTTCGTCAGCAAGTTCCTCTACGGCGTCCGCATCCCCTGGACCAACATCAAGCTGTTCAAGCACGTACGCGAGCCGCGCCGTGGCGAGGTCGTGGTGTTCGTCTATCCGCAGGACCCAGACAAGGACTTCATCAAGCGCATCGTCGCCATCCCTGGCGACACACTGCAGGTGTGCGGCGGTCAGGTGCTGATCAACAACCAGCCGGTGCGCCGCGAGCTTCAGCCCGGAGCCTGTGAATACCAGGACTACGATGAAGACCGACCACGCGACAACTGGCGGCGCGTGCCGTGTTCGTCCTATCGCGAGTGGAACGGCAACGAGACCTACCTTACCGTGCACAACCAAGGCGGGGGCGGCCCCTCGCAGGCCTGTGGCCAAGCCTGGACGATTCCGCCGGAGCACGTCTTTGTCATGGGCGACAATCGCGACAACAGTCACGACAGTCGCTTCTGGGGTCCCGTCCACTACGACCTGATCAAGGGCAAGGCCTGGTTCATCTGGTGGTCGGCGGGAGAAAAGACCTCGGTGCGCCTCAACCGCATGTTCGACCGGATTCACCACTGATGAGCAAGTCAGCTGCCGGCAAAGCCAAAGATGGAGTCAAGGTCCTGGCGCGCAACAAGAAGGCGCGGCACGAGTTCTTCATCGAGGAGACGATCGAGGCCGGCATCGTGCTCATGGGGTCGGAGGTCAAGTCGCTGCGCGCCAGTCGCTGCGAGATAGGGGACGCCTACGCCTCGGTCGAAAATGGCGAGGCCTTCCTGCAGCAGATGCAGATCAGCGAGTACGCCTTCGCCAACCGCTTCGGGCATGAGCCCAAGCGCATCCGCAAGCTGCTGCTACACAAGCGCGAAATTGCCCATCTGTCCGACGAGACGCAGCGGTCGGGCCTGACCGTGGTACCGCTTGAGGTCTACCTCAAGGAGGGCAAGATCAAAGTCCTGCTCGGCATCGCCAAGGGCAAAAAGCACTTCGACAAGCGCGAAGACGAGCGTAGTCGCGAAGCAAAAGCAGAGCTCGCACGGCACAAGAAGTAGGGCTCTGCCGCGTGGCCGTCCGGCCCGGCTCGCATGATACGATCGCGCGGTGTCCGGAAGCCTGCATCCGTCGGTAGTTGGCGTGGATCTGGCGGCCATCTACAACCGCGTCGAGCACTACATCGAAGCGCGCTACGGCGTGCCGGTCTGGATCGCCGATGTCCTCGCCGACAACAACGGCGATCTCAACGGCGCCGAGATCAAGATCGACTACGACCAAGAGCTTGAAGTCGCGCTTTTCGTGCTGATCCACCTCTTTGGTCACACCGTGCAGTGGAACACCTCAGAGGCCGATCGCTTGCTGGGGCTCAATACCGAGCCGGGCAAGTCAGAAGCCGAGCTAGTCGCCATCGGTGTCTACGAGTGCGATGCCACCCGCTACAGCCTGAGCCTGCTGCACGAGCTAGGCATCGATCACCTGGATCGCTGGCTCAGCGACTGGTGGTACGCCGACTGGCGCTACCTGCAGCACTTCTATCGCACCGGCCAGAAGCTGCATCCGCCGTCGCTGCTGCGGCCCGGAGAAGGCGCCCTGCTAACGCCGCTGCCAATCCCGCCGTTTGTGCCGCAGCGTTACGTGTCGCGCTGGAGTTTCTAACGTCAAGCCCCCGAGCGCGGTCAGGTAAGATGCCGCGCCTGCCATGACGCAAGAGCCGCCCCCGCCGCTATTTCTCGATACTCAGCCGGGCTACGACCGCTGGTCGGCGATCTACGACGTCGACCACAATCCCCTGCTCCCCCTCGAAGAGCCCGAGGTACAGCGCCTGCTCGGCCCGCTCGACGGGGTCTCTGGTCGCACTCTGATCGATGTCGGCTGTGGCACAGGAAGGCACGCGCTGCGCTGTGCCGCCGCCGGTGCGCAGGTCACCGCGCTCGACTTCTCTTCGGGCATGCTGCAGCAGGCGGGGCGCAAGCCGGGGGCTGAGCACATCCGCTTCATCGCCCACGATCTGACCCAGCCGCTGCCGCTTCCCGACGCCAGCTTCGAGATCGCGCTGTGCTGCTTGGTGATGGATCACATCCCGCAGCCGCAGGCGCTGCTGACTGAGATCGCGCGCGTGCTTGTACCCGGCGGCTCGCTGATCCTGTCGCTGATGCATCCCGCGCTGCTCATTCGCGGCGTCGAGGCCCGCTTCACCCAGCCCGACACCGGCCAGAAGATCTGCCCCAAGAGCTATCCCCACCGCGTCTGCGACTACGTCATGGCCATCGTCCGCTCGGGGCTGCACATCCGCGAGATGTCCGAGCACGTAATGACTGCGGAGCACGTTGCCAAGCTGCCGCGCGCCGAGCGCTACCTGGGCTGGCCGATGGTGCTGATGTTTCGGCTCAGCCGCTAAGAGTGCTCTAAGCGGACCCAACAATATGTGCTGAGTCCCACTAAGGCGATTGGAAACGTAACGAGTAAGACGAATGCTTGCGCTTTGATGCGGATTGGCATATGCCATCGCGACCATGGCGCAACGAGAATCCAGTATCTATCTGCAGGATGAAAAACGAGCTCTCTGGTGTCTGAAGAAGTTGCCGCTGTTCCAAGACCTGACCCACGACACGCTGTCGCGCTTGGCCGAGTCGGTGCAGCTCATCGAGGCGCGGCGACGATTTGTGATCTACCTGCCCGGTGATCCGGGACGCGCAGTGTTCTTTCTAAGCAGCGGTCGCGTAAAGATCAGCAAGGTCACGCGCGACGGCAAAGAGCTGACGCTGGATTATCGCGGCCCCGGTGACCTGTTTGGCGAGCTGTGTCTTATCGACGGCGGTCCCCGTGAAGAGATGGCCGAAGCGATGGACAGCTCGCTGATCGCCGAGATCGACCGCAACACCTTCGAGCGCCTGGTGCAGCGCGAGGGTCTGGTCGGCTATCGGCTGAGCAAGATCCTGGCCCAGCGCCGTCGCGAGATCGAAAACAAGCTGGAAAACCTGATCTTCAAAGACGTCAACAGCAAGCTCGCCGAGCTGCTCCTGCGCCTGGGCAGTGAGTACGGCATCGACGACAGCCGCGGCACGCTGGTGGCGCTCAAGATCACCCACCAAGAGATGGCCAACCTCATCGGCTCGACGCGCGAGACGGTGTCGCTGACGCTGAGCCAGTTCAAGCGCTCGGGCCTGATCCGCACCGATGGCCGCAAGGTCATCCTCTCGGATCGCGAAGCCCTGCGCGCCCTCGCCTAGGGGCGCTCTGGGTTGAAAGTTGTGCCGGGCTGGGTGGGCGAGTGCCCACGGGGGTGAGGCGAGGCGGTGGGCTTACTGACGGGCGAGCTTGCTCAGCGCCTCGACGATGACACCGAGCGGCGTGCCCACGACCGAGGCCTGCGCCGCCGCGCTACGCCAGGTCGCCGGGAGCGCGGCCGTGCCATCCCAGGTGCCAGTCAGCGTCGACTCGTTGCTGGCGGTGGCGCGCGTGCCAGCCGGTGAGGTCCACAGGAAGTCGGGGTGGGCGTTCTGCAGCCACTCACCACCGATGATGTTGCCCGCCGAGTCTAGCTCCAGCGTGTACAGGTAGCGCGCGCCGGAGATGGCGTCACGCGACGCGCTGTCTGGCGAGTCGTGGCTGGGCTCGGTCTCGACCACCCACTTCACATTCATGGCCACGCCGACAATGTGCGTGGTGCCGGCGGCGCGGTAGGCCTTGAACTTGTCCTCGGGGAAGTCGGTGACCGCAACCTTGGCGTACGACAGCGTTTTGTAGGCCTTCTTGGTCTTGGGGTTGAAGTAGTCGTAGGCGTAGCCGTAGACCGGCTGATTCCAGACCTCGTAGTCGAACGTCGCGTCGAGCACCATGCTGCGCTGCGCCTTACCGATCTGGTTGACGACGGCGAGGTGCCAGGTGCCGGCGTTGGTGTCGCGGCAGGCCGGATCCTTGATGCGACCGATCGAGTCGACGGCCGGCGTCTTGGTGTTGCAACGCCCACCGATGAACTTGACACGCGGGTTGGTCGTCGCCCAAAGCTCGCTGGCCAGGGCCTTGATGTCCGAGGGATAGAACTTGATCTTGGTCACGCCATCGGCCGCTGTGACGGTGATGGTCTTCTGCGGTCGCGCCACCATGAAGGCGGCGGGCGACCAGCCGTGGCAGATGCCCATCCAGGTCTCGACCTTGCCGTAGGTCTGGAAGTAGGGCTTGCCGGTGTCGAGGTTGTACTTGGTCAGCGTCTTGTTGGCGTCCCCGACGAGCAAGTCATACTTTTCGGCCGCCGACAGGTTGTCGACGTTGGCTGGCTGCTTGGTGCGCACGTAGTCGGTGTTGGTCTGCCAGTTCTCGGTGATGACGTGCCCGGGGTCGGCGTAGCGCTTGGCCGTCGAGCCGGCGTAAAGGCCCCAGTAGTCATCGGACCAGGGCGATTCGGGCAGGGTGGCGGTGCGCAGCGGGTGCATGTCGGCCAGGTTGGTCAGGACAAGCGCGTCGACCAGGTTCTTGGCCTGATCGTTGGCGCCGGGAGCGTCGGCAATCGGATCCTGCCGAATGACCGAGTTCTTGGCCTCGACGTAGCCCTTGGCGGCCACGTTGGTGGCATCAAACAGCGTCACCGGCGAGACCAGCGTCTTCGTCGGCAGGCTGTTCAAGAACGCCTGCGGATTGCTATCAAAGCGCTCAAGATCCGCCTCAATCGCCGCGGCCAG
This sequence comes from uncultured Myxococcales bacterium, assembly GCA_937952145.1. Taxonomy (GTDB): domain Bacteria; phylum Myxococcota_A; class Polyangia; order Palsa-1104; family JAEUJZ01; genus JAEUJZ01. Next base: position 8,178 of record CALFYE010000275.1, read on the forward strand.
CGCTGGGTCATCCAGGGGCTCTGCGGGCTCGCCGCAGGCCGCCGCCATTCCCAGGACAAAGAGGCCAAGGGTCGAGCACAAGGGGCGAAACAGAGTCATACGCATGGACTTCTCCTCCTCACAGACCGGCCGCAAGAAAGGGGTTAGCGGCCGGGGAATCGTATTTTGGAATACAAAATCCTATCCAATCCTTCCCCCGACTCAAGCCCGCTGCGCTATGCCACCGCCCCGACTCAGGATCCCGCGCCCGTCGGTCTGCCGGGGCTGAGCCGCCGCGACACGCCGGGGGTGCGTGATATGATCACCCTCCGCGAATCTCTGCGGATCTCTGTCGAGGGGGTGACCATGCGCACTGCCTATTGGCTGGTATTGGCCGGCGTGCTGGGAGCCGGCTGCGGGGGCGGCGTCCCGGCCCGAATTGTCGGCATGGACGATCGCACCGTCGCCGTTGGCGAGCTACTGGAGCTAACCGTGCGCGGGACCGTCCCTGGCGAGATCGGCCTCGACTCGCCGATGCTGCCCGATGCCCAGGTCACAAGCCTGGCGAGCGAGACGGCGACGGCGATCTTTCGCTGGGTGCCGGTGGCCAGCGACGTCGGCATCAAGCCGCTGACCTTTGCCCTAAAAGCCGGCGGGCAGACCGCGACAGAGTCGGTGGTGATCACCATCGTACCGAGCGAAGCCGGACGCCCCCGCTTCCTGAACGCGCCGTACAACATCCTCCTGGACCTGTCGCAGAGCCGCAGTGCCAGCCTGCCGATCACCGTCAAGGACGACGACAACGAGTCGATCACGCTGCAGATCGTGAGCGGTACCGAGCTTTTGAACGCCACGCTCGATGTGCTGCCGAACGGCAAGTCGGCGACCTTTGCCTTCAACCCGACGATGGCGCAGCTTGCAGATCGCTGCAGCTTCGGCACGCAGGTCATGGCTCGCGACCCCGGCGGCCTAGAAGCGCTGGCTGGCATCTTCATCGAGGCGCGCAACGGCTGCGGCGCCGAGCCCGGCATCCTGATCAACGAGGTGCTCTACGATCCGCCGACCGGCATCGATCCCAACAAAGACGGCACGATCAGCACCAGCGAAGACGAGTTCGTCGAGTTGGTGAACATCAGCAGCAAGGCCATCGAGCTAGGTGGCGCGACGCTCAGCGACGCCGTGGCGGTGCGCTTTACCTTTCCCACCCCGACCACGCTGCAGCCTGGCGACTCGGCCGTGGTGTTCGGCGGCGGCATGCCGCAGGGTTTCCCAGCCCGGGTCAAGGTCTTCGCGGCGCCATCGGTGTCGGGCGGACTTTCGCTCAACAACAATGGCGATACGGTAACGCTGCGCTCGTCGGATAACGCGATCATCGACAGCGTGACCTATCCGGCGGCCTGCGTGCGCTGCACCTCGTCGATTGGGACCTCGATCAATCGCCAGACTGACCTCAATCGCAACACGCTCTTCGTCGGTCATGATCTGGTGACCGGCGCGGTCGGCAAGTGTTCACCGGGAGCCCGCGCAAATGGCATGCCCTTTTAGCGCCACGATGTCCCCCTGCCCGCCTGCCCCGTTGCCCCACGCGACCGCAATCCTGTCGCGACTTGCGCTCTTGCTTTCGCTCTTCACCGCGGCCTGCGGCGACGGAGCGGGGTACTTCATGGACTCCAGCCATCAGCCCCGCACCGGCCTGCTTACGCTCTCGCCAATAGCCAGCCAGGATGTGCTCCCCGGGCTGCGCCTGCGCGTCGATGGCAGCGGTTTTCAGCCGGCAGCGCGCGCCACGACGCGGCTCTCGCTCAGCGGTACGCGCAACCGCGGCAGCGGCCCCGAGCCCTTCGAGCTGGAGCTCCCCAGCGAATACGAATCGGAGAGTGTGCTCATCCTCCCGATCGACGTCGACCTGTTCGGCGCCTTGGCCGGCGGACCGCTTTCCGGCAGCGACAGCGTCAGCATCGTCGGGGCGCTGCGCCTAGAGCTCACCGAAGATCGGAAGGTCTACATCCGCACAGCCGATGCGGCGCTGACTCTGCGACCGCAGCTCATGCCGGTGATCGATCGGGTTACGCCGACGGCACTCTTTCTGGGCGACGACGTGGTGATTCAAGGCAACGGCTTTCTGCTCGACGGCGAAGGACAGATGGTGCTGACCCTCGTCGGCACCTTCGTTCGCCAGGTCGCCCCCGGCGATCGCAGCAGCCTGCCGCAGAGTCAGGCTTCGCTTTATCCCCGCATCGAGCACACGCTGGTACCGGTGTCGCGCACCGAAGCCCGCCTGCCGCTGCGCGCCAAAACGCTGGGCATCCAGCCCGGGACGCTGTACGCGCAGGCCACGCTAGAGAATCGCCAGATCACCGGCGCCAAGCTGGCGACGCCGACGACTTCCCAGACGCTGTCGCTCTTGCGCACGCAGCTGACGGGCCTGGATACCAAGGTGGTGCGGCGCGGCCAGCGCATCGGAGCCAGCGGGGCCGGCTTCCTGCCGCTGGATCTGACCGGCGACACCGCGACCGCCGTCCACCTAAGCGGCACGTTTACACTCAAGAGCGATGGCACCGTCGTGCCCACCGATCTGACGCTGATTACCGATGTCACGGACTCGCACCGCCTGGTCTTCGTGCCGCATCCGACTGTCGATGGCAGCGGCAAGCTGACCGGCCTGGGCTCACGCGCCGGTCGCTTCGTCGGCACCATCGAGCCCGAGGTGTTATCCGGGGCCATCGTGCAGCACGGCGTCCCCCTGCCCTGCAGTCCTCTGTGCGTCGTCGATGTCGGCTCGCCGCTGCAGGTGCTGTACCTGAAGTTTCTCGCCAACTTCACCGAAGGCCTGCGCCGCTTCGGCTTGCGCAACATCGAGATCGAGCTGCGCGAGCAGGTCCTGGCCGTGGTGCGCCGGACCTATCGTGATTGGAATGTCGATGTCCGCGACAGCCTGCCTACCGACTTCGACGAGTTCACCACCATCGAGATCGGCGGTCCCGATCCCAACAGCGCCGGCCTCTTCGGACTCGACAACAGCGAAGCGCTGGACAGCGGCAACCTGCGGCTGAACGACTACATCGGCGGCTTCAACGCCGCTGCCGATCGCAAAGGGGTCTACGGCTTTGGCGGTGTCTTCATCGAGCCGTTCCTGTCGCTGTCCCCCCGCGCTCCCAAGCCGCTGCCCATCGCCTCGCCGCTGTTCGACGAGGTCTTTTTGGCCTTTGTCCCCGAGTACGGCGGAAAGCCGGCCAGTCGCAGCGAGCTTATGGGCGGCGAGCGGCAGACGATCTTGCAGGAAGCCGTGCGCGTCCTTGGCGCCTTGATCGGCGGCACGGTTGCGCACGAATTCGGGCATAGCCTAGGCATGGCGATCGTGCCTGGAGGCGGCAGTCACAACCTCGCCGATCTGGACCGCGAGCTGATGGACGCCGGCCCGTTTCGCCCCTTCGAAGAGCGGGCCGAGCTGGGCGATTATCAGCTGCGCCCGGCGGGCTTTTCTGACACTCATCGTAGCTATCTGAACCAGATCCTGCCGCACGACTAGCGTCGGCGATCGCGCCTGTTTCAGTCGATATCGTCGGGCGTGTTGACCACGATGGCGTGCAGCTCAGCGAAGGCTTTCTCCAGCTCGCGCGCATCGAAGCGCAGCTGAGCGACGGCATCGCGCAGGGGCGTCAAATCCACTAGCTGCTCGGCCAAGCGCCACTGCCGCTCCTTGCTGTGCAGCGCCCCAGCGTCAGCGAGATCGTGTGCAGAAAAGAGCTCGTCGTAGGCCCGCTCCCCAGCCTGCAGCTTGTTGCGAAACAGGCCAAGCAGCTCGTTCATGCGCATGATCGCCTGCCGCACTTTTTCGGTTCGCTCGCGGCTTGGTGGCGTCGCTCGCTCCTTTTTTGCCGGCTCTGGTTTTGTAGGCTCGGGCCGGGCAGCGCTGGGCGAAGCAAAACGCGCCGCTTCCGCCAGCAGCCGCTCGCGCTGATTCTGCTCAGGCTCGTCGAGCACGTACTCCAAGAGATGCCGCAAGACCTGCCCGACTTGCGGACCGGGAGGCAGGCTCAGCGCTTGCAGCAAGTCCTGGCCACTCAGCGAGAGCTCACCGATGGACAGGGCGGGGCGCCCGGCGCGTTCGGCAGCCAGTCGCTCACAGAACTTGTGCAGGCGGGCCTGCTGCGCCGCTCCCGACTCGCTGAGGCCCAGCTCGCAGCCTCGCACCGTCAGCCAGTCATCGAGCAGCGCGGGCGAGTGCGCGGCCATCAGGCGACGAAGCTGCGGCCCCAAGAAGGAATCGGCCTGATCGAAGGCAATGTCTGGCAGCAGCAAAATCTTCGCCAAGTGCTGACGCTGCGAAAGCGGCAGCTTGAAGCGATCGTCGAGCAGAGCCGAGAGCTGCTTGGGTTCCTGCGGCAGCCCGGCCGCGACACCGGCCCCCGCTCGCCGCAGCGGCCAGAGCAGTGCCGCCCAGCGCTGGGCAGGCGGACACCCATCGACCAAGCGCATCCACGCCCGAGCCGCGACACCATCGTCGGCTAGCACGGCACAGACCTCGGGCAAGGCCACGCAGAGCAAGCTGTTCTCCCCGTCAAAACGCAGGGGCCCGTGCTCCTCATCGGGTGGCAGCGTCGGCTCGAACAGGTGGCGCAGGCCGATCGATGGCCTCTTGGTCTCGATCAGTCGATTCAGCTCGTCGCGGACGCGCTCGCGACTGACCTTGCGCAGCGTTGGCAGGGCAGCAGCAAAGGCGTGGCGCGTGCTCGGCTCAATGCTGAGGTTCAAGCGGGCCACAAAGCGAACAGCCCGCAAAAGACGCAGGCCGTCCTCGGAAAAGCGCTGCGCCGGATCGCCGACGGCACGCAAGCGACTCTCCGCGAGGTCGGTTTGCCCCCCGAAGGGATCGTGCAGGGTGTTGCTCAGCGGATCGTAGGCGATGGCGTTGATCGTGAAATCCCGCCGCCGCAGATCTTCGACGAGATCATCGATGAAGTGGATGCGATCCGGCCGGCGGCCATCGCTGTAGCTACTCTCGCCGCGGAAGGTCGTGACTTCGATGTGGCGGTGGCGATGCTCACCTACCGGCGGCAGATCCGCGCCCCCCGCCCCCTCTGGCAAGCGGTCGCAGAGCACGGTCACCGTACCGTGTGCGATTCCCGTCGGAATGGTGCGGCGAGCCCCAAAGATGCGCACCACTTCCTCGGGGTGAGCCGCCGTGGCGACGTCAAAGTCTTTGGCGTACTGGCCGCTCGACGCGTCGTAAAGAAGCAGATCGCGCACCGCTCCCCCCACGACATACGCCGAATACCCAGCCTCGCTGAGCTTCTGGCAGAGCCAGATAACTTCCGCGGGAATGCGATCGGGACTGATAAGCGCCATGTCACCGCATAGTACTGCCGCTGGGGACGGGCCTTGCGGCAAACTCGGGCTAGCGCAGCCGATTGAGCGTTCGTTTGCTCAGCAGATTTTGAGCATGCGCGATGCCGCTCTTGAGGTTGCTGCGGGTGCTCAGCCCGTCGAGCCGCACGCCGAGCTGGACCAGCGTCTGCGCGACCTCGGCCCGCATGCCCGTGACCACCGGCTCGATGCCCAACAGGCGAAGTGCCCGCGCCACGCCGATCAGCGTCCGCGCCGCCTGCGTATCGAGGGTCGAGACACCCGTGATATCGACGATCGCCACCTTGGCTTCGTAGTGGCTGGCCGCCGTGGGCACGGTATCCATCAGCTGCGTGCTGCGCTCCGCGTCCAGCGAGCCGATGAGCGGCACCACGACGATATCGTCGCTGATCGGAATGATCGGCGTGCTTCGCTCAGCCAGCGCGGCGGCCTGGACGGCGATCAGCTCATCCTGCATCTTGGCGCGGCTCTTGTCCGCTTCGCGTCGAGCGGTCACATCGTTGAGCAGCAAAAGGACGCTGCGTACCTGGCCATCATCGCCCAGCATCGGCACGCCCGTGGTCTCTAGGGCCCGTCGCTGGCCCGCCAGCAACACATCGACATCGACGTGCTGCTGCTGACCGGTGGTAAGCACGCGCTGCAAGGTCCCTTCGCTTTCCGGCAAGTCCTCTTCGCTGCCTGGGCGCAGCAGCCGATGCGACGCGCTGGCATCGCCCCCACCGGGACGCAGACCAGGCGAAAGCGCTGCTGCTGCTGCGTTGCTAAGCAGCGTCTTGTGACTTCCCGCATCGACGAGCATGACGCCGATCGGCAAGTTCTCCAGCACCCGGGAAAGCAGCCCGCTCTGCTGCGCCCGCTCACGCAGCGCCTGCTGCGACTTTTCGACGAGCAAGCGGTTGTGCAGCACCAGGGCCGCGTGTTTCGAAACGGCCAGGAAGATGCGCTCGTCCCGCTGCGTGAACTGCTTGGGCGTTCGCCAAGAGATCGACACATTGCCGACCACCTGCTGTTCGACGACGAGCGGCAGCAGCACCGTGCTGACATAACCATTGCCGGCATACAGCGATCGCGAATGGGCATCCGTGCGCGGGTCGTTGGCGATGTCCGAGATGAGCATCGGTTCGTCCGGCTTGGCGATCCAGTGCTGGGTCATCGGCAGCATGGCGATGGGAAAGGCTGCGCCGATCACGGCCTTCGCTAGCTCGGGCTGCTCAGCAAAGCCGGCAACCATGCGCAGGGTCTCTGGCGCGCCGGCCGAGTCGCGCTCGATGATCCCCAAAAAGGCCGAGTCAGCGCCGGTGGCCGGAATGCAGACGGCGCGCAGCGCCATGTCCAGCGTGCTGGCAACACTCAGCTGAGCGCTGATGTCGTAGAGCAAGGCCGTCTCTTGGAACACCTCGCGCAGCGACCGCTGGATATGCAAGTTGGCGGCGAACGAAGCGACCGCATCGCAGAGCAGGGCATAGACGCTCTGCTCCTCGGCCGAGAAGGTGCGTGGCTCGCTCCACAGCAGCGAGATCATCCCCTGCCAAGTACGGTGCGCCCGCGAGTACAGCGGTAGAAGTGCGAGGCTGCGCCGCCCATTGGCGTGCAGTTGTTGGCGCATCGCATCGTCGATCCGGGGATCACTTTCAACGTCGCTGATGGCCACAATATCCGACGGATTCCGCAGCCAGGCGCCGGTCATGGCCCACTTCGAGATGGGCAGCACACGCCCCAAAGACTCGTGCTGATACTGAAGCTGGCCCGCTTCCCACAGCGCCGAGATCTCGCCATCTTGCAGATGACCATCCGCGTCGGCGTGAATGCGAACGAAATAGGCCGATGTGGGCTGGCTGCGACCGAAGTAGCGCATCGCGGCGGCTAGCAGATCCGCCTCGCTGGTCGCTTCAGCCAGCGCGGCATGCACCGCTGCCAGCTCCACCGCGAGGGTTACCGTCGCAGATGGCGGCATATCGACCGCGGTGGCCACGGCCTCTGCCTCCCCCGTCGCTTGAGGTTCAACGTTCCCCGCCACAGTGCCCCCCAGGGCCCCCGGATCTTTCGGCTCAACAACGCTCATCGTGAGGCTCATTTTATCATCGCAGGCACTGCACTTGCGCTCAGTTATCACCGCCGGCCCGGCTGGACTACACTGCGCCCCTCATGTTGCCCGCCGCGGTCGCTGCCCCTCCCGGGCCCGAAGTGGTCCACGACATCGCCTGTGCCTTCGGTGGCAGCGATACTTTTCACTCGCGCCCGGGCCTCATCCTCGATACCGAGACGACCGGGGTGAGCGCCGAATCTGACCGCGTCGTCGAGCTAGGCGCCGTCGCCTACGCTGCCGGACAGCCAGCCTTGGAGCGCCGTATGCGCCTACAGCCCGGCTGCCCCATCCCGGCTGGGGCGACCGCGGTCCATGGCATCAGCGATGACGATGTGCGCGACAAGCCGCGCTTTGCCGAGATCGTTGATCGCTTTCTGCCCTACCTCGACGGACGCATGCACCAAGGCGTCGAGCCCTGGCTGGTGGGCTACAACGCCATCGCCTTCGACATTCCGCTGCTCAATGCCGAGCTTGCGCGGGCCGGCAGCCGGGCCCGTATTCCGCTGTCGCGCGTGATCGATCCGATGGTCTTTGTGCGCTGGCACCTTCGCCACTTGCGCAGTCGATCCCTGGAAAATATCTGCCGTCACTACGACATCCCCGGCGGGCGGGCCCACTCTGCCCTCGACGATGCCCGCGCCACTGGGACCCTGCTATTCCGACTGATCCACGACGGCCTGATGCCGGATCGAATCAGCGAAGCTTATGGGCAGCAGCTCTTGCTAGGCCAGCGCCTCCAGCGCGAAAGTGAGGCCTACGCCTACTGGCTCTATCACGATCGCAGCGACGGCACCCTCCGCCTGGGAGCGGGGAGCTTGATCGGCACGCCGCTCGCGCAAGCCAGCCCCGACTACCTGCGCAGCTTGCTCGCCAAGATTCCCGATCTACCCGATCAGGTACGTAGCGAATTTCTGGCCAGGGCGGGCCAGTCGTCACGCCGGCCAGCGGTTCAGCGGGACGCTGCAGCTAGCGATAATCGACGGTAAACGGCGCGTGATCTGAAAACTTCGGCGTCGCCGCGATCGCACAGTCAGCAAGCTGGTCGCGCAGGTTGGCGGAGACGATCTGGTAGTCGATGCGCCAGCCGACGTTGTTCTGTCGAGCCGCACCGCGCTGGCTCCACCACGTGTAGTCCTGTCCTTTTGGACGCAGCGCGCGGTAGCTATCAACCCAGCCCTGCCGAGTAAACAGTCCGTCGAGCCAGGCCCTCTCTTCGGGCAAGCAGCCGGAGTTTTTCTGATTCGACGTCCAGTTCTTAATGTCGAGCCGCGTGTGCACGATGTTCCAGTCGCCGCAGAGCACATATCGACGACCGCTGCGCTGCCACTTGGCAAAGATCTTGGCCAGGACTTCCATGCACTCGAACTTGAACTGCTGCCGCTCCTCGCTCGAGCTCCCCGATGGGATGTACAGCGAGATCACCGAAAGGTCGCCGAAGCGAGCCTCGATGTAGCGACCTTCTTCATCAAACGGGCCAAAGCCCAGCTCGCGGCGAACTCGCGCGCGATGCTCTTCCGCGTGCAAAAACGGCTCGACATCCATGCCGCTGTAGATCGTCGTGAACTTCTCTCGCGGCGCGACACCGGCCGCAACGAGCTGATCGGTCATTGCATCGGCGACG
>CALFYE010000276.1 GCA_937952145.1 uncultured Myxococcales bacterium
CGATCACAAAGAAGCGGTTAATTTAGTTGCCAATCTTGTGATTTACATTCAAAGGCTCGTCGCATCGCTGTAATCGGAACGGCTGCCGGGTGAATCGGCATGGGGCGGCCGGTCCCCTCGGCTTTCGCCGCAGCTACCGACGACGGGTCGTGTAGCGCGCGGTCACCCCAGCCCCAGCAGTCCTGCTAGGGCGAAGCGCCGCCGCCGCTACGCGGATGGCCGCGGCTGGGCTTTCTTCAGCTCGCTGATGCGGTCGTGCGCCATCTTGATCTCGTTGTACTGCCGCAGCACGATGCTCCGCACCGCCGGCGGCAGATCCTCCTTCAGCGCGGCCTGATAGTTCTCGACCGCGATGTCCTCGCTGCGCTCGGCCTCGTCAATCAGCGCGGTCTCGTTCGAGCTTCCCAGAAGCTGCTTGAGGTTCATCCAGCCGCGATGCATAGCGGCCGAGACTGTGCCGCTAGGATCGGGATCGCCACCGAGCTTGCGCACCTCGGGCTGAAGCTCCGATAGCAGGTCCCGGCGCTGCTGCTCGTAGGTCAGGAACAGCTTCTTCAGATCGGTGCTCTTGAGGTTCTCGCCCGCGCTGTGGAAGCCATCCAGTCCATCCTTGCAGGTCTCGATCAAGCCCTTGAGGACGGTCACTACCTTCTCGGTACCGGCGTTCATCATATTCCTTGCTCCTTACTCACTTGAGGTGAGCACTCCGAGGTAGTGCATGCGTGATGCCAACGAATTCCTAACGTCGCGCCCTGCAGCCCCCAGGTTGTCGGCTGCTATGACGAGACGCTCCTGTTCGGGCTGGGATCGCACGGTGCCCGGTCCGGGGCGGAAGCACATCGCGCTGCGCCAGCGATAAAGCGGCATGCCCCTTGCGTTCCTAATTCTGCCAAGAACAGGAGGTTCCAATGTTGTGGGTTACGATCGCCGTGTTGTTCTTGATCTGGCTGGTTGGAGTCACGTCGTCCTTTATGCTCGGTGGCTTCATTCACGTGTTGTTCATCGCTGCCGCCACGCTGGCATCGGTGTCGGTCTTGCGCCACCGCAACCCGCTTTAGCGCAGCCGCTCCCCGGCGACGGAGCCGCGCGGGAGAGGTGTCCAGTGTCACTATGCGAGAAAAGCTGGCCGCGGCCACACAGCGTGTACAGAGTGTGAGCCGCTTGGGCCCCAAAGGAGCCGAAGGCGGGAGGGGACATGAAGATGCAGGTGGGGGGGGAACTTGGCTAACGTAGGAAGCTGATGCCGGCGCGGTGATTGGTTCGGGCGCCATCCGGGACAGAGCTGCTTGGCTCGTGCGCGACCATGCGGTCATCGTCGGTCGGCGGATGGACGGTCTGGTCGGCTTCAATCATCGCGCTACGGATCTGCTCGGTCAGGCTGGTCAAGTTGCCCGGCGAATGCGGAATCAGGATCGCGTTGCTGCGCGACGAAGCACCGATCTCTTTGAGCATGTCGAAGTACTGCGTCATGAGCACCAAGTTCATGACATCGCGGGCCGTCGTGCCAGGGACCGAGCGCTGAAACTCTCCTACCGATTCGCGCAGACCGGCCACGATGGCTCGACGCTGATCGGCGATTCCCTGGCCTTGCAGGGCCTTGCTCTGGGCATCCCCCTCCGCGTGCTTGACCTTCAAGATGCGATCGGCCTCGCCTCGTTCCGTGGCTGCCACCCGCATTCGCTGCGCGGCATTGATCTCGTTCATGGACTCTTTGACGCGGGCATCGGGTTCGATGTCGGTCACCAGCGCTTTCAGAATGCCGTACCCAAAGCCATCCATCACCGAGGCTAGCTCCGCCTTGACGATGTCGGCAATCTCGTCCTTCTTGGCAAACACGTCGTCGAGCTTGATCTTGGGCACTTGGGCTCGCACCACGTCAAAGACAAAGGAACGAATCTGCCGGGTCGCATCATCTAGGCGATAGTACGCCTCGTACACTTTCTCTGGCAGCACGAAGTACTGCACGGCGACCACCAGCTGCACGAAGACGTTGTCCTCGGTCTTGGTCTCGATCTTCACGTCGAGCTGCTGCACGCGCAGGTTCACGCGGCCAGCCACGCTGTCGATCGCAGGCACCTTTAGATGAAGTCCAGGGCCAGCCACCCGCAGGAACTTTCCCATTCGCTGGACCATGGCAACGCTGCGCTGCTGCACGGTGAAGAATGTGCTACCCACCAGAGCCACAATGCCCAGCAGCACGACAGCAGTCAGCACCATGTACGCAAGCGGTTGACCAAATAGGAAGTCTAGCGTTGTCATCGTCATTCCCTTTCTGTGCTGCGAGCCACTGAACACGGCGGGTGACAGGGGTTGGCGTCGCCCACCTGGGGTCTGCTCACAGTGCTCGCAGTCTACTCGAGCAGACTTGGGAATCAGACAGCAGTGCAAGACGGGATCCAGGGACTGGTCTTGGTTTGTACCCTGCTCATCAGCGTCGAAGGTCCCACACTCCGCTCGCGCAGCGTGATGCGGCGGGTGGCGGCAGGGGCGCACACTGTGACAGCGGCGCACAGGGCGGCGTCCCCCATTCCCAGTCTGTGCCCGGGTAATTCCGGCGGTGGCATGTGTCTTGCGTGATGCACGCCGTATCACTCTGGGAGGATCCCCGCATGCTGACGCTACTACCGAAGCCAACAGCTGAGATCTCTGATTCTCAGCCTTTGATTTCCCCCGCGCGCGGCTGCCCACTATCCGCGACCTTTTTTTCGCACAAACGGACCGAGCGACACGTCCGCGCCGCCGATAGCCCCCCGCTGGAAGTGGACGCGCAGGGGGTCTGGCATGTCTACGGGTATGAGATCGCGCGCATCATTCTGCGCACCGATGGCACTCGACAAGCGGGCTTTA
>CALFYE010000277.1 GCA_937952145.1 uncultured Myxococcales bacterium
CTAAGAAGGTGTTTACATATTATCTCCCCCGTCGAGGGAACCGTAAGGCTGGGGCCGCAGCGGATCTCCCGCCAGCTCTGGCCGTGGTTCGCAAGGTTCAGCAGCACCGGCATCGCGCGGTCGACCGCATTCGCGAAGCGCGACTCCGGCGTCTCGCTCCGCTCGAACTCAAGCCAGAGCTCGACAAATCGGTCGCCCCGCCCGTCGGGCAGGATGCCGAAGATCCGCCGCACCGCGGCTTCCTCGACGCGCTTGCGCTCGTCCCAACCGCCTTCGGCATAGACGATGGTGTCGCCGGTCTCGATCTCGCCCACGTCATGCACAAGGAGCATGGTCGTCACCCGCTCGATATCGACCGGCGAATCGGCATACGGTTCAAGAGCGCGGGCGAGCAGCGCGATCTACCAGCTGTGCTCGGCCGAGTTCTCGTGGCGGTCGAGCCCCAAGGGACGCGTCTTCCGCGTCACCCCCTTGAGGCGGTCGAGTTCGAGGATGAAATCGACGATTCCCTGCATCGCTGCCTCCCTTGGTTCCCCGGCGATTCTAGCGATCGTCTCGGTTCCACGGACTGCGTGGCCCGGCACCCTTACCGCGCATCCGTGGAGACCGTCAAGCGCGAGGGCGCGGGTCGACGGACCGAGGTGATGTGCGCCCCTGCGGCTTCATGGGCGCCGTTTGCCGACGGGAAAAGCAGCACGCCCGGCCGCTTGCTTCCTTCACCGCGGGCGCATCGCATGGGCGGGTGGGTTCGGTTGCATCGCCGCTGCGCGTTCGTCGCGAGTAAGAAAATCCGTGAGCACCTGGGCATACTGCGTCGGGTAGCGGATCGCCGGCGAGTGACCGCCCTGGTGAAAGACATGGCGCGCGGCCCCACAGAACGCCTCTTGCAGAGCCCGAGCCGCTGCGACGTTGACCAGCGGATCGTCATCGCTTTCCAAGAGCAGCGTACGCGATGTGAACGCACCACCGGCAAGAGCGGGACCGGCATCGAGATCGGCGGCGACGCGGTAGCGCGAGGCCAGGTCGGCTGAAGACAAGGTGGCCACGACCTCGGCGGTGTATTGCGCCCAGAAACCACGGGGGTCGTCATCCCGCATGGCCCGAGCCGACAGACTGCGCAGCAAGAAGCGCGTGCAGAACCCTGGCAAGACGGCGAACAGCCGCGCCGCCCGACGATTGGCGGACGCCCGCTGCCGACGCGGTACCGAGGTATCGGCGAGGACCAGATGACTGACCCGGTCGGGGTAGCGCACGACGAAGCGCTGCGCCAAAAGCCCCCCGAAGGATGCCCCGACCAGGGCGGCGCGCGACAGCCCTTCCGCATCGAGGATGCTGGCAATGCCCAGGACCAAAAGATCGGCACGATCGGCGTCACGCGGCCAGCTGGGCACTAGCACGCGATGACGGACTGCCAGTGCCTCCGCGAGCTGGAAGCTCATCTCACCAACGCCAAGGAGCCCTGGCAGGATCACCACCGCGGGAAAAGACGCCGCAGCCGCTGACCCCAACGCAAAGTAGGGGAACGCTACGCCATCGACCACTTGCGAGCGTGGCGTGTGCTGCCGGCGGAACGCAGCGAGCGTTGACCCCAGCGACATCGAGGCTTCTGAGGTGGTCATGTTTCCCTCTCGCGGCACACGGAGTGATGCCGAATTTCTTGGGTACAAGTTCCCCGCGTCGAACCGCGTGCTCTGCCGAGCTGCCAGCGGCCGTACCGACCCTAGGAACAGATCTTCTGCACCACCAGGCGATCGAGCTGATCGCTGCGCTGATCGATGGGGCCGGCAGTCACCTCGGTCACGTTGGCCAGAAGCACGGTGGCCAGTCCAAGGTCTGGATATACGCGGACGTTGCCATGGAATCCCAGGCCGCCGCCTTGCTTGCCGCGGTAGCCGACGCGATCCAGCGACCCACAGGCCCAGCCCAGCGCATCCCCTGTCGGCTTGCCACTGCGGATCTGCTGCGCTGCGAAAAGCTGCTCGCGCGCAGCGGGTGAGAGCAGTCGCGGCCGCGGTTGCAGCAGATCGGCCAAGAGGGGCGCCAGCGCGGCGGCTGAACAGAACAGTCCCCCGTAGGCCCGGCCAAGGGGCAGCACGGGCGCCGCTCGCCGCCAGCTAGGGGTCGAATCGATCCAGTAGCGCCGGGGCGTCAGGGCTCGCAGCACGAGGCCGGTAAGACCAAAGCGCGTCGTGTGCCCGATGGCCATGCGTGCGGCGTCAGGAGCAAATCCCGTCTGCTCGGCGCTCCCCACGGGCCCGAAGATCTGCTGCTGTACGTACTGCGCAAAGTCCATTCCGGACGCGGCCTCGATCACCTCTTCCAGCAGCCAGTAGCCGAGGTTGCTGTAGCGGTACTCGCTGCCCGGCGCGGCGCACAGACGGGGGCTGGCAGCTAGCAGCGCACGCAGCCGCTGCCGACGATCGCTCGCCTCTCCTGGGACCGTAAACCAGGCCAGCGGCGCCGGGCTGGGAACGCCGGCGGTATGCGCCAAGAGCTGTCGTACCTGCACCGCCCCGCCATACGGATGCTCCGCAAAGTAACGCGATAGGGGCGCATCCAGGGACAGCGCCCCGGCATCCACCAAGCGCAGGGCCGCGATCGCGGTGACGGCCTTGGTGATCGAATACGCCATCTGCCAGGTCTGCCGCTGTAGCGGCTGGGCGGTCGCGGCGTCTGTGACACCGATGTGCAGATCGACCCCCGTCTGTTCTGCCGTCACGGCAAGATACTGCGCCCCGACCAGCGTGCCCGCGACGATCTGCTGCGCTAGCGCTTGGCGCACCGCCGCGGCCGCGCCTGCCCAATCACTCGCTCGAACTTCAGTGCCCGGCATCGCAACCTCCTGCCCGATCTCGCCCCCACTGGCAGAGGGCCAAGCCGAAATCCGCGGAGCGGCGGCCACCTCGGTCAGCGCCCCGCTCAGCCCATGCGTGGCGCCGGCCGGCTCGCCATACACAGCGGCAATACCGACGGTCCGCACGGAGACGCGACAATTCATACACAATTTCAATCAGTGATTCAATCACTGTTTAAATTCTGTCCTGCGAGCCCTCGCTTGTCCAGTGCCATTTCATTTGGCGCCTCGCACCGAGCTCGCGTCTGCGCACCGCGACCATCTGGCCCGGCAGCCGGTTCAGTAACTTTTCATTGGGAGGAAACGAAGCCGCCGCGCTGCGGCGCAAGACCATGCGCAGGACTGCGGGACCGCGGAGAAATCCGCCATTTTCCGAGACGTCTTGATAGGCGCTCTCAGTAGCTCTGCATCTTGTCGCAGTACAGCTCGCTGCCGGGGGTGACGCCGAGGATCTGGCAGTAGCGCTGATAGAAGCCGACGCGATCCGTGACCTGCGCCGGGGTCGGCTGATTGCACTCGACGCCGCCGTTGATGATGTTGACGGTCAGGCCGAAGCCCGCCTTGCGTCCCGCTGCCAAGTCCGCGGTGCTCGGCTGGAACTGCCCGGTCATCACGTCGTGACACGAGGGCTTGGGCGCCTGCGCCGTCATCCAAAACCACAGCGCGGTCTTAAACGACACCACGGGATCCGTCGCCACCAGATCGGGGTTGTTGAGCAGATCGATGCCCAGCGCTGCGCCAGCCTGCCCGTAGTTGTAGTTGTAGCTGAGCTGGATCGGCCCGCGGCCGTAGTACTTCTTGCCGGCGGCGCAGGGATACTGCGCGCTGCTCACGCAGTAGGCGTTGAGCGTGCTGGGATCGATGTTCCCGCCCTCGCGCACAAAGCACAGGCCCCAGGAATACGGCCCGTCGGGCGCCGTCGCCCAGCCACCCGTCGTCTCGTGCGAGATGTTGGCCAGAAACGCCGCCACCTCGCGCTTGCGATCGTCGGCACTGCCCTGGCTTGCGAAGCCGGGGAAGGCGCGCGCTGCGTCTAGAAACGCGGCGTAGGTATAGAAGCCACCCGGGCAGGGCGAGGTCGCACGATGCAGAAAGAGCTGCTCGAAGAGCGACGCCGGAACCAGCTCGGTCAGCGCGGCGACGCTGCTCCCTCCATCCCCTCCGCTGTTCATCCCACCATCTTTAGCCATGCCCGGATCACTCCCCGGACTGCCGGAACTACAGCCTAGGCTTAAGAACAAAGCTAGCGCTCCGACAGAACCCACCTTCATCGCATTGCTCCACGACATGTCGCCCCCTCTTTGTTGGTTGGTAGCCGCTGCGCGGCGGCCAGCACGGCCATCGCAAGCGTCATGCTAGCCCAGAGCCCATACCGCCCGCGCGGCGACGATCTTGGCGACGCCAGCTACTCGATTTCGGCCTCCCCCCCTAGCGATAAGTTCGCCCGCGAGCAACGGGCGCAGCACCACATCGTGCCCGGGGTCAGCCAAAAGGACTAGACGAAGCAGAACAATACGACGGCGGGAATGGCCTGCGCGACGGACTCTTCCCGCGCCTGCATGGCTAGGTTGAAGTCGGCGCGGTGGCCCCGCAGCTTGTCGCGCGTCGCGGTGAGAATCGCCTGGTCGCGCCACCACAGGTGAGTCTGGGATCGGACCTCGGCGGGCGGCAGGAGATCGTGGGGCGGCCACATCCGCCCTAAGTGTAAGGCAGGCCAGCCCGCAGTTGTGATTGCTCGCGCCCGACGGTCTTTAGTACCGTAGGGCATGCTCAAAAAAATCCTGCTCGGAATTGGTGGTCTGTTGCTGGTGGGCGCATTGATCTTCGTGTACCGCGTGCGCACCACGCCGCCCAAGAGTCCGCCCGACACCGTGACCTATAGCCAGGGCGGCCTGGACATCAAGATCAGCTACAGCCGGCCGTTCAAGCGCGGGCGCGTGATCTTCGGCGAGAAGTCTGCCAAAGCGCTGGTGCCCTTCGGCGAATACTGGCGCCTAGGTGCGAACGCGGCGACGGAGATCACGTTGTCCAAGGCGGTGCAGGTGGCGGGCAAGCCGCTTTCCGCTGGCAGCTATCGCATGTACGCCATCCCCGGCGCGACGATGTGGAAGCTGATCTTCAACAGCGAGATCGGCAAGTTCGGCTTTTGGGAACCCAACCGCGACAAAGACGTGCTGACCGTTGAGGTCGCGCCCGAGACCGCCGCGGCCCCCGTCGAGCAGTTCACCATCGCGGTGAGTGGCGAGCCGAGCGCGGCCAAGCTCGACTTCAGCTGGGATACCACGGTGGTCCACGTTCCGATTGTCGCGGGGAACTAAGGCACCAAGATGTCGGTACGCAAGTGGCTGCTTTCCGGGCTCGGGGTGCTGCTGTTCCTGGGTGCGACGACCTTCGCCATCCGTCGCATCCAGTACCAGCTCAACGTCATGGACGTCGAAGACTACGAGCCGGTCTCGTCGCTGAAGGTGCCGAAGCACCCGCTGACTCGCGCTCGCTATCCCTTCGTCGATGTCCACAGTCACCAGTGGTTCATGCCGGTGCAGGATCTAGACAAGCTGGTGGCCGAGATGGACGCGCTGAACATGGGCGCGATGGTCAACTTGAGCGGCTTCCGCGGCACGCTGCTTGAGTGGTCGCTGGCCAACGTCAAGAAGCACCAAGCGCGGCGCTTCCTGGTGTTCGTCAACCTCGACTTCGAAAAGATCGACGCGCCGGACTTTGCCCAGAATGCGCTCGCCCAGCTTACCGAGGGCGTCAAGCAAGGGGCGGCGGGCCTGAAGGTCTATAAGGGCCTGGGCCTGACCGACAAGGACAAAAACGGCAAGCGCATCGCCGTCGACGATCCGCGCCTGGCGCCGATCTGGGACAAGTGCGGCGAGCTAGGCATCCCGGTCCTGATTCACTCTGGCGAACCGAGTCCGTTTTGGCAGCCGAAGGACAAACATAACGAACGCTGGCTAGAGCTGAAGCAGGAGCCGGATCGCTACCGTCCTGCCGGTCGCTACCCGCCCTTTGAAGACATCATGGCCGAGCAGCACCGCGTGTTCCGCCGTCATAAGAACACGCGCTTCATCGATGCCCACCTGGGCTGGTTCGGCAATGATCTCGACCGGCTGGGCGCGCTGCTCGACGAGCTACCGAATGTCTACACCGAGATCGGCGCCGTGCTGGCCGAGCTAGGAAGGCAGCCGCGCTACGCCCGCAAGTGGTTGATCCGCTACCAAGACCGCGTGCTGTTCGGCAAAGACATCTACAGTCCGGTCGAGTACCACACCTACTTCCGCGTGCTTGAAACCGACGACGAATACTTCGACTACTACCGCAAGCGCCACGCCCACTGGAAGATGTACGGCCTCGATCTGCCGGATGAGGTGCTGCGCAAGCTGTACTACCGCAACGCGCTGACCCTGTTCCCGCAGCTTGATCGCAGCCTGTTCCCCAAAGACGATCCGGCACCGCCGGCAGCACCTGCCATTGCACCCACCGCTGCGCCTGCCATTGCACCCGCCGCTGCGCCTGCCATTGCACCTGCCGCTGCACCTGCCGCTGCACCTGCCGCTGCACCGACTCCTGCGCCGACACCCATCCCACCCAAGCCCGCTGTAACGACGCCTTAAGCCGCGGCTCGCCAAACTACGGCGAGGCGAGCTTGCTCGCCCAGTCGCGGATCTGATCGATGCTGGCGGTTGCGCCGCCGCAGACCACCACCAAGATGCGAGCGAACTCGGAAAGCGCCCCGGCGTTTTCGTAGGGCAGGGCCAAGCTGGCGCCACAAGCCGGCTCGACGAGTAGGCGGTGATCGGCCAGGAACTGCTCGCAGGCAGAAAGCGCGCTGCGATCCGAGATCACGACGCTGCGAATCGGATGCAGCGCGGCCCAGCGCACGGCCTGGTCGCAGACGCGCCGGGCGCCGAGCGAGGTCGCAACGCTGGTGATGCGCTCTAGCTCGACGGGGTGGCCAGCCTGGAGTGCGGCGTGGAACGAGGCAGCGCCCTCGGTCTCGACGGCGATGACCGGCACGCGGGAGAGTCCGTGGCGCTGCAGACCCGCCACCACGCCGCATAGCAGCCCGCCGCCACCAACCGAGAGTAAGACGGCATCGGGGGTAAACCCGGCAGTCTGCAGCTCATCGATCAGCGTGGCGTGTCCTTCCCACAGCAGCGGATCGTCGAAGGGATGAATGAAGGCATCGCTCGATCCGACCAGCAAGCCGGCGAGTGTGTTGGCCTCTTGCCAGGAGGCGCCGTGCACGATGACTTCGGCCCCCTCCCCTCGCAGCAGCGTCTTGGCGCGCTCGGTAGCGGTCTCGGGAACGACGACGGTCACTGGCAGGCCGAGGACGCGACCGGCCAGCGCCACGGCAAGTCCTGCGTTCCCTCCTGACGAAGAGACCAAGCGCCGCGCCCCGCGCTGTCGATAGACCTGGCAGGCATGGCCGATGCCGCGCAGCTTGAAGGAACCCGACGGCTGCAGCGCGTCGAGCTTGAGCCAGATCGAGCGCCCTGTGATGCGGCTCAGCACCGTCGATTCGATCACCGGAGTTTCAATGTGGAGGTTCATGGGGGAAGACCTGGCGGGACCTTTCTGCCTCTCGGCCGATACTGGCATCGCGCCCCGATCGGCGGCACATCTTTCACGACGCGGCGCCCCCCGCCGATGACAAAATATTCTGATGAGCGAATCGACCCTGCGTCCGCCCCACGAGCCCGGGAGCCGCTGCCGCTATCGGGGAGCGGGCGAGCGCACAGGCCAGGTTGAAGTGGGGGCACTCATCGGGGCGGGTCCCCGCTGCATCGTGCAGGAAGCAACGGATACGCGCTCCGGTCGCGAGCTGATCATCAAGTCGCTGCGTCCCGAGCTTGCGGCCGATCCCGCCGGGCGCCAGCGCTTCACCGCCGTGAACCACGCCCTGCTCAGCTTGGAACATCCCGCGACGGCGCGCGTCCTGGGTGTAGGGGACGAGCCGCTGCCATTTCGGGTCGAGGGGCGCATGGAGCACGAGACGCTGTCCGCCCGACTGGCCCGCGATGGACAGCTTCCCAGCGAACTCTTGCATCGGCTGATTGCCCAGCTCGGCGAGGCGCTCTCCGAGGGTCATCGCCACGGGCTAACGCTCGGCGGGCTCACGACGAACGACATCTTCATCAGTCGCGACGGGAGCGAGGTGAAGCTCAGCTGGCCAAGCGACGCTGACCTTGTCGCAGCGCGGCCGGTAGATGGCACGGCCGACCTCGCGCGCCTGGCAGCGCTGCACGCGCAGCTTGCACAAGCAGCACGGCCGATCTCTGAGCAGGGCTGGATCGCGCTCAGCCAGCGGGCCGGCGACTTCAGCGAGCGCATGCAGGTGGGCCAGGCCACGCTGCAGCGCGTTTTAGAGCTCGACATCCTGGACGATCGTGCAGCGATGGAGGCGATGGCCTTCCGCATTGAGGGCGAAGCGGACAAGTGGCGCTCGCGGCAAGTGCGCAGCTACGCCTCGGGACCAGCCAAGATCACGGATGCCGGCCTGCATCAGCTTGGCGGGCGCGCCTCGTTCGTGGTGCGCGGTCTTCTGCCGTGTCGCGATCTGCTAATCGTAAGCCGCGTCGTCCTGCTCGATCGCATCGCGGCCCACGAGCTGTGGGTCGATGGCGTGCGGGCCGAGGCGCGGCCGGCTTTTTCGCGTCGCCAGAATGCCTGGCACAACCTGATCTACGTCGTGCCGGGCACGCTGATTGGCCGCAGCGAGGTCCAGCTTGAGCTGCGCATCGAGGCGCAGGAATTTCAGCACTACCACTACTGGCTCTATCAGCCGGTTGTCGACACGGCGCTCGGCCCGCCTCCGGCGTCGCTTATTCGCGACGGAGCAAGTCCGGGGTAGCGGCCGAAAGAGCACGCGGCCGAATCGTGATGCGCTGGACCGCCGAGCCAGCCTCGCCGCCTGACCGATAACTCACGATGCTGAAGTCGGGCATGTGCTGAATCGTGATCTCGCCACCATCCGCCTCGACGACAAAACCGTCAGAGCTGCCGTAGGGATAGTGCGGCACGAAGATCTCGGTCGCGGCGGTGATGTTCGGATCGGCGCGCAGCTCGAACGAGAAGACCCGGCTCGCCAGCGAATACGAGAGCCGCAGCGGCTCGCCAGCCGTGGCGCGCGGATAGGGGCGCACGATGGCGGCGAGCGCTCGGCCCCCGGCGTGTACGCTGCCGGCGTCGCTGCTGAACCGACGATCATCGGGGCTGTAGATCGACAGGTCTTCGGCATTCCAGCCATCGCCGAACTCGTGCGTGTTATCGGCGGTGTAGTTCCACTGCGTGCAGTGGATCAGGTTCGCTTCGACCGCGGCGTAGTAACCATCCAGCGCTTCGATCTGGTCGCGGTAGTCACCGCTGCGATAGGCCGCGCCCCCGTCGAGATCGTAGTTCAGGCCAAACTCACCGAGCAGCATCGGCAGCCCGGGGTGCTGGGCCCGCAGGAAGGCAAGCTGACTGGTGTACGAGGCGCGCACCGCTTCCGCCCCGAAGATGGGCTGCATGCAGGTCAGATCCAGCGACAGGTCGCGCGCGAAGTGCTTGGTAAACAGCGTCAGCCCGTCGTACCAGTGCGGCGCATGCACCACCTGATCGGGATCGCTGCCTCCTGACAGCGCGCCCTGTGCGGTCGACGGCGCGATGTCCCACGGCGGGGGCGTTCCGACGGGAATCGGCGGTCCTTCAAAGAAGAATAGCGTGCGCGGGACGACCTTACGCAGCGCAGCGATGACGCGACGACAGAACGGCTTCAAGTAGTCGCGGGAAAAGTCGATCGGCTGCTCGGGCTGTCCGGGACGATGGCGAAAATAGTCGGGCAAGAGCAGCCGCGGCTTGCCGCCCTCGTCGGTCCACAGCCCGTGCGCACGCCAGACATCGTCCTCTGGCCGCCGCCAAGCCAGAAGTCCCTGCGGATTGAGCGTGGTGTGGCCGATCGGACCGATGAAGTCGGGCGACATCTCCCAGGCTTCGACAGTCTGGGGATAGCCAGCGCCGGCCAGCATCGCCTGATAGGGCGTCGGGCAGGCTCCTTTTTTGATCATTCCCGTCGGAACTTCTGAAAGTGGCAGCCCCAGAAAGCCCGGCATCGGCTCGTTCATGCTGCCGTAACCGACGACGTTTTTGCGGTCAGCCAAGCGCTCGGCCACGCGACACAGCGCGGCGATGTAGTAGCGCTGCAGGTAGCTTGCAATGTCTTGCCCGTCCACGCGCAGCCGCGGTGCGAAGTCGGCACCGGCGAAGAACAGCGCGAACATCGTGCCCGCCCCCAGCTTGGTGGCGTTGCTCGGCCAGATCAGACCGGGCAGCTTGCCGCCTTCGGCCTGATGCACGAAGGCCGCGCCGGTCGCGTGCAGGTGTCCGATGTCAAAGCCCACGGCTTCCAGCGTCCAGCCAGGGGCGCCATCACCGCCGGTGGCGCGGCTCCACACGTCTTGGTGCGGATCGATGTAGACCGACAGGCCGTGCTCTGCGGCCTTGCCCACGATGGCGTGCAGGTAGTCGAGATACTCGTCGTCATACTGACCCGGCCCGGCGTGCTCGACCGCTTCCCAGGTGATGACAAAGCGCAGAAAACTCAGCCCCCAGGCAGCCAGCCGGCGGAAGTGCTCATCCGCCCCGGCGAGCGGAAACGGCCGCCCGACAAAGGACAGGTGGCGATGCTCGCGCAGGTCCTGCCGGATCTGGGTTGCGCCGTTAGGTACCGTCGGGACCTTCGAGCTTCCCCCCAGATTCACGCCGCGCAGAAGCAGCGTACGACCCACGTCATCTTTTAACCACGGACCCTCGCTGTGCATGCCCCCACGATAAAGCGAGGCGAAAAAATCGGGGTCCCGAAGTGACCGGGCGGTCACTTTCAACCCGGCCAAGTGGCACACCCGCCCCCAGGAGCCATGGAAGATGCCGCTGCAGCAGCCACCGCCGACGCACAGGGCGTCGAGTGAGGGCCGTCCGGATCGGAATAGAATCTGCGGGGAGGAGGGCTGCGTGCACCTCTTGAAGTTTCTCGATGACGCAGCCCGCTGCAGCCGCGGCTGGCTCTGGACCCTCACATCCCGCAGGACGCTCTCCCCAGCCTGGCGGCTGTGGGCCCCCGCGGCACCCTTACAGCTCGGGGTCCTCGGCTACTTTTGCAACACGCTGCTAAGGCTTTTTATAGCCCGGACAGTCCTTTACCGTGCCATGTACTGCGCAACACTTATTAGCCCAATCCTGGTCATCACTATACGCCTGCGCGCCTTGTGGCGTTAGCGACACAGCGTCTGCGTAGATACCAGCCGCGGCGAGGCAGCTAAAACGCTGGGCGGTATTGACTACTCCTTTGTAGAAGTCTCGGCAGATAAATGACATATTCTGGTAGAAGTTTATGTCACACAGGACCTTTGGAACCCCTTTACTGCTGTAGCATACATCATGGGCATCACACGCGATTTTGAATACATCATTGTAGACCGCTGAGGCCGGATCGCTCGACGGATTGCTGCAACCATCGCTGGCTCGGGTTTTTGCTTCTGGACATTTACTTTCATCAATTAGAAAGGGCAAGAACCTATAATCTGGCAGAACGTGTGGACACTGTGCCGGGCCACAGTCCTGACAAACGGGGAATGAATAGCACTGCCCCTGCCAGCCGACTGCGCCGTAGTCGCAAGAGATGGGCACATCAGGGCAATCCGCTGCTGCTTGGCCTACCCACAATCCACTTAGCCCAACAAAGATCGCCAACCCTGCCATGAATCGCCGCGAATCACGGTTTGGCAGATTGTTCGGCGATTTCGCGCCAGACGAGGTCGTTCTTTGGGACTTGACCAACAAGGAACGCAGCATCAGACGTAGACTCATGAGTAGTTCTCCTTGTGAGCGGTTATTAGGGTCCAGTACAAAGCGCTCGGATGGTAGATCCGAGGATGTTGATGAAGCAATCTACATTTTCGGTGTAGGAAAAGGCTTTTCCCTCTCGCCGCGCGAACCTCCAGGGCGTAGAAACTAGCGACCTTCGAGCGGGCCGGGCGCCCACCAGCGCGTGGAGGGGGGGCTCTAGGGCGAAGAATCACCCTAGGGGATCCCCTGGGCACATTCAAACAGCTGCCGCACACCAGCCGCATCCCCAGGCCCGGACGCGATTCCAGCGCGTGTTCTTCCTATCAATACTGCGCTGTTGGCATTATTGTTATGGAAGACATATTGGTCCACGATCGCCGAGGAGCTGCTGTTGATCATTGCGCGGGCCAAGGCTGCCCCACGGTTATTGCGGAACGTGCAGTTCCGTACGGTTGGCGAAACAGCGGTGTCGTCCATGCCGCCGGCCCCCTTGAGGACCAGCATGCCGCCGCTCGCATGGTGGTTTATGGATAACGAAGCCATCCAGCGTGGCGTTGTCCGCGCCGATGATCACGGGGTACGCGGGCGTGCCCGCACCACGAGCGTTGGCTCCGTCAATGATGGCGATGTTCGCCTTGTACCGCCCATCGGATCGTTGGGTCTCACAGCCAGCGAATCCGCCATACAACGACACGTCGGTCTTCATCACCAGCGAACCCGTGGCGCTGGCCGGGCGAACTTCATTGTTCCATAGACGAGTAAGCCGATCGTAGTTTTGACTATCTCACCGGGGTTGGGCATCTGGCACGATGCCCTATACCTGGGATTGGTAAAGAATAGTGCGACGCAAAATAGGCCAATAGACTGCCCCATACAAAAGGGGCATAACGAAGATATATCAATGGGGGACCACGCATATGGCTAAGGAAAAATTCGCCAGGACCAAACCGCATGTGAACGTCGGCACGATCGGACACATCGATCACGGCAAGACCACCCTCACCGCGGCGCTCGTCAAGGTGCAAGCGAAAAGGAAGATGGCGACCGTCATCTCGTACGCCGACATCGCCAAGGGCGGTACGGTGCGCGATGAGACAAAAACCGTGACCATCTCCGCCGCACACGTCGAGTACCAGAGTGACAAGCGCCACTACGCCCATGTCGACTGCCCTGGCCACGCGGACTACATCAAGAACATGATCACCGGCGCCGCGCAGATGGACGGGGCCATTCTGGTCGTATCGGCGCTCGACAGCGTGATGCCACAGACCCGCGAGCACGTGCTGCTCTCCCGTCAGGTCGGTCTGAACTACTTGGTCGTGTTTCTTAACAAGTGCGACGCCGTTGACGATCCCGAGATGCTCGATCTGGTCGAAATGGAAGTCCGCGAGCTGCTCAGCAAGCACGGCTTCGACGGCGACAACGCTCCCGTCATCCGCGGTGCAGCGCTGCCGGCCCTGCAGGGCGATGCCAAGTGGGAGGAATCTATTTCCAAGCTGCTCAATGCGCTCGACAGCTACGTCCCCGAGCCGCAGCGCGATATCGACAAGCCGTTTCTGATGGCGGTCGAAGACGTCTTTTCGATCAAGGGCCGCGGTACCGTGGCCACCGGTCGCATCGAGCGTGGTGTGATCAAGGTCGGCGAGGAGGTCGAGATTGTCGGCTTCCGTGACGTCAAGAAAAGCGTGGTGACGGGTGTTGAGATGTTCCGCAAGCTGCTTGATCAGGGGCAGGCGGGCGACACCGTCGGATGCCTGTTGCGCGGTATCGACAAGGAAGATATCGAGCGGGGCCAGGTAATCGCGAAGCCCGGCAGCATCACGCCGCACACGAAGTTCCTCGGGGAAGTCTACATTCTCAAGAAGGAAGAGGGGGGGCGGCACACTCCCTTTTTCACCAACTATCGCCCGCAGTTTTATTTCCGGACGACCGACGTGACCGGCAGCGTCAACTTGCCCGAAGACGTGAAGATGGTGATGCCGGGCGACACCGTCACGATGTCGATCGAGCTCGTCGCCCCCGTTGCGCTTGAGGAGCAGATGCGTTTCGCCATTCGTGAAGGTGGCAGGACCGTCGGCGCGGGCGTCGTCACCAAGATCCTCGCGTAGGCGGTATGTGAGGGCGCTCGCTGATCGCCTCGCGTTCCCACTTTGCGACGGGCAAAAGAACGTTGAGCAGTAGCTGGCCGCCCGCCGATCGCGTGTCGATCGAGTCGCTAACCGACAATGGGTCGCGGCGGTTGTTGCCAGCGCCACCGCGGTGCACTCCGCGCGCCAAGGGCCTGCGCTCGGGAGCTGAGGTCACCGGCAATAGGCCAGGCGGCAGTCGATGACAGGCCTGGCCGCTTCGGCTTCATTGCGCACGCGGCGGCGGCGCTCGATCTTACGCTTTGGGTTGCCCAGTCCGACTGGCTGAGGCCGCGGAACGTCCGGATGTGGGTATGGCCGCTGTCAATGACCACGACATGTGATGCGGCCAGATTTGTTTAATAATCAGACAGATAGAGAGATGATTTCCAAAAACCCATAATCCATAATTGGATGATTACTAATTAGACAGCCTAAGTTCGCATCCGCCACGGCAGACGCTGCGAGGTGACTGACGGTGATGCTCGTAATCGCGCTTCCGCAGTGGTCCGTGTAGGACGGCGCTCGCCATATCAGGATACGGGGCATTCCCCGCCCATCACCGGTGTACATGTCGCAGTGCCTATTAGGCTGTATTCGCAGTCTGTGATCGCGTTATCTGATACCGTACCTTGTCGGCATATTGCACGACGCGTACCTGACGGGGCCCCGCATGGGCGGATAAAGGAGCTGTTTATGAGTCAGTTCAGAATGCAACGTCACATCTATATTGCGAAATCTGTCTTCTTATGGGCGGCCCTGGGCGTGGCCGGCTGTTCCGGCCCCCCGGCCGGCCCCGAGGACCTAGATGGCGTAAGCCAGCGGGTGACTCCGGGGCAGGCGCTGGCGGGTCAGCCGCTGTTTGACTTTGCGCTCTCATTGACCAATGGCCGTTCCTGCGCCACCTGTCACCCGCAGAGCGAGCACACCGCGCTGTCCCCGACCAGCGTCGCGGCCCGACTGGCGCAGGACCCGAACGATCCGCTGTTCAACGCCATCGATGCCGATGACCCGACGGCGGCGGTACCGACCTATCAGCACCTGCTCAAGGGCTTGGTCCGCATCACGCTGCCGCTGCCGGAAAATGTCGACCTCATCGATACGGCGGGCCAGGTGGTGACTCCGCCGGGGCGCACCATCTCGGTCTGGCGCGGCGTGCCCACGGTCGAAAACACGGCCTACACCGCGGGCTTCCTGTACGACGGACGCGCGGCCACGCTGCAGCAGCAGGCGCTGGGCGCGCTGCGCGACCACAGCCAGATCCGCACCGCGGTGGGCAAGGGCGAGCAGAACCTCATCGCCGCCTTTGAGCAGACGCTGTTTTCGTCGGATCGCGCCAAGTTTGTCGCCGACCAGCTCGAAGCCGGCGTCGCCCTGGCCAACATCCCCGATCCCGAGGCCAGCATGCCGCTTTCCGCCGAGCAGCAGCGGGGACGCGCGGTCTACAACCAGGCCTGTACCGGCTGTCACGGCAGCGCAACGGATACCGTGATCACAAATCGCGCAGCGCATGATCAGCTGTTCTTTGCGCTACAGCCGAGCGGCAACCTGATCTTCCAAAACGTCGCCGGGCAGGGCCTGACGCCGGTGCCGAACCCGCACCCCACCGACGAGTTCCTCAACGTGGGCTTTGCCTTCGCCTCGTACCGCGGACAGATCGGACAGTTCCCGGCGTTCAATGCCGGTGTCGAGCTGCCGCGCTACCGCTTGCGCTTCTACAGCGACGGGACGCGCAGCACCGCAGTCACCGAGCTACCGCCGCTTCCGGTGACTGCGAGCGGTCAGCCCTTCGATCCCCAACCGGCCCTCAACCCGCAGACCGGGGCACCGATCGTCGGCCCCAACCGTGCGCCGCAGTGGTGGTCGACCGATCCCGGACGCTGCCTGATCACCGGCGATCCGGCCGACTTCGAGGCCTTCGACATTCCGCAGCTCCGCGGCGTCGCCTTCACCGCGCCGTACATGCATGACAACAGCCATGCCACCCTGGCCGACGTCATCAACACCTACAGCCGCGACATCCTGCCGCAGATCCCCGCGCTGGGCCTGCCCCGCGTGAGCCCGCCTGAATCGCCCGGACTCCCCGCGGAGTCACTCACCCCGCAGCAGAAAGCCGACCTGCTGGCCTTCCTAAGCGTCTTCTAATGCCGGTGATGCCAGCCGGGACGGCATGATGATGTACGGGGTGCCGTCGAGCGGCTGGCCGGACTCGCAGATCTCGATGAGACCGGGTACCAGATGAGGTTCCCGACGCGCGCTTGGTTGTGGCGATGTGAAGCGCGCTTTGCGGCTGCGGTGACGGACGCTGTTAGGGCAGCGGCAGACCGAGCGCGTGGGCGAAGAACAGCAGGTATTCACCGCGCTGCTCGATGCGCTGCGACAGGCTGCTGCCGCCGAAATGTCCAGAGTCGGCAAAGACGCGCAGCAGCACCGGGGCGGGACCTGCCTGCGCGGCCTGCAGCGCTGCCGCGAACTTGTACGAGTGCAGCGGCGCCACCCGGATGTCGTGATCGCTGGTGATGAGCAGCATCGCCGGATAGTGGGTCCCGGCCCGGACATTGTGCAGCGGCGAGGTGGCGAGGAGCGCGCGGAAGTCTGCGGGGTCGTTGACGTAGCCGATGCCGGCCTGCCAGCCCGCGCCCTGTCCGAACAGGTGAAAGCGCAGCAGATCGTGAACGCCAACCAGCGGCACGATGGCGCCAAACAGATCGGGACGCAGCACCGCCACCGACCCCACCAGCATGCCGCCCCCCGAGCCGCCGAACGCTCCCAGGTGCGCTGTCGCGGTGTAGCCATTTTTGATCAGCCACTCACCCGCCGCGATGAAGTCGTCGATGCCGGTGCGCCGCCGGGTGCGCTCCGAGGC
Source organism: uncultured Myxococcales bacterium (assembly GCA_937952145.1). GTDB lineage: Bacteria > Myxococcota_A > Polyangia > Palsa-1104 > JAEUJZ01 > JAEUJZ01. The sequence continues at coordinate 16,679 of CALFYE010000277.1, forward strand.
GATTCGCCAGGCCTCGCCATACTCGCCCCCGCCGCGGATATTGACGACCCCGTAGATGCCGCCGCGCTCAATCCAGGCGATCATCGACGGATCGAAAAATGGCGTCTGCGAGAGGCCACCCACGCCGTAGCCCCGAATCAGCGTCGGGCGTGCGCCATCTTTGGGCAGTCCCTTTTTTTGGGTGAGAAACATCGGAATCTGCGTGCCATCGCGGCTCGGGAAGAAGACCTGCGTGGTCTCCAGCGCCTCGGGGGCGAACGGCACCTTGGGACCGCGCCATAGCTCGGTCTTGCCGCTCGCTGGCTCGTGACGATAGATGCTCATCGGCGTGGTGAAGCCGGTGAATAGGAAGAAGGTCTCGCGATCGCGGGGCCCGCCCTGAAAGCCGCGCACACTGCCCAGGCCGGGCAGCGGCACCTCGCGCACTTTCCGACCGGCCAGGTCATAGGCCGTGACGACGCTGTGCGCGTGCTGCAGGGTGGTCACGAAGAGCTGTCCCGCCGCCATCGCTGCGCCGTCAATCACCCAGCGCCCCTCGGGGACGATCTCCTGCCAGGCGCTGCGCGAAGGCTTTCCGATGTCGATGGCCACGATGCGCTTTTTGGCCGCCCCCAGCGTGGTCTGAAAGAAAAAGCGCGGCCCGACGTTGCCGATAAACAGGAACTCGGCTTCGAAGGTGTCGACCAGCAGCGTCGGCGCCTGGCCGGGCTTGCTGAGATCGAGGTAGGCGATCTGCTCGCGGCTGCTGTCGCCGACCTGGCCGTCACCGATCGTAATGATCAGGTAGCGACCATCGCGGGTCACGCTCGGCTCGAACTGGAACGACGGCTGATCGGGTCTGGCGTAGACGACGACATCGCTCCCACTGGGGGTGCCCAGGCGGTGGAAGTAGACCTTGTGGTCGTGGTCGGTCTCGACCAGCTCGCGCCCGGCGGGCGGGGCCGGAAAGCGGCTGTAGTAAAGGCCGCGGCCATCGGTCGTAAAGGCGGGCGGGTAGTACTTGATGTGCGCAAGCTCGTCGGGCAGATCCTTTTCGGCCCCGACATCGCGCAGGTGCCAGGTCTGCCAGTCCCCGCTGCCCGCCGCCAAGCCATAGGCGAAGCGCGCCCCGCATTCACTGACCACGAAGTCGCCCAGCACCCCCTTGCCGGAAGCGGCGATCGCGTTGCCGTCTAGCAGGCCCTGCGATGCGCCGGACAGCGACGAGGCGAAACGCAGCACCGGGTGATCCTGCCCGGCGTCTTGCTGCAGCCAGAAGTAGCGACCGCCGCGCCCCTGCGGCAGCCGGAACGAATCGACGCTGGAAAGCGCCGCCAGTCGGCTGTGCAGACCCGCTCGCCCCGGCAGCCCCGCCAGATAGCCGGTGGTCAGCGCATTTTCCGCCGCCACCCAGGCGGCTGTGGCTGCCGAGCCCAGGTCTTCGAGCCAGCGATAGGGATCGGCGATCGCCTGGCCGTGCAGCGTATCGACCACCTGACCGCGCGGGGCCGGCGGATACGCGAGCGGCCGCGTCAGATTCGGTCGGCTGGGGGCCACCGTCTGGGCCTCGCCCGTCGCTGTCAGTAGCGTAGCCAGTCCCAGACAAAACACAGCAAGCGGAAGTGTGCGCATCGTGAAGTAGCCTCGTCTTATGCAGTTCCCGCGGCGATGGGGCGGTGTCGCGGCGACCCGGCGAGCGATGCCGAGCGCGTGCCCACCCTGTCGGGGTAGCACGAAACCCCGCGCACTTCATGGAGGCTGACATGCTGAACTTCCGATGTGGAGTCCTGGGCACCGCCTGGCTCAACGCGACGCTGGGCACGCTCCTCGCCTGTGGCGGCTCCTCGTCGATCCCCCAGGGGATGGCACGCCCAGCTGCATTGACAGCGAACTACAGAGCATCGACTGGAACAGCAACCCCACCGCCGCCAGCAATCCCCCCGTGCAGTCTGATTCCCAGGGCGCCATTTACTATCGCGGACAAGGCCAAAATGGTTCCGTCTTACGTAAATATCTAAACGGCGTCAAAACCGACCTTATTAACGGCAATATCATGATCAATGATTTCGGCTGCACTACACTGCGCGGTATGATGCCAGGGTCTAGCGCGACTGCGCTGTGAAACAGGTCAGTCTGGTTGTCGAGAAGCACTCCCGAAGGTCCGATTGCAGCGTCGAACGAACGAGAGAATACGGAGATGTCAGCACACCGTTCCTTGATGGCTACCGCTACCTCGCTCTGCCTGATCTGCCTGCTGTGGTCGGGCATCGCGTCTGCAGATCCCAGCGACAGAGCATCATCCGGCCTCGCAGCGCAGAGAGCCCCGACCGAAGGCCCGCTACCGCCCGTACCGTTAGATCCCGGGGCGGTCGTCGAGCGGACGCCAGCGGCATCGCAAGTCGATGCGGCCGGTGCGGGTCGGCCAAGACCAGACCTCTCCTCAGCCCACCCGGGGCACAGCGCTCGCTCGGATGGGGCGGAAGTGCCGGCCGGGGGTCCGCTGTCGCGCTTGGCTGAGCTGGCCTTCGCCGATGCCAGCGGCGCTGCGGCCGGTGCCGGCTCGACGGAGACCCCCAGCATCGCCGAGAAACCAGAGCCTGCGGCCGCACCGACCGCTCTGCAGACCCCCCCGCGAGCGGAGCGGCGCGCCCCGTTTTGGAATACTCGGCGTGGCCTGGGAGTCGCCGCTGCCGCCCTGGGCTTGGTCGGCTTGGGCATATCGGCATGGTACGCGGCACAAGATGGCAAACCGACGGGGAGCGCAGAGTGCAGTCTGGGCGAGCTTCCCAATCAACCTTGCCGTTACAACACAACCGATCAGTTCGCGTTCGGCTTCGCGGCTTCCAATCTGGGGCTGGCGTTGGGGATCGCGCTCTTTTCATCGGCACATCTTAATTAGGCGATAACCGACCATGGCATTCAGATACGGCAAGCAGGGAGGTGGCTGGGCAGCGGCACCGTTATTCATCAGCCTAGCCAGCTGCGCTCCGCAGACCAAGGCCGACTGTGACCAAGGCTGCGACCCACTGATCGTGCAGCTCTGCGAAAATCAGATCTTGGATAAGAAGACTGGCGGACAAATTCATGGCCGCGTTTCTAATTACACCACACTGATACCGAAAAAATTAACACTAACGCATCAGAATGATGATTCTTCCGCGATCAGTCAGGATATTGATTTATATAAAATCAAGTTATCTGAGAATAAGTCAGAGCCATGTATAATTGCCGACTCTGTATCGCAAAATTCGCGATACTTTACTATCGATGTTGAACCGAAAGTGGCGATGGCTTTCGGAGCTGTGCCATTCAATGCAAATCTGACGCTGCAGTATGTCGATGCAGATGCGACGGGGATGGTCCGAATCCGGCGCCAGGCCGAGGCCGGGCCGGTGGGGCTACGGACGCTGCTCAACCCGTCGCCCATCTCGACCTCAGCGGTCCTGCCGATGATTGAGGGGCTGGGCTTTACCGGCGGCCGCTGGCTTGGGCTGCGAGCCGCCGATGAGGCCATGACGCTGAAGAAGCGATTTGGGCAGTACACCCTCACGAACGCGTTGCTCACGCAGGACAGCCCGCCGATGGGCTTTGTCTTTGAGAGCGCGCTGAACACGGCACTGCCGACGGCGGCCTTCGCGCAGGAGCGGGTGGTTTGGCTAGAGGTCGTCGCTTCGAGCACGACCGGCATGCCCTTGGGTATGGCGGTGTAAAGCTGCCCGCTGCTCGCGACGAAGCAGTCCGACTGCGTCAACCCGGCGAGCGCAGGCGTGCTCAACAAGCTCGTACCCCTCGACTACAAGGCGTTTGCGGTCACACCCGCCGCCGACCGGGCCGCTGTCGTGCTGGCGGATGGCACCCTGCTTTCGGCCGCGCTGTCGCAGGAGAGCACAAGTCCGCCGCCCCTTTACTGGGCAGCGCCTAGCGGCCAGCCGACGGTGCAGCGCGCTCAGAAGGTGCTGATGGCGGCCGGCGACCTGAACGCCGACGGTCGGACGGACCTCGTCGTTTTGCATCAAGATGCAGCCGGGCAAGATGTGAGCGTTTATCTCGGACAGGCTGCGCCCCGAGACTGGCAGTACGATGCGGGGATGTCGACGGCTTGGCAGCGGGCGCTTGGCAGCACCGCCGCTTTTGCGCTCGCGCTGGGAGACCTCGATCGCGATGGGCGAGCCGAGGTCGTCACGGGTAGTGGCCCCCGCCTGACTGTGTGGCAGACGACTAACGATGCCACGCCGCCCTTCCAGGCCTGGGCAACCGAGCTTCCGGCCACCGTCGAGACAGTGCGAGCATTGGCCGTGGGTATGACGCAGGATCGTGCGAGAGGCGCCCTGGTCGCTGCCAGCGCAACAGCGCCCGACGCCATGGGCAACGCGAGCCCGTTCCTGCATGCGTTTCTGACGCAGTAGCCGTGGGTGCCGACACAAGGTCGGCATCAGCCAGGCTCTCGGCCAAGACGGGGCCCTCGTCTTCTTCTCGGTAGGGAGATCGGCCTCGGCGGGTGTCTGCTGAAAGAGCGCGGCGGCGGCAGTCTGCCCCCACCGACGCCCAGCCCGGTTACTCGCCGCGACCCCAGTACTCGAAGTGCCAGCGCTCAGAGGGGACGGTGCGCAGAAAACCGAAGTCTTCGGCGTAACGACGCAGCCACTTGCGTACCTTCAGCGAGCGCGTCTCAAGATCCAGGGCATGCCCGCTCTGGTGGTTCGAGTGCCCCGGACGCGAAGCCAAGGGCCCCCGCCCACGCCGATAGAGATCGAACAACACGGCCTGCTCTTCGTGCGAGCGGAAGCCGCTGCTGACCTGTAGCTCAAGGCCGGCCCGCCGCGCCGCTTCGGCCATGCGGAAGAAGGCCTGGGCGGCCCGCACTTCAGCCCGTGCATGCCCGTGATCGTCGATCGGCACCACCGCTAGCGGCTGCGGTTGCTCGTGCGCGACGCCCAGCACCGCCTCGGGAACTAGGCCGCGCTCGGCGTACAGGCGCGACGCATGGCGAGAGGCCTCGACCCAGCCAATCCGGCCGCGCGGCTCGTCCCCTGATCCTCGGCTGGCTGGCGCAGCCGGGGGGGGCAGCAGCGACAGCACGGCGGACAGAAGTGTAATTGAGCCAACCATTGCTCGTTGAGCATAGCGAGGTCAGCCACACAATAGAATCCAAAAATTTGACAATTTTCGCAGGTTTACCGGCCTTCCGCCCCCTGACCTCTTCCGCTCCCCGGCTGGGCTGGGGCACACCCCGCGGGCCGTCGCTGGACTCAGCCGAGCTCGACGACTTGGCCCTCGTGCAGGCAGGTGATCGGGCTCCCCGTCGGATCCAGGTCATCGGGATAGTGAATCAGGCGCATGCGTGCGCGTAGCTCGGCCGGCAGCAAGAGCAGGCTGGCCAGCGGCGTATGGGTGCCGTAGTTGGTCTCGTGGATGACGACATCCGCCTCGGAGAGCCAGTCGATAAGCTCGGGATCGAAGGCGGTATCGGCGCTGTAGCCAAAGAGCGGTCGCGCCCGCCCCTCCAGCGAGACGCGAATGGCCGTCGTCGGGATGTGATGGCGGGTAAAGCGGCGCTCGATGCGCAGCGGCCCGAGCCGAGTCACCCCCGGCAGCAGATCCTGCCGCTCGCAGTAGTCGAGCAGCCCCAGCGCGACCAGCGGCCCGCCCGGACTCCGCACAAACTCCCGATCGTCGCTGGGCTCGCTCGGCGGCGACTCGCGACGGGCGGCAAGGGCCGCGGCATCCCAGGTCGGCACGCTCAAAAGCAGGCGCTCCATCCCTCCCGCCAGGCGCCCCGGCCACAGCCCATCCAGCACCTCTGGCGCGCCCAGCAGCGTCGGCTTGCGGCCCAAAAGAAAGCGGCGCATGTACAGATACGCTTCCGTGCCCCCACAGTGATCACCATGCAGGTGCGTCAGCAGCAACGCATCGATGGTGGCGATCCCCAGGTCGCCCCCCGCTGCCGCCTGCCCTGCCGCCACGCGACGACGACGATAATCGGCGAGCACACGGGGAAAGGCCGGCGGACAGTCGATCTGCAGCCGCACCCCACTCGTCGTCTCTTCGATACAGAAGCTAGCGTTGTGATAACGCTCGGTGAACGCATCCCCGACCCCAGTGATATGCAGTCGCAGCATGCCCCCCATTCTGCGGGAATCCGCCCCGTGCTGACTAGGTGACGCCTGCGAACCGCCCCAACAACGCCCCCCTAATTAAAAATCAGGGCAAATTTAGACACCTTCTCTTTGCTTATTAACCGCCCCTAAGCCGAAGCCAAACCCTCATCCGGACGATGCAAACGCTCAATCTGCAGGGCTCGCGTCGCCACCTGCTGCCGAAGCTCTGCCGGCTCCAGCACCTCGACGCCGGCGCCGAAGCTGAGGACCCAGTTGACCAGCCAGTCGGACAGCGGGTTTTCGATGACCACATCGGAGCCGCCACTGCGGTTCTGCGTCACGCGCGCCGGATCGAAGCGCGTGCGAACTTCATAGGACAGCGCTGGATCGAAGCGCAGGTGGATGCGCGGGTGGGCGGCCTCGGGCACGAACAGATGATCGCGCCGAAACTTCTCGGCATCGAAGCCCGGCTGCACGACAAACGGCGGCGTGTTCTCGTCGCCAAGCGGCGTGATCTTGGCGATGCGCTCGACCTTAAACAGGCGCGGCTCGTTGTGGCGATGGCAGCGACCGACGAGGTACCAGACCCCGCGATGATTCAGCAGGGCGTAGGGATCGATGCCGCGCAGCTCAGTCGCTCCCCGCGTCGCGGAGTGATAGACCATCTGCAGCGCGCGGTGCGCCGTGATCGACTGGTGCAGATCGCTGAGGATCGCCAGGCGGTGATGATCCTCGGTCTCGATGACCGACTCGCGCTCCAGCTTGAGGAGCTCGGGCGAGGCCTCGCCAAGTGCGGCGCGGATCTTCGCGAGCAGGCGGGCCACCGCATCTTCATACGGTCGCAGCCCCGAGCCCGACAGCGCGCGTAGACCTAGGCTCAGCGAGAAGGCCTCGGCAGCGGTCAGGCGCAGCGGTCGCGTCAGTCCTTGCGGCAGATCGGCGTAGACGCAGCCGTCGTCATCATCGACGGTGATCAGCAGGAATTCGTCGGGCCCCCCGGCCGGCGGACCGACCATGGACAAGAGCTCGATGTCCTCGCGCAGCGTCGCTTCGTCGATGTCCAGCTCGCGCGCGAGCTCAGAGAGCGGGATGCCCTGCCGGGCGAGCACCGATGGAACGAGATACAGCAGACGACGTAGACGGCCGTTGTTTTCCATGGCGGTTCCTAGGCAAGCTCGGAAGCAGCGGTCGACACGGCGTTGGGCTGGCTGGTGGCCTCGCCATTGCGACGGGCCAGCGTGGCGGCGGCTTCGCGGATGCGCTGACGCAAGATGGGCGGCGATACCAGAACCAAGCTGCCGGCGGCCGAGAGCACGCGGCTTACGACGTAGTCGGGATTGCGACAGTCAAACTCGACCAGGGTGCCGGGCTTGCCGCGCGAATCGGCCGGGGTGCGCACGGCCGACCCGAAGTCTTCCTCCGCGACCCAGGGCGTATCGGCGCTGACCCATAGCTGGGCGCGCAGCGACGGCTCGCGCTCGAAGCGCCAGGGCGAGATGGCGCCCTGCTCGTGCAGCGAAAAGTTGCTGGGCACGTCGAAGTCGGGCGTACGCGGGCGCGGCGCGACGGTCAGCTTGAGGATGCGATCGACGCGGAAGCGACGAATGGCCTGGGCGCGGTGGCAAAACCCGACGAGCAGCCAGGCGCCCTGACGATAAACGAGGCCGTAGGGATCGACCTCGCGCGGCTCGTTGCTGCCCGCCGCCGGAAGCTCGCCATCGCTGTCGCCGGGCAGGCCATCGCCCGACACCGCCGCGGCCGTCGCTGGAGCAGCAAACGGCACCGGAGCATGCGAGCCGGGACGGTGCGCGTCGTACTCGAAGGTCAAGTGCTTGCGCAGATGCACCGCTTCCTGAATCTGCTCCAGGTGCTCGCTGAGCGCGCCGGTGCGGTACACCGTCGGCAGGTGCAGCACGACCTCGTTTCCCGTCGGGCCGGGGGCGGGGGCAGAGCTGGACTTGGGCTTGGGACGCCGCCGCGGCTTCCCCGACATGCCCGACAGGTCGAACATCAGCTTGCGCATCGCCATCTCAGCGGCGTGGCGATAGGGAAACTCGTTCTGGCTGCGCGCGGCGGCGGCGGTGGTCACTAGCACCGCGACTTCATCGGCGGTGAGGTTGATCTCGGGCAGCCGATAGCGCTGGCGATCGATGAGATAGCCGCCCTCGGCTGGCGTCTCCGAGTCCTCTTCCTGCGTCACGAAGCGCAGCGGCACGCCCATCTCCAGCAGCGTGGCCTTATCGCGCTCGAAGGCGCGGGCTCCGGCTTCTGGCTTGGCGGTGCGATATTCACCAAACTGCTCGCGCAGCTCGGCCAGGGAAATCGGCCGTCGCGCGTCGAGCAAAAGCACAACCAAGTCCAGCAAGCGCTTCGTTCGCGAGTCAGAGAGCGAGTGCATGTGCCCCCCGAAGTACAGCGGCCTCCCCCCCCAAGTCAACCGCTATGAACAGCCGTGCTGAGCCGCAAGCTGCGGCGCTGCTAGTTGAGGATCTTCAGCAGCTCAACGTCGAACACCAGCATGCCCTTAGGCGCACCGGGGCGCGGGTTCTCGCCGTAGGCGAGGTTGGCGGGGATCCAGAAGCGGGTCTTTTCCCCCTCAACCATCAGCTGCACACCCTCGGTCCAGCCCTTGATGACGGCGTCGAGCGGGAAGCTGGTCGGCTCGCCGCGCATCACCGAGCTGTCGAACATTTTCCCCTCGGTGGTCCAGCCGGTGTAGTGGACCGAGACCTGGTTCGAAGCCAGCGGGTGCTTGGTGCCGGTGCCCTTCTGCAGCACCTTGTAGGCCAGGCCCGAGGCGGTCTTCTTGGCGTCCTTCGGCGCGGCGGCAACGTCAGCGGGAGCCGGGATGGGCTTGGGCGCGCTCTTGATGCTGATCAGCTCGACATCGAAGACCAGGGTGCCAAACGGCATGCCGGGACGACGCGCGGTCTCGCCGTAGGCCAGGTTGCCGGGGATCCAGAAGCGGCGCTTCTCGCCGACCACCATCAGCTGAACACCCTCGGTCCAGCCGGGGATGACGCCGTTGAGCGGGAACTCGGTCGGCATGCCGCGCTTGACGCTGCTGTCGAACATCTTGCCGTTGGTCATCCAGCCCGTGTAGTGAACCTTGACGGTGTCTTCGGCGCTGGGATGCTCGGTGCCGGTGCCCTTCTGCAGCACCTTGCTCTTGAGACCCGACGGACGCGCCTCGGCATCGGCCGGGGCAGCCGCGACATCGGCGGGGGCCGGGAGGTCGTTGGGATCGGGCGCATCCGCGGCGGGCGGAGCCGCCTGGGCCGTAGTGGTAGCGGCCGGCGTCGCCGCACTGGGGCTACTAGCCGGGCTACTGGCCGGTGGGGTGACCTTGTCCGACGGACAGCCGAGCAGGGTCAGCGACAACGGCAGCGCGGCCCACAGCGAAATACCAAGGCCGCACGAGGGAAACGACGAGACGAAGGAAAGTTTGCGCATGGCCGCGCACTTTACTGCGGCGAGCCAGTGCGAGGCAATATCCTGTGCCGAATCTACGCGCGCGGACGGGGTAGCCAGATGACGAAGACCGAGCCACGACCCGCTTCGCTGTGCACGGACAGGCGACCGCCAGCCCCCAGGCACAGGCGCTGCGTGATGCCCAGCCCCAGACCCCGACGGCGCGAGCCCCCGAGGTTGGGGTTGCTGCCGCCGCGACCGCTGGCGAGGGCGCCTTCTCCCCCGCTGGCCGTTGTAAAGCCATCCTCAAAGATGCGCGACAGATCGTCGGGAGAGATGCCGACGCCGTTGTCGCGTACGGCCACCGCTGCCCCTGCCGCATCGACCATCACCTCGACCCCGACCTCACCACCCCCGGCGGTTGCGGTGAGCGCGTTTTCGACGAGGTTGAGCAGCATCTGTCGCAGGTGATCCGGCTCGACCGCGAGATCGGGAATCTCGCCAGTGGCGTAGAGAGTCACGCGCCGACGCTGCTCTCCGCCGAGATTGACGGAAAGAAGGTTACGGATGAGATCGAGCGGCGCTTCGGTGAGCGGTGCGTCGCCAATGCGCAGGCTGGGATCGGCATCGAGGTAGTGCTCGACCATGCGCCCCATGCGCTCGGACTCGGACAGGATGGTCTGGCTGAGCCGACGCCGCTCACCCTCATCACGGGCCGACAGCGCGACGTCGGAGATCAGCATATGGGCGGCGGCCCCAATCGCGGTGATCGGGTGACGGGCTTCGTGGGCAAAGTCGCGCAGCGCCATCAGCCGCTGGGCCCGCTCGGCGAGCCGCAGCCAGGCCCGCACCTTGCTCGACAGCACATCGCGCCCCAGCGCCTGACATAAGACGTCGCTTGCCCCGTCGAGATAGGCGCGCCGAGCGAGCTCCGGATCGGGGTTTGGGATGAAGGCCAAGAGCGGCGCATCGCCCAGGAGGGGAGCCAGGATCCGGCTCACCCGATCCGATCCGTCGCGCAGACCGCGTAGCAGCCGCTCGCCGCTATCGCCGCTGCACAGGTCGATCAGCAGCAGCAGGGGACGATCGCGCTGCACGGCCGAGAGCGCTTCTTCGGCATTGTGCACCTCGACATAGGGCCCGCCGAGCTCGGTGACGAGCGCCCGCACCGGAGACTGCGCCGACGCTTGGGCTGGCAGCACTGCCAGGATCGGCGCGGCGAGCGCTCCTAAGGGTTGTGACGGCGAGTCTCGCAGCGAGAGCATTGCCCAGGGACGATGTCCCGCAAGATCTGCGATGTCAAGTACTCAATACAAGACAAGAGATCGGTCCCTTTACCCCAGCTGCCGGCCGGGCCGCGGGCCGGGCTGCCAGCGGGCGCGCTATGGACGGTGCTCGACGGGGGAAGCCGGGGCAGGCTGCGGCGCCAGGTACTCGCTGATGCGAGCGATGCCCTCGGCGTCGTGGATGTCGCTATCGAACATCGGCACCGTGCACAGCGGGACGGCGTCGGGGCTGCCTAGGCCCTGCCCTCGCACCTGGCGCTGCAAGTCGCGGATCGCGGCCTGGTCGGCCAGCGCCAAGGTCTGCTGTTCATCGTAGGTGCGGACCAAGTCGTCGATGAAGCGCCGCAGGTCTTCCGGCAATAGACCGCGCAGTGCGGGCTGATGCCGGACGTCTTCGGCGAAGCTCGCCGGTAGCTCGGGACCAGCGGAGTGAACGCGATTGACGACCACTCCACCGAGCGGCATCTCGGCGCGGCGCAGGCGGCCGTGGAAGTACAGGGCTTCCTCGATCGATAGCTGCTCGGGGCTGCAGACCAGGACGAAGGCGACGTCGGGCTTGCGCAGCAGGCTGCGAACTTTTTCGGCGCGTTCGCGGAAGCCGGCCGTGACCTCGCTGAACTCGACGAAGAACTCCGCCATCTGCTGCAGGAAGGTCGAGCCGACGAAGCGCGACAGGCCGCGCAGCACGAAGGCGCCACCGACCCCGACGAGGCGTAGGCTCCAGCTCCCGGCTTGCAGGTAGGGCTTGATGAACCACTGCAGAGCCGGCGAGTCGATGGCTTGGCTTATGCGGTCGGGCGCATCCAGAAAGTCGAGCGCGTTTTCGGTCGGCGGCGTGTCGAGGACGATGAGGTCGTACGGCGGCGGACTGACCTGCACCAAGTCATACAGCTTGGACATCGCCGCGTACTCGTGCGAGCCGGCCAAGCGGGCGCTGATCTGCTGATAGATGCTGTTTTCGAAGATGCGGCCGCGCACCGAGGCATCGCGGGCATAGCGCTGGACGATCTCGTCGAAGGCGCGCTTCTGATCGAGCATCATCGCCGACAGCGTCCCCCCCGGTGCGCGAGCGATGCCGCGACGGCGAGCGACGGCATCCAGCTTGTCATCGGGCACGCGCTGGATGTCGTGCCCCAAGGCTTTTACCCCCAGGGCATCGGCCAAGCGGCGGGCCGGATCGATCGTCAGCACCAAGACCCGCCGTCCCAAGGCGACCGCCGCCAAGAGCGCTAGCGTTGCGGCGCTGGTGGTCTTGCCAACCCCACCCGAGCCAACACAGATCACGATGCGCCGCGTCGAGAGCAGCGGTAGGAGCGAGGCAGAAGTCATTTCCAAGGAGTGCCAGAGGGGAGAGAGCAGCTTGCCGGGCCAGCGCGGCCTATGCGCTGGGACGGCTGACGAAGCGCAGCATCGGCCGGATGAAGGGCACGGTCGCCGACAGCAGCACGAGACCAGCCGACAGCGCCAAGAAATGAATCAGGTCCGGCGCGACCAGACTGCCGACCCCGCTCTGCGCCACACTGTGGCCGTGCAGTGCCGAAAGCAGCGTCAGCGGCGCCGCGGAAAGCAGCGCCAGCGCCCCCAGCGTGCGCGCCCGCAGCAGGCCCCAGATGCCGAAGATGCCCAGCGCCGCCGCCAGCAGGCCTTCGCCGCCCTCGCGCGGGGCCAGGGCGATGAGGATCAGCGTTGGCATCGTCGCGGCTGCCCGCGTCACCGTCGCCCGTATACGCTGCACCCCGTTTTCATCGAGGCCAAGCGTCTTGCGATAGCCCGGCTTGGCGTCGAATTCCGCGATCAGGTGCTTGCCCTGCAGGAACAGAAGGATGATGCCGTGCGTCGCGCCATAAAAGGCGATGACCGGGTCGATGGCGCGCTGGGTCACGATGCTCCAGAACGCGACGGTGACGCCGGAATAGCCGAGGCCAATGGCGAACCAGCGGGCCCAGAACCAGCCCGCGCCGAGCGCGAAGAAGGCCAGGCCATAGCAGCCGGCAAAGGCCGCAAAGCAGCCCCACCAAGCGCGCACTTCCGGCTGATCCGGCGGCGCGTTCCACAAGAGCAGCGACAGCAGGCCAAAGAACGCCGTGTAGAACGCCAAGCACAAGAGCGCAAAGGCCTTGCGCTCGCCGGCCAGGCCAATCGGCAGGCGGTCGGCAAACGGCGGGGCGGGGGCGGGGGACTCAGGAGAGCTGGCAGTCTGACTCGTGGCTTCGCTCATGTTCGCCTCGTTTGCAGCATCAGGGGACAGCGGGGGCTTAGCGCTTCTTGGTCTCGCCAAGCACCCAGTTTAGGTACGGCTCGTTGACGGCACTCGGCTTGACCGCGACGATCTCGGGCACGTCATAGGGGTGTAGCTCGCGCAGTCGCGCCGAGAGCTCTTCGAACAGATCGGCCCGCGTCTTGAACAGGCAGAGCACCTCGGTGGCGTTCACGATCTCGCCGGCCCAAAAGTAGATCGAGCGGACCTCGCGCAGCAGGTTGGCGCAGGCCACAAGCCCCTCCGAGACCAGACGCTCGGCGGTCCCTGCCGCATCGTCGGGATTGGGGAAGGTGCACAGGACTAAGAGCAGCTCGCCGGGTACCGCCGTAGACATGCGCGAATTGTACCCTGTCAGGCCGCCTTCGAGGAAGGTGCCTCGCGCTCTCGTCGGGCCTGCAGATAGCCCAGGATGCCCGGCAGGATCGACAGGAACACGACGACGATGATGACCTTTTCGATGTGGTGCTCGATCTTCACGCCGAACAGCCGCTCGAAAAAGGCGCCAAGGAAGTAGCCGGTCAAGCTCATCGACGCCACCCAAGCCGCGCCGCCCACAATGTTGTACGAGGCAAACTTGGTATAGGTCATCTGCGCCGCGCCAGCGACGACGGGGACGAAGGTGCGTAGGATGGGAATGAAGCGGGCGATGATGATGGCTTTCCCGCCGTGGCGTTCATAAAAGGCGTGCGCATCGCGCAGGTGCTGGGGGTTAAAGAAGCGCGACTTCGGGCGATTAAACAGATGCGGCCCGGCTCGGTTACCGATGAAGTACGACAGCGCATCGCCGAGGATGGCCATCGGAATCAGCACCAGGTTCATCGTCCAGACATCCAGGCTGCCCTTCGCCGCGTACAGGCCAGCGGTCACCAATAGCGAGTCGCCGGGCAGGAAGAACACCAGCGCGCCGGTCTCGGCAAAGATGATGAGCGCGAGCACGACAAGGGCATAAGCGCCGGCCTGCTGGATGATGGCCTCAGGGTTGCGGATGAGCTGGAGCAGCCAGGTGATGTACGCCATAGGTTAGTTTTCTCGCAGTACGCCGTCGTCGCAGCCGCCAGCCAGGCTGGCAGCAGGCTGAGCGCATCAGCCGCAGCGGCGAAGCGCTTCTATATCACACTCGCCCCGGCTGATAGGGGAAAGGCCACGGTTGGCCAAGGCTCTGGGCCGGCCTCTCCCTTGCCTTGGGTCGAGCGCTCAGGGCAACCGAAAAAAAGTTGTCTGCCATGAAACCGCATGGTCGCGGACGCCGTACCTAGACTGCAGGCCGAGCATGAAGTCAGCGTCGAGGAGGACCCAAGCGGTCGCCCCCCCGCACGTCTCTGTGCCGCCTGCGCGAGCCCACTACTTTAGGCCTGCACAAAGGGGATCTGCCATGCGCTCTTGGAGCTCACTCCGCTGGGTCAATTTTTCGTTTCGTCTGTCGTCGCTCACTGCGTTGGCTGGCCTGCTGACTAGCTGCGGCGGAGCTGCGTCGCCGATGATGGCTAGCGCGCCGACCTCGCGGATCTGCGAATACAGCGACTTTTCCGTCGATATCACCGCCGGGCCCTCGGCCGGTCTGCGGCTCGCCGGTCCGCTCGTACTCGAAGAATCGCTGAGCGACGGCGCGCTGAGTGGATCGCTCAAGCTCGCTGACGGCTCGCGCATTCCGGTCACCGGCTCGGTCTACAAGAGCGGCGACATCGCGCTGACGTTTCACAGCAAGACCGGCTACGTCATGGGGCTGGGCAAGCTGGGCGATAACTTCTGCCGGGCGGGCACGACGCTAAGCGGTATCGCCATCGGCCCGCGCGTCGATCCGAACAGTCAGATCAGCCCGTCCGATACTGGCCACTGGCTCCTCTCTGGCTCTTACAGCCTGACGCCGATCACCACGACGCTCACGCTGTCAGAGCCGATCTATCCCTCGGACATCACGCTGTCAGGCAGCACCACGACCTTTGCCGTGACTTGCCAGAGCGGCGCCACCCAGGTCAGCGCTAGCTGCTGCTCGGGCTCGGTCGGTGGCGGCGGCACATCCACCACCTGCGCAAGTGGGGGCGTCACCTGTACGACGACGCGCAGCAATGGCGCGACCACCGCCGATACCTGCTGCGACGGGGCCAAGGCTCCCGGTAGCACCGTGCCCGACTGCGCTTCCGGGACCTCGAAGATCCAGTCGTAGGCGCTGCGCCGCCTACAGCCCAAAGTCGCCGAGCAGCGGCTTGAGCATATCGAGCATGGCGCGGATACGCGGGATGTCCGACAGTACGGCCGGCACGACGACGCGCAGACCGACCTCGCGCCCCAGCAGCTTCGGCAGCACCGGCACGAGGGTTCCTTCTGATACACCGGGGTCGGGCAGCAGGGCATCGGGCACCATCGCAATCCCCAGCCCCGCGATCGCGAACTGCCGCAGGAAGTGAACATGCTTGGCAACCAGCACCGGCGTGACCTTCATAAGTTCGCCGTGCAGCGTCGGCCATAGTCGCCCATCTAGGCCCGGGGCTTCCCAGGACAAAAGATCGTGCTGCGCCAGATCTTCTACTCGCTGCGGCTGTCCCCGCCGGGCCAGATAGTCGGTGCTGGCGATGGCCCAGACCCGCACCCGCACCAGCTCGCGCGAGACCCACGGACCGGGCGGCGTGTGCTCACCGAAGTGCAGCGCGATATCGACGTTTTCTAGGATGCCGCCCATCGGATCCTCGTCGAACATCATGCGGAAGCTCAGGCGCGGATACTTGGCGCGCACGAACGACAGGATGGGTGTGACGACATGCGGCGGCAGTCCGATGGGGAGCAAGACGCGCAGCTCACCGGCAGGCTCCGAGCCGGCCTCACGCACCGAGGCGAGGAGCGCGCTGGCTTCGTTCACCATCAGCCGCCCGCGAGCCGCCAGCACCTTGCCGGCTTCCGTCAGCGGCGCCCCCATTCGCGTGCGGTCGACCAAGTGCACCCCGGCCCGGGCTTCCAGCTGATCGATGCGGCGACGCAGCGTCGCCCGCGACATGCACAGGGACTTGGCGGCAGTCAGAAATGACCCGGTGTCCGCGACCGCCAAAAACGCTCGAAGCTCCTCTAGGTCCATGCCGTCTCCTTTTTCGCGGCCGAGCCGCAGTCATCATCGCGCAAAGGGGGCAGAGCGCTCAACCAGAGCGGCCGCTGCAGGCGGACGTCGCCGGGGCGAGAGCCGAGGCGGGAGCTAGCCGACCTTGCGCGCCGGAGACGGGGGACGCTCAGCGGGAGCCGGCTTGGCTGGGGTCGGCTTCGCCGGGGTCGGCTTCGCCGGGGTCGCCGGAGTCGCCGGAGTCGCCGGATCTGGGGCTGGCACCGCGGCCGGAGCGCCGGGGAAGCCGGGGGGCGGCGCCAGCTGTGGCGTCGAAGGCGGTGTCGGCATACCCGGGACAGGCGCAGCCGCTGAGCCGGGCTTGCCGGGCAGCTCTCCCGTCGGGACCGGCTTGGGTGGATTGGCCAGCGCGGCATTCTGCAGCACCGGCGGCAGCGTTCCAGGCGGCAGACCCGTCGGATTTACCGAGGGGACATTGCCCTGCGCGTCGGCAAAGACCAGCTGACCAAAGCGGGCCAGCGCGTGGAAGTCACCGACGAGAGGCGGCGACCAACCGCTCGCCACCGCCTGCTTGCCCTTGGGAAAGTCGAAGCGGAAGAAGTTGGCGCGCCAGATCGTCCCAGGGACGGGCGGTACGCCGCGCATCGTCTCCAGCTTGCCCTTGACCGCCGAAAGCGGGATGCGCAGCTCGGCATCCCAGCCCTGATCTTCGTCGTCGCGCTGGTTGAGTGTGCCGCGGATCTGCACCGCTGTCTCCATGCCCGATTCCCAAGCGTTGTCATTGGCACGGTAGGCCGGCAGCCAGCTATCAAACGTCACATTCTTGGGACTGACCTGCAGTTCGACATAGGTGCGCGCGTCGCCGTCGGCATCGATAAAGACCTCGGCCACCTCTTGCGTCCACAGCTTGTCGTCGTGCTTTTCCAGATTGGCCCAGATGTCGTTGTCGGCGAAGCGGAAGGCCAGGTACAGGTTCTGCTCGTCCCACAGCGCGCGCACCGAGCCCACCTGCGCGACCGGCGAGCCATCCATAGTGTTGACGAAGGGACCGCTGCTCTCGGCGCTGCTCCAGGCGGGCTCATCGAACTTGCCATCGATCTGGATCTTCGTGCCTTCCGCCAGCTTGCGGACGAGCAGGCGGCGCGGCGGCGGCGGCGCGGCAGCCAGCGTCGGCAGCTCGGCGGCGATGACGCGGTTCTGGCCATCCTGCCGGCCACTCTGAACGGCAAAGCGGGCGTTGCCCTTCCACAGCCCAACCAGCACCTGCGCCTTGTCACCCACCCAGGCTGGCGGCAGTGCGACGCGATGGCTGTCGCGAATGATCTCACCAGCCTGCCAGCGTGCGACGGGATACTTGCCGCCCATCGGTACATGGTCCGCCGTAAAGTGGCTACGCCGGCCGCCGACATCGGCCGAATCGACGTGCACGAACAAGCGCCAGCCCTCGGGCGCCGGCTTTTCGACGCGGAAGTAATGGCTCAGCGTCACCGCCTTGCCCACCCCCAGCGACTCGCTATCGGCATCCATGCCGAGGTACACGATGCGCGCCTCACCCGGACCAGTCAGCACTGCGTTTACGGGATAGCGCAGCGTCGGCAGCTTGTCGGGCGCGACCAGCTGCGTGCGGGCCGCCTGAATATCCTCTTCGCTGGGCTGACTGTTGTCAGGTGTCTGCTCGACGCAGGCGACGAGCAAGAGGCCCAGGCCTAAGCCCAGTCGAGCGCGTCCCTGTCGTCGAGATCGCGGGGCAATCGGGAGAGGAAGCCGTCCGTGGGGGGGGTGCATGGCCAGAGCTTGTATCGCTTTTTCCCAGCGCGGCAAACCCCCAAGTCGACCGCTCAGAGCGACAGTCGCCGTCCCAGCCGCAGCCGGCCTAGTCGACGCGGCGGTTGACCAGACCGCCGATGCGGTGCGACAGCTTGGCCGAGACGCGCGAGGTCAGCCACATCAGCCAGGCCTCAGTGGTCACCGGCACCACCGAGCGCCGACAGCGCACCGCCTGCACGATGGCCTCGGCGACGTGCTCCGGCGGGTAGTTGCGCTTCTTATAGAGCTTCTGCACGCGGTCGCGCATGCGCTCGGCATCACGGCCGGGCGGCAGCCGAATACGGGTCTGCGAGATGATGTCGGTGTCGATGACACCGGGGCAGATGACGCTAACCCCGATGCCGTGCGGCTCTAGCTCGTTGCGCAGCGACTCGCTTAGGCCAAAGACCGCGAACTTGCTGGTGCAGTAGCCCAGGGTGCGTGCACCGCCGTAATAGCCAAACGCCGACGAGACGTTCACAACATGACCCGCCGGCCCGCCCAGCTTGGCCTGCTCGATCATCTTGGGGACGAAGAAATGGCAGCCGTGGATCACGCCCCACAGGTTGATTCCCAGCACCCACTGCCAGTCGTCCAGCGTCGTGTCATTGATGCCGCCGGCCAGACCAACCCCGGCGTTATTGACCAGCACATCGACGGCCGGCACCTGCGCGTGCACCGCCGCCGCGAACTCCGTCATCGCTTCGCGACTGCTGACATCGACGGTCTGCGCCATCAGCAAGCGACCGCGCTCGCGCAGCGTAGCGGCCAGCTCGTCCAGCGCCGCACGATTGACGTCCGAGATAATCAGCTGGCACCCCGCGTCAGCCAGGGCCATCGCCGTCGCCCGGCCAATGCCGCGGGCCGCCCCGGTGACCAGCGCGACGCGCCCCTGCAGATCCACGCTCGCTTGCGACCGCTTAAACATCGCTTGTCTCCTTGTCGTCGTGTGCGTCACCACGGGCCGCGGCTCACCGGCCGATACGCGGTGCCGGCCCTAGTTCAGACCTTCGCTGCGTAGGTATTGCATGGCCAGCTCGTAGTTGTCTTGATCGTTGGGGTGAAAGTCGCGACGCAGGTACTCGCGAATTCCGCGCGCGAAGACTTCGATCAGGATGCCGCGCCGACCGCGCTCCTTGCGGAACTGCCGCATGCGGCGCAGATCCTCGCGCACCCGCGCAAAGCCGCGCAGCCGGCTCTCCTGCCACAGCAGAAGACAGGTGCCAGAAAACCAGAACGTCCCCAGGATCATCGAGGCCACGGCCAGCCCCGCCAGCCGCATGGCGTAGCTTGGACTGACCTGCGCAAGCACGTCGAAGGCCACCGCCTTGTGCTCGATCTCTTCGGCGGCATGCCACAGAAGGAGGCGGCGCATGTTCGGCTCCAGCTTTTCAGTCAGCTCGGTCATGCGCAGGAAGTTGTCGGCCAGGATCGCCGTGAAGTGCTCGGCCGCGGCCGTCGCTGCTAGGCGCAAAGCCGGGGGTGCGGCGCGCTCAATGTAGTGGTAGCAGATGCGCTCGTAGAGGCGCAGAAAGCCGCTCACGTCATAGCCCTGCAGACCCAGGACGCGATTGAGGCGCTCGTGCTGCTGCGCGTGCCGACCTTCCTGCGCGAAGAAGCCCTGGATCTGCGCCTTGAGCTCGGCTGGCAGGGGTTTTTCGCTGTGCTGTAGGTAATGGTGCACGCTGCGTACAAAGAAGCGCTCGCCGGCCGGGAACAGCATGCTGACGCTGTCGATCAGCGCGGTGGCCAGCACGTTGTCAAACGCCCAGCTCCGCGGGAGTTCGGCATCGATCGCCAATTGCGGCAGGCGCGGCGTGATCGGTCGGTCGACGCGACCGCCTGCTGGATTGGCCCCTCCCGCAGTGGCTGGGGGCGGTGACTGCGACAAATCGGCCGATGGATAGGGAGACGAGACCGGCGCGGCAACCGACATTGTTGACTCCTGTTCAATAGGACAAAGCCCACGCTAGCAGCCTATTGAACCTGGGTCAATGGCCCCTGTATTGTGGCTAGACATGGCCCCGCGCCGATCTTCCACTCATCCGCCGAAGCGTCCGCCGAAGCGTCCGCCAAAGGCCGCGTCGAAGCGCTCCCCGACTCGTTCGTCTGCCCCGAAGCGCCGCGCGACCGGCACTGCGGGGAGCGCCGCACCGGGGCGAGCCACGACATCCCGCCGCCCCGCGAGCCCGACCTCGCACCGCTTGGCTGCTGAGCAAACGCCGCCATCACCCGGCAAGCCGGCAGGCCGGACTCGCCTGGTCACCGATGAGCGCCGAGCCCAGCTCATCACCCTGGGCCTGGAGCTGTTTAGCAGCCGCGCCTACGACGAAGTGCACATCGCCGAGCTAGCCGCCGCCGCCGGCATCTCTAAGGGCCTGCTCTATCACTACTTTCCCACCAAGCGCGACTTCTACAGCGCCGCACTGCGCGTCGCTGCCGAGCAGCTCTTGGCCCAGCTGCAGCCCGATCTCGATCAGCTGCCGCTGCAGCGCCTAGAGACCGGCCTGCATCGCTATCTCAGCTATGTGAAGCACTACGGAACCTCGTACGTCGCGCTCCTGCGCGGCGGCATCGGCGCCGATCCGGAAGTCGCAGCCATCATCGAAGACACCCGAGCCGCCTGCATGTCGCGCCTGGTCAGCGGCATCGGCCTATCCCCTGCCGAGCTTCCGCCGCTTCTGCGCATCGCGCTGCGCGCCTGGATCGGCACTGTCGAAGCGGCGAGCCTGGAGTGGGTGCTCTGCCCCGAGGTCGATGCCAGCCAGGTGGTGCGCCTGCTAGTCGAGACCCTGCTGCACATCGGGGCGACGCACGGCCTGCTGCCGCGTGCCTAGATCTCCCCCCAAACACAACCGACTGCCCGTGCGCCAAACCCGGGCGGCGCGGGATTTGACCGCGCTGACGAAGCCGGCCAAGCTTTGACGATGCTGAAAGACTTGCTCTCTGGCTCTGACCCCGCTGCACCCATTGCTGGCGAGGGATCGGCAGCACACCCCGCGATCGAAAGCGAAGCCGAGGTCCGCAGTGAACGTGAAGCGCGCGAGCGCGTCTGCGAGCTCTGCCGTCACCTCTACACGCTCGGCTGGGCATCGGGCACCGGCGGCGGTTTTTCGCTGCGAGAGGGCCATCGCATCTTCGTCGCCCCCTCTGGCGTGCCCAAAGAGAGCATTCGTCCGGAAGAGGTCTTCATCGCCGATCTGCAGGGTCAGGTGCTGAGCGCTGGCCATGGCCGCATCAGCGCCTGCACGCCGCTGTTCCTGCACGCCTATCACCTGCGCGGGGCCGGCGCCGTGCTGCACAGCCACTCGCTGAACGCCTGCTTGGCCAGCCTGGTCTGCGCGCAGCGGCACGGCGATGGCTATGTGTTTCGCATCCGCGGACTTGAGATGGTCAAGGGCCTGCAGGGCGGCCACGTCGACGAGCCCTACGACATCCCAATCATCGACAACATGCCCTACGAGCACGAGCTCGCCGACAGCCTAGAGCAGGCCATGCTGGCCTTTCCGCGCAGCAACGCCGTCTTGGTGCGTGGGCACGGCGTCTACATCTGGGGCCGCGACTGGGTTCACACCAAGAGCCAGGCCGAGTGTTACGATTACCTGTTTGCCGCCAGCGTCCGTCTGCGCGAGCACGGCATCGACGCCTCTGTGCTGGGCCGCAGCCATCCTCGGACGCCGTAAGGAGACGCCCAACATGCAGCTCTCGTGGTTAGACGCTCCCGAAGCGACGCCGGCCTGCACCGTCGAAGACTTGCAGCAGGTCGGGGTCTTTTATCGTCACCTATCAACTGACGCGCAAGCCTACGAACCCGCCATCGCTGAGCTCTGTCAGCGCGGCGGCTACACCGCTCGCGACGAGGTCAGTCTGTCGGCTAGCACGCCGAACCTGTCGACTCTACTCGCCAAGTTCAAAGACGAGCACCTGCACGATGAAGACGAGGTGCGCTTCGTGCTGCAGGGCGAGGGCATCTTCGATCTGCGCTCGAAAGACGACCGCTGGATGCGCGCCCAGGTCACAGCCGGCGATGTCCTGGTGGTGCCGCGCGGCCTCTATCACCGCTTCTTTCTGACCGACTCGTGCAGCATCCGCTGCGTGCGCTTGTTCCAAGATCCGACGGGCTGGAAGCCGCACTACCGCCATGCCGCAGCCAGCCCTCAGTGAGGAGCAGCAGGCTCGTCTCGCCCGGCTGGTGAGCGCGCTCGACAGCGATCCGCGCTACGCCACTGGCTCGCGGCGTTTTCCGGGCAACGTCTCGCAGCAGGAAGTTGCGGCCGTGGCAGCGGCGCTGGCGGATGAGTTCGACGGCGGCGTCGAAGCACGGGCTCGCCTGGCCGAGCGCCAGGGGCTGCACATCGCCTGCGACATCGGCTGCGACCGCTGCTGCCACATCGTCGTGTCGGCTTACGCTCCCGAGATCCTGCGCATCGTGCAGTTTCTCGATCAGCCGGAACACGCCGCCGAGCGCCGCGGCTTTCTTTCCCGCTACGCCGCCTGGCGCGAGCGCGTGGGCCACGAGGTCGACGCACTGCCCGACCTGCTGAGCCGCGGCAAACAGGCCGACTTCGATGCTGCGCAGCTTGCGCTGTGGCGCAAGGGAGCGCTGTGTGCATTCAACGAAGGCGGCGTCTGCACCATCTATCCCGTGCGACCGATCGCCTGTCGCAACGCGCACGCGCTGGACACGAGCACCCACTGTGTGCCCGATCCGCCCCAGGGCAAGCCGCCAGGCGCGGTCGACTTTGTGCCGCTTTCGCGCTTTCTGACCAAGGCCAAACGCCTGCTGCACGCGGCCCACAATGCCGTCAGCCCGCCCGCCCAGCGCCACCAGCAAGAGGCCCTGTGCGTGGGTGTCTACCGTCGGCTAAGTCCTAGCCCAGCGACGGAGACGACGGCCGATCCGGCGACGACGCGCGACTGAGAAAAAACGCTGCGCCAGCCGCAGGGGGTGCTTATTATGTGGGCCACCGGCCAAAAGCCGACTCTCGCGCATGCGTAAAAGCACATCGAATTCCGCGGCGGTGGCCGCGTCCAAGCCGAAGTCCGTGTCCTCCTCCCGCTCTGACTCCGGCCCGGGTGACGCCGACGGCGAAGCCGAGCCGGAAATCGTCGATGGCGAAGGCCCTGAAGCGCTCCTCGGCGACGACCTAGAAGCGGGGGACTCGTCTCTTGACTCCGCCGATGCCTCGCTGGGGTTGCCCCTGCTGGCCAACGAAGACCTAGAGGCCGGCTCTGAGGGGGAGGGCGAGGGCACCGGGTCTCGCAAGCGACCGCGCCGCGCGGCCGACATCGTCGAAGTCAGCGATGGCAAGTCCACCACCTCGCTCGCGCGCACGGATCCGCTCACCGTCTACATGGCCGAGATCCGGCGCTATCCCCTGCTCACACGCGAAGAAGAACACGAGCTTGCCGTGCGCTTCGCCGAGACCCAGGATCCCAAGATCGCCCGTCGCCTGATCACCGCCAACCTGCGCCTGGTGGTGAAGATCGCGCACGAATACCGACGCGCCTATCGCAACCTGCTCGACCTAGTGCAGGAGGGCAACCTGGGACTTTTGCAAGCGGTGCAAAAGTACGATCCGCACCGCGGCGTCAAGCTGTCGTCCTACTCGGCGTGGTGGATTCGCGCCTACATGCTCAAGTTCATCTTGAACAACTGGCGCCTGGTGAAGATCGGGACGACGCAGGCCCAGCGCAAGCTGTTCTTCAACCTGACCAAAGAGCGCGAAAAGCTCGAAGCCGCCGGCTTTGTGCCGACCACCAAGCTCCTCGCCGAGCGACTTTCGGTGCCCGAGCAGGAAGTGGCCGAGATGCAGCTTCGACTCGCCGCCAGCGAGGCCTCGCTGGATGCGCCGATCGGCAGCGGCGATGACGATGGCGGCAAGCGCACGCACCTCGACATGCTGGAGTCGTCGAACGCCAGCCGCCCCGACGTGACCGCCGAGAGCGAAGAATTCCGGGCTCTCCTGCGGCAGAAGCTTGAGGCCTTTGAATCGACGCTCAAGGGACGCGAGCAGACGCTGTTTCACGACCGCTTGATGGCCGACCAGCCGCTGACCTTGCAAGAGGTAGGCGAGCGCTACGGCATCTCGCGCGAGCGGGCCCGCCAGATCGAAGCCCGCCTGCTCTCGCGCCTTAAGCAGTACCTCAAAAAAGAGCTCGGCGATGCCGTGCAGGTCGCCATGGGACTCGACTAGGCGCCGCGTCGCGCCCTGCCTCCCCTGCTCTCGCCTTCCCTTCTCTCGCCTCCCCTCCGTCACCTACCGAGCGTTCCCGTCTCCGCCCGAGGCAGCGTAGCGGCCTCACGATCGCGCCGCAATCCGTCGCCGGGATTGATATAATCGCCGCGATGCGATCTTGCCCTGTACTGCGGTCCACTCCCCCCAGGTCCTGTTCGGTGTGCCGCGCCCGGAGGTCCGCATGAGTCGGTTCATCGTCTTTCGTGGCAACGAGCCCGAGCGCCTGCGCCTGGCCATCCACTCGCAGCGCTCGCTGCTGTTCGGCGACATTCCCGACGAGGAGCTGCTCTCCGATGGCTCGACCGAGCGGCCAGTAACCGGCACGCGGACCCGCTGGGGTCTGGGCTACTACGTCGGTGGCGAGGCCCACGTGCAGCGCTTCGCGGCGGCTCCAGCAGCCGGCTTTGCCGCCCTGCGCGCCCTGCGCTGCGAGGTCGCCCTGGCCCACGGGACCGACGTCGCTGCCGATGACAACCCCACGCTCGCCTCGCCGCATCGCTATGGTCGCTTGCTCTTAGCCGGACAGAGCCAGCCGGGCACTGGCTCGACGGTCATGGCGCTGCCCACCAGCTCGGTGGCCACCGACGTGCCGCTGCTGCTTGAGCGCTCGCTGGCGATCCCCGAATTCCTGCGCAAAAACCTGCGCGATGGCGGCCCAGCCGAGACGCTGTTGCATCGCTTCTGCGCCCGCCTGCACGAGGCCGATCCCGAGTACCTGCAAGCCCCGCAGCTTCCGCTGGAGCTGGCCCTCGCCGTGCTCGCTGCTGTCGTGCCCCCGTCGCTGGCTGGGGCAAGTCAGCAGGTCGCGATCAGCAACGGCGACTGGCTGATCGTGGCGCGACGCGGGCCGGTGCCGCTGTTTTATCGTCTGCTCAGCGGCCTCACCGAGGGCGAGACCCGTCACGAGAGCTTCCGCGGCGTCATCGCCACCGCTCAGCCGCACCTCAGTCGCGAAGCCGCGCTGGCAGCCGGTCTGACCGAGCTTGCTTCGGACCAAGCGCTGATCATCACGGCCGATCTTTCGCTCCGCACCCAGGCTCTTTAGACCCTCCGCGGCCTGCCAAAAAATCACCCGACCAATCGTGCATCTGCGCCTGAGTGTTGAGGCTTTTTCTCGCCGCCCGCCCTCGCCAAGAGGGCTCTAGTTTTTGCCCCTCGGGGAGAGTAGACTCCTCGCCCAACTCGTCTGCGAAGACGGCACCAGCGTCTCTAGACAGACCTCAACACGTAAGCACTCGCGAGAAAGTAAAAGGAGTAGTCGTATGACCCACACGCATTCCCAGGGACGCAAGAAGATCTCGATCATTGGCGCCGGCAACATCGGTGGCGAGCTGGCCTCGCTGATTGCTCGCGAAGAGCTGGCCGATGTCGTGCTCCTCGACATCCCCGAGAAGGAAGGCCTGTGCAAGGGCAAGGCGCTCGACCTGGAACAGAACGGCACCATCCTGGGTTACGACTGCCGTATCACCGGCTCGGCGAACTACAAGGACACGGCAGGCTCGGACGTGGTGGTCATCACCGCCGGTGTGCCGCGCAAGCCGGGCATGTCGCGCGATGACCTGCTGTCGATCAACCTCAAGATCATGCGCAGCGTCGCCGCCAACCTGAAGGAAAACTGTCCCGGCGCGTTCATCATCGTCATCTCGAACCCGCTCGACGCCATGGTCTACGAGTGCGCCAAGGTCGGCGGCTTCGACAAGAATATGGTCTGCGGCATGGCCGGCGTCCTCGACTCGGCGCGTATGCAGCTGTTCCTGGCGCAGGAAGTCGGCGTGTCGGTCAAGGACGTGCGTGCCATGGTCCTCGGCGGCCACGGCGACACCATGGTGCCGGTGACCTCGTACTGCACGGTGAATGGCGTGCCGCTGAAGTCGTTCATTGCGGCGGATCGTCTGGCTGCAATCGTCGCCCGCACCGCGAATGGCGGTGGCGAGATCGTCAAGCTCATGGGCACCTCGGCCTACTACGCCCCGGCGACGGCGGCGGTGGCTATGGCCGTGTCGTTCCTCAAGGATCAGAAGCGCCTGCTGCCGGCCGCGGCCTACTGCAACGGCCAGTTCGGCATCTCGGACCTGTACATCGGCGTACCGACGATCATTGGCAAGGGCGGCATCGAAAAGGTCGTCGAGATCTCGCTGACCGACGACGAGAAGGCCATGCTGAGCAAGAGCGTGGCCGCGGTGCGCGAGCTCGTGGAAGTGGGCGCCAAGCTGTAAGCCGAGGCCAACCATGAACATTCACGAGTACCAAGCCAAGGAGCTGCTGGCGCGGATCGGCCTGCCGATCCCGGTCGGTCGCCCTGCCTATTCCATCACTGAAGCACAGCAGGCTGCCGACTGGGTGCGCACCCAGACCGGCAACCCCATCGTCGTCGTCAAGGCGCAGATCCACGCTGGTGGTCGCGGCAAAGGCGGCGGCGTCAAGGTCACCAAGACGCCGGACGAGACGCGCACCGCGATCGACAAGATCCTCGGCATGCAGCTGGTCACGCACCAGACCGGCCCCGAGGGCAAAAAAGTCGGCCGCCTGCTCCTGGAGCAGGGCATCGACATCGCCAAGGAGTTCTACGCCGCGGTCGTGCTGGATCGTCAGCGCGGTCGCCTGGTGGTGATGGCCTCGACGGAAGGCGGCATGGACATCGAAGAAGTCGCCGCTCACACGCCGGAGAAGATCTTCCGCCAGGTCATCGATCCGATGATCGGCTTTGCGCCATATCAAGCGCGCGAGCTGGCCTTTGCCCTCGGCCTTAAGGCCGTCAGCACCGAGGCGGTGAACCACGCCGTCAACTTCTTCCAGACGCTGGTGCGCGGCTTCCAAGAGCTCGACTGCAGCCTGCTCGAAGTCAACCCGCTGGTGCTGACGAAGAGCGGACAGCTCCTCGCGCTCGATGCCAAGATCAACTTCGACGACAACGCGCTGTTCCGCCACCCGGCGATCGAAGAGCTGCGCGATCTGGCGGAAGAAGAGCCGGCCGAGACCGAAGCCAAAAAGTACGACCTGTCGTACGTCAAGCTGACCGGCAACATCGGCTGCATGGTCAACGGCGCCGGCCTGGCGATGGCCACGATGGACATCATCCAGCACTATGGCGGCATGCCGGCCAACTTCCTCGATGTCGGCGGTGGCGCGACGCAGGAAAAAGTGACCGCGGCCTTCAAGATCATCACCGCGGATCCAGCGGTACGCGGCATCTTCGTCAACATCTTCGGCGGCATCATGAAGTGCGACACCATTGCCCGCGGCATCATCGGCGCGGTGCATGAAGTCGGCCTCAAGGTGCCGCTCGTCGTGCGCTTGGAAGGCACCAACGTCGAGCTGGGGAAGAAGCTGCTCGCCGAGTCGGGCCTGAACGTGGTCGCAGCGGCCGATATGGCCGATGGTGCGCAGAAGATCATCGCTCTTGCCAAGTCGAGCCCGGCCCACGGCGCGACCGGCGCGGCGCACTGACGGTCAAGGAGGCATCGCCATGTCCATTCTGGTCAACAAGAACACGCGCCTGATCGTCCAGGGCATCACCGGCAAGACCGGCAACTTCCACACTGAAAAAGCCATCGAGTACGGCACGCAGGTCGTCGGGGGCGTCACGCCCGGCAAGGGCGGCCAGCATGCCAAGATCGCCGGCGCTCCCGGGGCCGGTGTGCCGGTGTTCGACACCGT
Organism: uncultured Myxococcales bacterium; assembly: GCA_937952145.1. Lineage (GTDB taxonomy): Bacteria > Myxococcota_A > Polyangia > Palsa-1104 > JAEUJZ01 > JAEUJZ01. The sequence goes on from CALFYE010000277.1 coordinate 44,461, forward strand.
CGCCGAAGCCGTCAAGCAGACCGGCGCCAACGCCACGGTCATCTACGTCCCGCCACCAGTTGCGGCCGACAGCATCTTGGAAGCGATCGCGGCAGGCATCGAGCTCGTCGTGGCCATCACCGAGGGCATCCCGGTCCTCGACATGGTGCGCGTCCGTCGCGTGCTTGATGCGCAGCCGGCCGGTGGCAAGCGTACGCGCCTCATCGGTCCGAACTGCCCCGGCGTCATCACGCCCGGCGAGTGCAAGATCGGCATCATGCCCGGCTACATCCACAAAGTCGGCGACATCGGTGTCGTCTCGCGCTCGGGCACGCTGACCTATGAAGCCGTGCATCAGCTGTCGGCGCTGGGCATCGGTCAGTCGACCTGCGTCGGCATCGGTGGCGACCCCGTCAAAGGCATGGACTTTATCGACGTGCTGGAGATGTTCGAAGCCGATCCCGGCACGCGCGCCGTGCTGATGATTGGCGAGATCGGTGGCTCTTCGGAAGAGTCGGCAGCGGCCCACGTCAAAGCCCACATGAAGAAGCCGGTTGCGGCCTTCATCGCTGGCCAGACGGCCCCGCCGGGTCGCCGCATGGGTCACGCGGGCGCCATCATCGCCGGTGGCAAGGGCACGGCCAAAGACAAGATCGCCGCCCTGCACGACGCCGGCATCGCCGTCGCCGCCACCCCGAACGAGCTCGGCAACACCCTCAAGTCGGTCCTGCGCTAGCCCACCGCTCCAGCCCACTTGGGAGCGAACCGCTCTCATCTCCCTTCTCTCATCCCTACGTTCCCAATACCTCGCCGATGCGCGCGAGCTGCGCTGCCACAGCGGTGGCGGTGGGTCGCCCCGCTGGATCAAAGTCGAGACAGCTGTCGACGAGCACGTGCAGCTCCGTCGGCAGATCCGGGCGCTTCTTGGCCAAAGGAGGCGCCGGCGGAACCTCGCCGCGTGCCCGCGCCCACACCGGCGGCCGCAAAAACGGCACCTCACCGGTCAGCACTTCGTAGGCGATGACGCCCAAGCTAAAGACATCACTCGCCGGTCGTGCATCGCGCGATCCCTCGCTCAGCTCGGGTGCCATGTACATCGGCGTACCCACCAGGATGCCGGTCTGCGTCAGGTGGCCATCGGCCCCGGCCTCGACAGACTCACTCCCTGACGAGGTGGCGGACAGCCCCCCTCCGCCCTCGGCAGGAGCCGCCGCCCCGGCCGCCGGTGCCGAGACCGTTGCCATCTCCCCGCTTAGCTCCTCAGCGGACCAGCGCACCTGCTCGCGCGTCGTCTCGAACTCGGGCGCCGGCGCCAGCTGAGCCGGCCCCGCCCCCCGTCGCCCGCTCACCGGAGTCGACGACCTAAGCGCCCCGCCCTCGGCGCGTGCCGACGGAACTCCGCCTTCAGTGGTGTCATCCATGCTGGCCAAGAGCGTCGACACCCCAAAGTCCGCCAGCTTGACCCGCGCCCCCTCCGCCCCCGCCTCTGGCCCCTCAGCAATCAAGACATTGGCGGGCTTCAGGTCACGATGAACCAGAGATCCAAAAATCACCGTCGAGAAATGGGTTTTACGATGCGAGTTCGGAATAGGTTCGGAACGAATTGAATTCGCGGACTTAGACAGGCTTTCCGACGGAGCGGAGCACGGCCGCTAGTTCTTCGGGAGACAAAGCGGCGAGCGCAGCGGACAGCCCGGAAAGGTCGGGTTTCGGGGCATCGGTCGTAGGGGCGGGGCCGGCTAGGGCGGCGGCGACTTTGCGCGTCTTGGCGTTCGCTAGGGTCTGCGGGTTGACGTAGTGGCGGGCGGTGATAGCAAAGCTTCCGTGACCTAGCGCGGCGGCGACGACTCCCGATGTAGTTCCGCGCTCCATGGCGATTGTGGAGTGTAGGCCGCGCAAGCCGTGGGGGCAGACCTTCGGCACTCCGGCGAGGATGCAATAGCGCTGCAGGCGATCCCAGAGATAGTCGGTGTGCAGGGGCTTGCCAGGGCCGAAGAGGAGATCATCGGCCGACTTGCCAAGCGTCTGACGCTGCAAGAGCGCGCGGAGGGGCTCGCTGTCGATCTCTAACGAGCGGCGAGCGTTCTTTGTCTTGCCGCCGGGGATGCACAGCGCCCGCCCGCCGTCGTCGAGATCGCGGACTCTGCGCCCGAGCACTTCGGACGATCGCAGGCCCAGAACAAGCTGCGTCAGGACGGCGGTCGCGCCTTCCTCGCCGGATTCCGCACGCTGGATAAGCCAGGCATTCAGCTTGCGCGCTTCGTCGATCGTGAGCTGAGTTTTGCCCGTGTTGACCCGGCCGATCGGCTTCACTTTTTCAAACGGATTCGCGGCGAGGTACTTGCGATCTTCGACGAGAAATCTGAAAAAACCTTTCGCAGTGCGTAGGACGTAGCGGTGCGTGCAGGCAGCGATCGGTCGACCGAAGCGCCCGATGCGCTCGGTCTCATCGCGGTAGAGCTTGGCGGCGACCTCTGGCGTGATTGCGGTGAGCGGTCGATCGCGCGGCAGGAAGTGCCCGAGCTTGTACGCAACGCAGTTCAGCGTCGCCGGCTTCAGCCCTTCCTTGCGCATGCGCTCTAGAAACTCGTCGAGAGCATCGCCGACGGTGCGCGACCCATGATCGGCGATCGTGCGTTCGATCTGCGCCTTCAGCGCGTCGGCCTCTTCGCGCGACTTGCACCACAGCGATTTGCGCTCTGGCATAAAGACGACAAGGCGGAACTTCCCGCCCTCGGCATAGGGGCCAGTGACACGGCAGACACTGGCCATCGTCTGATTTTCCCGTAGCACAGCGGCAAGCGGCGAGAGGTTTTGCGCTTCCCATGACAGCGCAGCGGCAAGGGTTGTGCGACGAGTGCGGCGACGAGTCACAGACGGGGACTGAGCAAGGCGGTTCATGGTGACGATTCCTTTTTTGGGTGACTGCGAGGGGACTACGAGTGCAGGTGAGGAACATCGGCGACAGGCTCAGCGGTCGGGGGGCGGCTGGGTTCGTCGCGGATGTGAAGCTGTCCGGTGAGGGGTACGGCGTCGAGCCGCACGTTCAGCGAGCCGTCGCGGTTTACGAACCCCCATTCTGTTTAATAAGCCCGGCATGCGATCACATGCCCATACACAGACCACTAAAACCGCCATCGGCTACGTTCGGGTCAGCACGGAGGAGCAGGCCACCGAGGGAGTGAGCTTGGACGTACAACGCGATAAGCTGCGGGCGTATTGCCGGTTGAATGGGATCAAGCTTATCGACATAAAAGCAGACGAAGGGATCTCGGGTAGCACGTTAGAGCGGCCGGGTTTGCAAGCTGCGCTACAGATGCTGCGGCGGGGGCGCGCGAACACGCTGCTCGTCGCGAAGCTGGACAGGTTGTCGCGGTCGCTGCGCGATGTCTGCACGCTCGTCGACGAGCTTTTCAGCGATGAGCGGTATCACCTACTGTCGCTATGCGGCATGGTCAACACGCACTCGGCGGCGGGGCGCATGGTGCTGATGAACCTCGCGAACTACAACCAGTTCGAGAGGGAGATGATCTCCGAGCGGACCCGCGACGCGCTACAGCACATGAAGGCGCAGGGGATTCGCCTCGGGCCAGCGCCTTATGGCTATCGCTTCAGCCACGACACCGACGAGCACGGGCGGCGCTTGCTGGTGCCGCTGGCAGAAGAACAGGACGTGCTGCGGCGGATTCGAGAGCTACGCAGCCACCGGATGAAGCTGCACCAGATCGCGCGACGGCTGAACGATGCGGGCATCCGGGCTCGACGCAACGGAGTCTGGCGCGTGCAGAGCTTGAGTCGCTTGTTGCGACGGAAAGGCGCCGAACAAGTCCGCCCCACGCGCACGCACGGCCCGCTGATTCCGCTGCACCACGATACCGAAGCCGCGACGGAGCGAGCGAAGGAGCTACGGGCGCAGGGTCTGAGCCTGAACCAGATCGGCCAGCGTCTGCGCAAAGAGAAGCTGACGCCTCTGCGTGGCGGCATCTGGCACGCGGCGCAGGTGGCGAAGCTGCTTCAGGACGCGACGCACGGCAACACCGAAGCCGCGACGCGGCGGGCGCTGGAGCTTCGCGCTGATGGGACTTCGCTGCGGGAGATCGGGATTCGGTTGGCGGGAGAGGGACTGCGGCCCAAGGCGGGTGGACTGTGGCATCCAGCGCAGGTGGCGAAGTTGCTGGCGTCACCTCCGACCGACCGGGCGTGTAGCGACTGTTGTTGTGTGGTGGGCGTTAGCTCGACGGTGCTTTGATGGGCACCACTTTAGGCAGATGCAGGCGCTTGCGGACGGCCCGCCATTCCTGCCTGAGCGTGGTGACCGGCACATGTTCCCAAATGGGCCGCGGCGGTGTCGTTTTGGCCTTGGGATCGCGTAACCGGCGTCGCAGCAACTCGATGCTCTGACTCAGCCAGGGAGGTGGCGCATCTTTGGTGAGATCACCTTCCACAAGCGCAATCGCTATCTGGTCAACGGCCCGGTTTGGGTAGTCATCAAGCAGCCGCAGCACCATCGGCAGCGTATCGTCAGCGACCGGGTACTGAAGAAACCCGTCTGCGATTTCCTTGAGCTGAGCCGGAGTCAAACGAATGTCTGTGGCTAGAGCCGAAGCCGACCTCCCTCTTTCATTGGTATCAGCAGAAGCGCCCGGTACAGGCATCAGACGGTAAAGTCCATGCCAGCGCGTTGCGGGCCGCGCGGCTGCATGAACCATCCAGCGGATCTTGGCATCCTGGGAAACCGGCTGGGCGGCTTGTAGGGCTACCGCTTCTTGAATCGCGCTGCGGTAGTCATTGATCTCGTTTTGTTTCAGGTAGTGCGTGCCCTGCCGCATGGCCACAGTTTGATAGTGCCCTGCTGCCGACTTGACCAGGAACGCGACCACCTGCTCGCCTTCACGGTATGAGGGGGGGAGCGGACACACGATCCCCTCTGGGTAGGCGACAGAGAGTGCTGCCGCAGGCTTGCCCTTAATCGCCTCCTGCACAGACAAGTACGCTATGCGTTCAGTCCGAAAGGACGTGTCCTGCTCTGGCGATGGAGGCGGGCCGGTTTTGTCGACGTGGGCCAGCACAACGACGTCGGCTTCGCTGGTGAGATCCCAGAGTGTCTGCGGCGGGATGGGGTAGGCGCGACCGGCCGTTGGGAAAATCCCAAGCAATACCGATATCTTGATTGATAAACGACAAGACAATCTCAGTCGCACGGAATTGCCTCTAAATGCGATAGAATCATATCCTACCTTGGCAGACGGAAAGCATGACCCACAAAATCTCCAGCCACGATCCATTCATTCTTAAGGTAGTTTAATTTTGACATGCTAACGAGCCATTTGGGAGGCACTGGCGGCCAACTCAATAACACCCCCCAATCCACCCCCGCATCTCATCAATCCTCTCCTGCGTCAGCGTCCGCAGATACGCCTCGCTCCGCTCATCCAGCAGGCAGCCCAGCAGGCGCCACGTCGGCCGCTCGGCCAGGCGCACATGTGGGTGGTCGACAAGACGCCAACGGGCGGCGATAGCCGCAGCGTAGGCTTGCTCGTCGAGTGTCTGCGCCGGGTCGCGGCGGCGGGCGGTGCGGCGGAGGCAGTGCAGGGCTTGCCAGTCGG
>CALFYE010000278.1 GCA_937952145.1 uncultured Myxococcales bacterium
GCGCGCACCTCTGCGATCTTCACCGAATAGCAGCGTTTGGCCAGGAGCGGCGACATGCGTCCCCGTCGTGTGGGCGTCGCGGACGCAATTGCCTATATCTCGAATCTGTGCTCACGGAGTTTTCTATGCGGAAGTTCGCCCCTGTAGTTCGTCGACGCGTCGCCTGTTTTCTTTCTGCGATGGTAGCGGTTCTCTTTTTGCGGCAGCCGGCGAGCGCGCAGCGAGCCATTCCGGAGCCGGCGCTGCTCCCGCACGCCAACCCTCTCTGCGATGGGATTCTGGTTCCCTGCCTGATGATGGACGACTTTGCGGCGCACGCCTTCCTCCAGCCGCAGCTGCTGCCGTCCACGGAGCTGCGCGATACAGCCGCGGTCTTCCCTTTCGGCCTCTCCCTGGGGCTGGCCGGTCGCGTCACGGGCGGCCTCTCCACTCACTTTGCCTTTTGGAAGGAGGGCGACGCTCTCTATCAGCAGTTCGGACCCCTTCGGCTGAACCTGACAGTGCGCCTGCTGCCGCTCTTCCCCCTGTGGGCCGGAAGCGGCGATTCGGAGAACGACAAGACCGGTCAGCTTGACTACGCACCCCCGCGTGGTTTCCGGCTCGGCTTGTCCTATGAGCACGAGGTCCGGGTGTGGCGCTTCGACGGCGCGAACTCGCTCGGCTTGCTGACGGATCTGGCCTCGCTGCGGCTCGTGGCCAGCCGGATGTTCGGACCCCTGCAGATCGCTGGGAGCTTGGGCGCGCTGTATGACTTGGGAGGTCAGTTTGCCACCGGCGAGCTGGCTGCTCACGTGGGCCTGTATCTGCCTTTCTTCAAGGAGCTCAAGGTCTACGTGGAGGCGCTCGGCCGGGGCGCGCCGGCGTTCGTGAAGAAGGATGCACTGCTGCCTGTTTCCGACGGTGTTGCAATCCCGGACCCGATCCATACCCAGAGTGCGCTGGACATCGGACTGAGCTTTCATCCGCATGCGCGCGTCGATCTGGGCGTTTCAGTGCATCGCGGCTTCGGCGGGCTTGCGCCATGGACCGTGTCGCTCAATTTCTTGACGCTCAGCGTCGGAAAAACCTACCAGGCGCGCAAAGCGACGCCTGTGCTTCAGGGCGCCGCGGAAGTAGCCCGCGAGTTCGGGGCCTGGGCGGCCGAGCAGTGGAAGAGCATCGATCCGTACCTGAAGCACGACTGCATCCTCTACGACGACAATCACCAGCCGACCACGCAGCTCGGGGTGCTGGGTCCCGATGGCAGCGCCTGCATCTATCGCGGGCTGCGGGTGCCGATCGGGCCGCACTTCTGGCACAACAAGGCCGACACCCTGGTGTGCAACGACCGCGCGCTGAAAGACTGCTTCTTGTTCCGTACCAGCCGGGATGCTGAGTGGGAGCCCATCCATCCCATGCTCGTCAGCGGCGACTGCTTCGCCTACTACAACGGGCAGCCGTGGATGCGTGTGGGCACGCCCACGGCGGACAAGCAGGGCTGCGAGCGCGACGGGCACGTCGTCCCCGTGGGTCAGACCCTCAAGCCCGACCGGGATGCGGCCGGCCACTACTGCTACGACGAGCCGGACAAAGTCGCAAAGCAGACCAAGAAGCTCTGGTGTCTCCAGGCGCCCGACCGTCCGCAGACCGACGCGAAGTACCTGATGCGGCGGTGGGCCGGAGGCATCGATCGCTCGCAGGCGGATCTGGCACGGCAGGCCGATCAGGTGAGGAAGATCCTCGATGAGGGAGCGCAGGGGGTACCGCTGCACGCGACGACCCCGGTGCGGGAAGCCGAGAGCGCCGCGCGCGAGACGATCGGCCGAATCAAGAACATCACCACGGACGACGCTGCGCAGCTGTTCCAGGCGGTGCTTACCGGAGCACGGAACCGACTGAAGCAGCCGCTTCGCCAGCAGCTCGGCGACCTTGCCGAGGAAGCGGGCGATGCCATGGCCTCCCCGAGCACCTACATCCCCAGCGGCGGCGCGCTAGGCCGCGGAACTCGGCTGGTCGGTGACGCTGCCGAGGCAGCGGCTGATGCGACCAAGGTTGGCAAGAACGCCGTTCGAGCGGCCAAGGCGGCCGAACATGCTGAACACGCGGCCGCTGATGCCATCAAGGCCGAGAAGAAAGCGGCTAAGGCGCTGCTCGCTAGCGGAACCGAGACTAAACGCGCCGCCGGCAAAGCCGGGCAGCAGGCGAACCGCGAAGCCCGAGCAGGATAGCCCCGCCATACACCAATAGATCCCGATGGAAACCCGATCGATACACCGCGTACCCTCTTCCGTCGTGAGACGCCAAACGGTAGAGTCCATCATTATCAAACGTTTGAAGCACCGGCCTCGTCGAAGGACCCTCGACCTGTCGCATTGACCAAGCGCTTCGACGGAGTTGGCGACGCTCATGGTGAGACGCCGACACCCCACATCCATGAGGCCATCGTGCCCGGAAAGTCTGTAGAGAAGGTTCGTGCACCCCGTCCCGATGAACTACCAAGAGGTTTCAAATGATTGGCCCGCTCGATAAAAGCCTCCTCCGGAGGCTCCCCCAAGTTGACCCAGCGATCCATCCTGATGCACTCGCTGATAGTCTGTGCGATGGCGAATTGCTGGCCGTCGCGCTCGATCGCTGGGTACTAGCTCAATTTCGGCAATTCGACGGGGTGATTGTCAACGTGGCGATTCGCTCCGATCCGGAGCTACCGAACCGCATCCAAGCATGCACGGCCAAGATGGATGTTCGCGAGGCGCAGAGGCGCTTCAATAAATATTTCGATTTTGAAATCATCAATGATCCAGCCTGTCCGAAGCCGATCTTGAGATACCTCTTGGAGAGCCTGGCCTACCTGTGGCAAGCCCAGGCCCGACAGGAGTTTCCCGAGCGGAAGCTAGTATTTCGGGTCGGCTTCGATCCTGAGGGAGGCATTGGTGGAGACTACTTCATCGAGATGACCTCAGAAGAGGATGACGATCAGCATGGGAGGTCGACCAACAGAATCCAGGCTTGAGATTGTGCCAGTGCAGCCGGACGCAGTTGCTCACGCTGCGACCAGCTATCGCGCAGGTGAGTTCCCGGGCCCTCAAGAGTGGAGATTTCCGACTCCGCAGCAAAGGAAGGCGCTGAGGATTGATATGAGCCAGTTTTTCATCATTGCTGGAAAGACATCGTCGCTGGACGGCCTCTCGAACGTCGAAGTCATCTCGCTGGACCGCGCCGAAGATGTCATCGTGAGGGCTGCTCGAGACCTGTTCTTCGCAGCCGATTGGCCCAGCTGTTGGTATCTACGCGACCGTGGAGGATGCACGGGCACGCTTTTCACAGAGGCTCAGGCGGCCTTGCTTGATGGCGCATCGTTCGAACAGACCCGACTCTATAGCTTGTTCAGTCGTACGCTCCCGACGGCCAAGGGGATTGCACTGTGGTATGGCGATGACTGGAGCGACTTGCCGCCCGTATCGGAGTCGCGAGCCTTTCTCGATCGATTGCGACAAGACGTAGAACGTCCCCACCGAGCGATGATCGATTCCTGACGGCGGGCAGCGCTTGCCGGCGAGCACGCTGGCTGAAATATTACCCAGGAACAGGATCGTTCGGCAGCTGGACGAGCTCGACGCGCTGGTTGCGGGCGCGACCCGCCGGCGTGCGGTTGCTAGCCACGGGCATGGACCCGCCAAGGCCGTGGGCGACCAGTCGCGCGCGAGCCACGCCGTGGGCGACCAGCCAGACGATGATCGCCTCGGCCCGATCTTCCGGCGAGCTGTGGCCCCAGATGTCGCGGATGCTGTCATCAGTGTGGACCTGGATCGCGAGCTTGAGCGCGGGGGTATTTTGCAGAAGACTGAGGATTTGCTGAAGGACGGGCTCGGCCTCGGGGAGGCGTAGGTAGTCTTTATTCAGCTCGAAAAGGATGCCATAGACGGTGACTCGGCCCTTCTGGGCGAGCGCTGCGCGCAGGGAGGCAGCCTGGAGGTGAGCGGCGGGCTCCCAGAGGGTGAGATGCAGCCCTTGCGGATCCCCGTGCAGCTTGAGCCAGAGCGCGCGGCCTCGGTGGGCGTACCGGGCAATGACGTCTGCTGGGGCGCTGGGCACGGCGTCGAGCTTCCAGCCAGCCTGGGCCAAGGCCTGGCGGTATGCTTTGGTGACCTGGCGCGCTGCGGGGCGGACCTGACCGCCGTATGCATAGTCGAGGCGGAGCAACGGCGGCCCGATGTAGGCCAGGCGCAGAGCGGGGGGCAGTGGCTCGACAGCATCTGCGTCCATGCGCCAGTGCTCGACGCGCATGTCGGGTAGAGGTGGGACATAAGGAAGGGGCTGACCCGGCGTCAGCGCCTCGAGCACCTCCCCAGGGGCAGGAAAGGAAAGGAGGGCAAGCGGTGGGGCCGGCGCCGCCATGGCCGCTGGCGGGGTTCGCGTCATGCACAGGAACGTCCAGAAGAACAACGAGGTCAGAGCGCGCAGGCATCGCATGGATCAGGAGCCTTGCCGTGGGGATGGGTGACAGCGTGCGGGGCCTGAGCGGGCTGGCCGCTCGAACCCGGAAGGACTCCGCTAATAGTGGTAGCCGAGGTGGCCATGCTCGCGGCGCCACTCGTGCCGGTGCCAGACTCCGCATCCGCATCTGCGCGATAGCTGGGCACCGCGACCTCTATTTCTCGACGATGAAGGACGCCCTGGCCGGCATCAAGGAGGCTTCCTGCGAGTTCTCCCAGGCCGGGAACAGGCGTGCTCTCAGCAGCGTCGTGGACGAATACATGGAGGACAAGGTCAAGCACGGTTCGTGTACGGCTCGGAGCGCCCATTGCCAGCGAGCTCACCTCCGCAAATGGTTCGTTGACGATCTCGCTCGGGATATCGACAAGCTTACTTCTAAGCGCGCGGCTGCTCTCTATGAGCGATTGCTTTCTACGCCGACCGGCAAAACCGGCCTCCCTCCTTCGGCTGCCACCCAGCGCTACTACCTCCATCTGGCGCGAATGCTATTTCGCTGGGCAATACGCAAGGGCTATCTCCGAGAAAACCCGTTCGCTGCTGTCCAGCCCGTCGGTCGGCCCAACCGCGGTAAGAAGCAGCTTCGCTTCGACGAAGCCGAGCGCTTCATCTCCGTCGCCTTCCGGATGTTCGACCTGGGCGGAGACGTGATGGCTCTGGCGACCGTGACGGCGCTGCTGCTTGGCTGCCGGGCTGGCGAGGTTCGCCACCTGCGTGTACGCGATCTAGACTGCGGCGGTGCCAAGCTGTGGGTCGCTGCTGGGGACAGCGACTACCCAGGCAAGACGCGCAATGCAGCGCGCGATCCGGACGTACCCGAGGTGCTACGCCCGCGGCTCCTCCGGCTGGCCTCTGGACGAGACCCAGATGCGCTCCTGTTCACTCTGAGCCGAACAGGCAAGCCCGGGAGCCACCAAGCCTTTTACTCCGCCGTGCATCGAGTTTGCCGGGCTGCTGAGGTCCCGGTCGTCTGTCCGCACAGCCTGCGCGGCCTCTGGGCGACCGCGGGCGTGCGCTCCGGGGCTTTGTCACATGCCGTGGCGGCTGCGTTGGGCCACGGCTCCTTCGCTGTGACTGCCAAGCATTACGTTCAGCCAGGCGCCCTGGACGGGGCGCGGACTGAGCGGCTGGTAGAGCTGCTGGCCCTGGAAACGGCGAAGCCCACTCTTGAGCCGGAGGCGCCATCGACCCAGGAGTTCCTTGCTTCGCTGCCCTACGAGACCCTGGCCAGGCTGGTTGCGCTGGCGGAGCAGACAAGCGGTCGGAATGCGTAGCGGGTAGCGCAAGCTGAGCCTGGGCAGGAGGCAGGCCCTGCCCGCAGACTCAGCACAGGGATCGACGCTTCCTCAAGCCTGCTCTCGAGTACGGAACGTTTGACTGGTGTTGCACGACGGAGTGAACTCACTACCTACGAGGGAGCGATAGGCGATCTCTGAC
>CALFYE010000279.1 GCA_937952145.1 uncultured Myxococcales bacterium
GACTGGAGTTCAGACGTGTGCTCTTCCGATCTTACAAAATAAATGACCCAGCCGAGCTGGCCGCTTTTCGCACGAACGTCCAGACCTGGGCCGCGGGTGCATTGTAATTTAAGGAGACTTCATGGCGCGGATGGCTCCGGTTATTAGGTGGTATTATTCGATATTTTCGATATCGACATTATCTCTGGGGCTCGGCTGTGATGGCGGCTTCGTGGCGGCGGTGAACCCGCCCAGCCCGGCGTCGAGCTTTCGCGACTCGCTGCCCCCCGCGACCCGCGATGGCGACAAGCTGGCCCTGTACGACACCCAGGTGAACCTGTCTTTGGCGCTGCGCTCAGCGGCCATCAAGCTGACCGGCGATCTGCCGACCGGCGACGAGATCAAGCGCGTGCGCAGCGCCAGCGACCCGCTGGCTGAGTACACCGCGCTCATCGACAGCTACCTGGGCCGCGCGACGTTCGCGGTGCAGATGATCGACTTCTTCCAGGACACGCTGAAGACCGGGCCGTACACCGGCTCGCCGGCCGGCGTGAACATGAGCGCGGCGGCGACGTTTGCCGCCCAGCTTGTCGTGCAGGGCGACGACTTCACCAAGCTCCTCACCGCGACCTCGGGCACTTGTCCGACGTACAACGCGACGACCAACACCTTCACCGATGCCGCCTGCGTCAATGCGCCGGTCGGCATCCTCAGCGATGCCGGTGTGCAGTCGCAGTTCTATTCGAACATGGGCTTCCGCCGCGTGCGCTGGGTGCAAGAGACCTTCATGTGCGCGCCGTTTCCGGCGGAGATCGGCCCGATCAAGACGCGCTACCCTAACGGCACGTTCGCCTCGCCCTGGGACTTTCTCAGCATCTCGGGCAGTCAAAACTTCCCCGGGCCGGGCAAGATCGACGTCGATTTTCACGAGACCTCGTCGACGATCTGCGCCAACTGCCACGTCTCGCTGAACCATCAGTCGCCGCTTTTGGCCAACTTCGATGCGGTCGGCAAGCTGCAGGCGACGATCCAGGTCGAGACGCCTTCGACGACGACGCGCAAGTCCAAGCGCATCGACTGGCTGCCCGACAGCGAAGGCACAGCCTGGCGCTTCGGCGTGCCGGTCAGCGATCTCAAAGCCTACGGGCAAGCCATCGTCAATGATCCCGGCTTTGCGCCGTGCATGGCGAGCCGCATCTGGAACTGGGCCCTGTCGCGCGGCGATGTCGTCGCCGACAAGGTCGCGCTCACCGAGAACCAGGCCCGGCTGCTGAGCACTCAGCTGGTGCAGGCGAAGTGGAACCTGCGCGCGCTGATCCGCTCGACGTTCCTAAGTCCTGAGTTCATCCGCTACCCCATCTTCTAGGCGAGCGAGGAGCAGACACCATGCAGATCCATACAAACCGGCTCTGGCTGCGCTGGGCCTTTGCTCTGGGACTGGTCTCGATGACGGCTTGCAGCGGCACCGACGCGATGCCACCGAGCGAGCCCATGCCGCCCGCTGAGCTGCCGCTAACGCCGTCGAGCCCGCAGGTCAACCCCGGCTTCCTGCACGAAGGGGCGATCGACGGCGCGCTCTTCAGCAAGGCCGAGCTGCCACCGGCCGAGAGCGAGAAGCTGCACTCGTGCGGCAAGCTGCGAACGCAGACGCTGCGCCGCATCCTGGTTTCACGCGGAGTCAGCCTGAGCACCGGCGGCATGGCGACGCTGATGCTGGACGCCGATCAGATCCTGGGGGTCGCCAACTTCAGCGGCCGCTTGCCCGAGAACGATCGCAACGCCACCGGCTCGTTGACGCGGCTTTACGACATCCTGATCGCGGCGGCGGTGCAGCTGGTGCCCGACGCCACCACCGACCGCCTGGGCACAAGCCCGGCCTGTCGCAACGAGCGCCTGTTTAATGCCGACGGCAGCTGCAACGCCGATGGCTTTGGCTGCCTGGTGGGCACGCCGGTCAGCGCAAAAGAGATGGAGCGCTGCGGCCAGCTCTCGGCGGACGCCGCGGCGAATACCAATCCCACCAACGGTCGTCGGCTCGCTGTGGCCGCCGTCGCCGCTACCTACTTCCTGTGCGACTAGGAGAGCTCTCATGCCGATGACCAAAAAGCCGCTCGCCCTGGGGGGCACATCCCGGCGAGAGTTTGGCAAGTTTGTGATGGCGGCCAGCGCGGCCCTGGGGCTGGGACCGACGCGGGCGCTGGAGATCCTCGACGATACCTACGGCGAGGCGCTGGCCCAGACGGCGGCCTCGCCCTATCTCACGATCAACCTGATGCCCGGGGCGGGTGCCTGCAGCTGGTTCAACTTCGTGTGGCCGCTGCCGCGCCTGATCAGCTCGCCCAATCCCAACTACGCCTACGACGATCCGACCCAGGCCGTCGAGGTGCTGGGCAGCGGCGAGCCGCGCAAGCTGTACGTGCGCAAGTTCAATAACGCACCGCTGTGGGATCGCTTCGGCGCCGCAAAGCGCGTCTCGATCTTTCAGATGGGCAAGACGGATGTGCACTCGCGCGTTCCCGATTTTTCGGGCAACCCGTCGCTGATCGAAGCCAGCGCCACCGGTCAGCGGGTGCAGCTATATGGAGCCCAGGCCGCGATTCAAAACACGCTCAAGACCGTGCTGCCGGTCATCGGCGTGACGCAGGACAACACGGTGGCTGCCTATGCCGCGGCGCGCGGTGGACCCCCGACGGCCAACAACGCCATGGGCTCGGCCGGTCTGATTGGTCTTTTCAACAGCTTGGCCTCGACGAACGAGCTCTTGAACGCCAAGAACCAGGTGCTGTTCGCCGACTACTTCAACGTGCTGCTGTCGCTGACGCGTAGCATCGGGCATCCGCTTTATCACCTGGCACAGGAAGACGCCAAGACCGCGGTGCGCCTGCTCGCTCGCAACCTCAGCGCCGTGTTGACCCCGCCGACCGCCGAGATCGACACCTGGGTGGCGACGACCAACACCAACATCCGACGCGGCACCGAGCCGCTCTCGCGTTCGCTGTGGGTGGCGGCCAAGGCGATGAGCCTGGGGCTGTGTGCGCAGGTCAACATTCCCTGCTTTCAGGTGTCGGCGCCGTTTCGCGATCCGCACGATGCCTTTAGCTCGCCGGTGGCCCCGCTATCCGAGACCATCGGCAGCTTGATGAGCGTGCTGCACAACCTGATGGAGCACCTGGATCGGCTGCCCCACCCGCTGAACCCCGCGAAGAAGCTGTCCGAGGCCGTGGTGCTGACCATCGTCGGTGACATGCCCAAGCAGCCCTTCCTGCCGGCGGGGCGATCAGACTGGGCCGACACCACCCCGGGCAAGACCAACTGGATCTGGGTCATGTCGCAGGGGCACTGCAAGCCCGGCTGGTTTGGCGACATGACGGCGGCCAACGCCAAGACCAACTACGATCCCGCGACCGGCGCGCTCAGCCCCGGCGTGCCCGATGACACGATGCGCGATGCCTCGGTGGCCGCGATCTTGTATGCCGTGGCCGGCAAGGACAAGCGCGCGGTGAACAACTTCTACACCGGCAACTACGACGGCCTCGTCGTGCCCTAGCGGCGCAGCGTCCGGCGCCCAGCCCGCTCGGCCGCCCGAGACTGCAGAGGCCACCGTCCCCACCGTTGCTACATCGTCGGCACGGTCTCTAGCGGCGCGGTCTTGGGATCGATGCTGGCGTAGGGGCGGGTGTCGGGCAGGATGCGGACGGCGGACGAGACTTTGAAGGGGAAGATCTGGCCGCTTGCGAAGTGGGCTTCGATCAGGAAAGCGCGATAGCCCTGGGTTGGCGGATCGATCTTGCCGATGTAGACGCCGCCGCCTTGGCTCGTAAGCTCGCTGCTCTTCCATACCTTGCCCAGGGTCTCGACGCGGAAGTCGCGGGCTTTGGGATTTTCGGCCTGCCACAGCAGCACCTTCTGCGGCGCCTCGCCGGTGGTGACGCGGATGCTGCTTGGGCCTTCAAACGCAAAGGAGAAAGCAGGGCGCTGGCGTCCCTCGCGCAGCATACCGACGAAGGCCACGGCGCCTTCCACGGCGTCGGTGTCGTCGAGCCCATGGTCGCCGTTGGGCACGTAGCGCAGATACTTTTCGCCGGGTAGCTCGCCGAAGTAGTTCGCCGAGCCATCGGGCAGGAAGAACTGATCGCCGGTGGCGTTCATGATGTACTTCGGCATCGTGAAGCGGCGACGGAAAAGATACGGATCTTCGTTCTTTAGCAGCTCGTCCCAGCCCGGGGTGTCGAGCTTTTCCGTCAGGTGGTTGTAGTGGTAGTCGTACAAGCTGCGGGCCCAGAAGCCGTAGCTCTGCACGTGCTGGTGCATGAACTTACTGACGTTGAGCACGTCGATGACGATGGGCACGATGCCGCTGACGCGCTTGTCGACGGCCGCCGTCATCCACGTCGTCCAGCCGCGCTTCGAGCCACCCGCGACGATGAACTTGTCGGGGGCCCCGCCGGGACCCTGCGGGCTGTTCAAGAAGGCCTGCGTCGCGTCCATGGCTCGCACCGCGGCGCGCACCATCGGGAAGCGCGCGTGCCAGGTGGGATCGCCGGTCTTGACCACCTGGGCCCAGCCGAAGGCGATGATGCCGTCTTCGCTGTGCGGCTTGCCGTCGTGATCGGCAAAGGTCAGCGGCTGGTTGGGGATCTGGCGTAGCTCGACAGCGATGGCGCCGACGCTGCGCGCCAGGGTAACGACCTCGCCGCCAGCCTTGCTGGGTGGGCTGCCGCTGTTGCTGCCGCCGCTGATCAGAAGCACGGCGGGGCCGGGGGTGACGTTATCCGGCACGACGATCAGCACGTGGTGCTGCCATAGTGTGCGGTCGACCTCGCTGCCTTTGCGCCACGAGCCCGACTTCATATCGAGCAGGTAGGTGGTGTAGCCGCTGCCTTTTTCGGTGCCGAGAAACTTCCACGAGGCCTCGGGATCGGGCGTGTTGATGTAGCGGTCAAGCGCCGTCAGCTCCTCGGCCACGGGCTCGGGCGGCAGCTGGGTACCGCTCGTCCGGTCCGAGCCGCAGGCGATGCTGGCCAGCATGAAGAGCGGCAAGAGCCGCGAAAAAAAGCGCAGGGCGCGCTGGGCAGAGGCAGGGGATTTCGTGTGCAGGGTCATGTTCATGGCTTCCTCACGGACCGCGCACTGTAACGCAAGGCAGACGGGACGCGAGGCCCCGCTGTGGGGTATTCTAGATACCGTCGGCTCACCAGAACCTACGAGCCAGGGTCAGGGCTATGGCAGGAAAGAGCGCTGGGCGCGCATCCGGCAACATCATCGTCTGCGGCCGTGCCTACAACATCGGCTGGAAGACGGTGAACTACTTCGACAACCCGCTATTCTCCGCCTACTACCAGGGCTGCTTCAAGGGCAAAGAGGGCGGAAAGCCGCAGAGTCCCTTCCCGTTTGCCCCTGCTAAAGGATTAGAGCGCGCGCTAAAACGTTATCGCGAGCGACGGCTGATGGGTGGCTCGCGCAATGACCTGCGGCGCCTGCAAGACATCCTGCGGCAGTTCGTCGTTCATCACGACGGCTGCGCCACGTCGGAGACCTGCTTCCACGTTCTGCACGATGAGCGCGGCCTGTCGGTGCACTTCCTCATCGACAACGATGGGACGATTTATCAGACGCTGGACCTCGTCGATGGCGCGTATCACGCGGCCGGCGTGAACGAGATCTCGATCGGCGTCGAGCTATGCAACCGCGGCCAAGTCGAGCTCGACGGCCCCGATTTCTACAAAAAGAAGTTCGGCATCAACCGCAACGTCGAAGAGATCGTCGTCCACAACACGCGCTATCGCATGTGGGCCTACACGCCCGAGCAGTACATGGCGATGGAGGCGCTGGGCAAGGCGCTGGCTCGCCTGTTTCCCAACCTGCCGCAGGTCTTCCCAGAGTGGAACAACTACGTCCTGCCGACCTGGATGGCCGAGCCGCGCGGCTTTGCCGGCTACCTTGGGCACTATCACATCACCAACAACAAGTGGGATCCCGGCGCGTTCAACTTCAAGTGGCTGGCGCAGAAGATCCGCAGTCGTTCGGTGTGGTTTTCCTGCCTGGATCGCGATAGCGAGTGCAAGGGCGCACCCGAGATCGAAGACGACGCAGCGCGGGCCGAACAGCAGGCGCAGGGCCTGTACAAGAACAACGAAGAAGACTCGATGGGCGGCTATTTTCCCGTCGGTCCCTTCGGTCGCTCGCGGCTGTGGCACGGCGGCATTCACTTAAACTACAACGAGGGCACGCCGATCTTTAACCCCTTCCCGGGGCGCGTCGTGGCGCTGAAGTACGCCGATGATGTGCCGATCGGCTCGGCCAACTTCGTGCTGATGCGGCACGGCTTCCGCCTGGCGGGCAAGGAAGCGATCTTCTTCATCCTGTACTTCCACATCCAGCGCGAAGATCCCAAGCAGCCGCGCATGAGCTGGATGGCCGGGGCCGACAAGGCGCCGTGGTGGGAAGCGGTGCAGCGCGGTGAGGTCGCCTATCCCGACTTCGATCTGGGCGGCGGCGAGGTCATCGGCCACGTCGGCCACGCCGGTCCACCCGGCAGCCTGGAAGGCCAGATGCACGTCGAGGTGATGTCGGCCAAGGACCTGGCCGCCGATCTAGAGCCCGGCTACTTCAAGTCGATCGAAGGCGGCGGAAGCGGCCCGTTCTGCGAGGTCGGCGAGATCATCAGCGCCATCGACAAGCCCAAGGGTCGCGGCGATGGTCAGCTTTCTGAAGCTGAGCTGCGCGCATTCTTTCAGCGCGACGCCACGCGCACCGAGCTACGCAAGCTGGCGGTGCACAGCCGGTCGGAGTGGGGCGCGTCCGCCGACTACGAAGCGGCGCTGCTGCGCAGCAAAGAGTTCAAGGGGATGACCAAGGTCGCGCGCTCGCGCCTGTTCCGCGACCAGATCGAGCCGACGCTCTGGTACACCGAGGATCTGGCGCAGCGCGTCGGGCTGCCGAAGGACTACATCGTCTGGCACTACCATCCGGTGCGCTTCATCGCCTGGATGAACGGGCAGCTCAAGAAGCAAGCGACGGTGACCGCAGTCATCCAGGTCAACTCCGGCCCGGCGGCCGCCAAGGTGCTCGACGATCGCGACTCGCTGGAAGGCTTCACCGACGAAGAAGACGAGATGTCGGCCGAAGCCAGCCGCCGCCTCGGCCTGGAAGAGCTGGCCAACGGCTACCCCGAAGAGAAGCAGTAGCCGCGCCGCAGCCGGCCGACCGCTTACGGCGCGACCGAGAGCAGGGCGAAGCCGGCTTCGGCGGTGTCGATCTGGCGGGCGAACTGGATGAAGGCAGGGAAGCGCTCGGGGGTGATGCGGGCGACGGGAATGGCAAGCTCGATGGAGAGCGTCACGCGATCGCCGGACTCGCTGGCCGTGGCGCGCTGAGTGAAGTGGCCAAACTCGCTGATCTCGACGGGCGGGGCAAGCTGCGCTACCCGCACGCGGGGCGGCAAGACGTAGGTTGCCGACAGCGTGGTGGGCGGCATGTAGTGGACAAAGAGCGGCGTGGTGCGGCTGGCCACGCGCACGTAATTTCGTCCAAACAGCGACGGGAACGGCGCCGGCAGGACCAGCTCTTGCGCGCCCTTTTCGACCCGGCTGCGAGCCAGCTGCGGGGCGTGGAAGCGGTACTCGATGACCAGCGGCTCGTCTTCGTTGTCGAGCGGGCCGTACTTGAGATCAAGCAGGCTGGCGCCGGGGAAGAAGAAGCCGAGAGCGCGCTGTTCGAGCTCTTGCCGCAGCTTGTCCTGCGCTTGGTTCTCAGCGTGCTCGCGCCACTCGAGCGCGGCGGCTCCGGTCAGGCGCTCGCGCACGGTGACATCGCCAGCCGGACTGCCGTCCGCGGCCAGGTTCAGCGTCATGTCGATGCGTCGGCTATCGGTCAGCACGGCTTCGCGCGCCGCCAGCTGACGATCGGCCAGGAGCTCGCCGCGGGTGAAGGCGGCCGGCACCCCGCCATCGACGGGCAGCGGCACCTCGGCAAAGGTCGCGGTGGGCAGGCGCGGCGCGGAAGGTGGCTCGGGCAGGCGCAGGGCGCGGGCGCCACGCAGCATCGGCCGCACATAGCCCGACGGCGTGTGACGCGCGCTGGGTTCCAGCAGGAGCAGCGGCTGGCCCCCCGGACCACGACCGGGAGCGACGGCAATCAGCGGCTCGGTGTACGAGGTCAGATCGGGCAGCGGGCCTTCGAGCTGCGGCGCATTCTTCGGCCGCACCAGCCATAGCTCGGCGGGAATTCCGCTGGCCTGCAGCAGCGCCAGAAGCAGCGTGTCACGGCGGCCCTCGCGACGGGCCAGGATCGACGTCGCCGGCTCATCCAGCGAGCCACCCGAGCTGCCCTCGCGGATGCTCTTGCGCACCCAGGCATCCAGCACCAGCGCCCGCCGCACCATCTGCAGGAGCGGCTCGCCGCCGCTCGGGGTCGGACTGGCCTCGACCTCAGCGCTGCGCAGCGCCGGACCGGCGAGTGCCAGGGCCTGCCCGCGCACATCGCGACCGATAAACAGCGTGCGCACCCGCCGCTCACGCAGGAAGTTGACGTAGTGCGCAAACGACAGACCACCGCCGACGCGCACCGACGGCATCCACTCGTCAATCACAGCGTCTGAGAGCGGCGGTTCGGGGCGCAGGCGCGGCACATGCTGACGCTGCCAGGTGTGCAGCTTTAGCCCATCTTGCATCGTCTCCCGGGCCACCGGTACGTCGCGGATCGAGCCATCGCCCCCCGGCTTGACCGGCCCGCGCACGTCGATCTGCAGCGGCAGATCGGGGGGGACGGCCAGCAGATACTCGCTGCGATCGAGCGGCGCATCGTTGGACGCGAAGTAGAAGCGCTCGGCCAGAAAAGCGCGCGGAAAGCCGGCGATCGGGGCGGCGCGATCGATGTACTCGAACTCGACGAAGTCACCGACTTCCAGATCCGGGGCCGAGATGGTGTCTTTTTCCGGAATCGACTCCGGCTCGCGGGTGCTGCCATCAGTCTTGATGGTGCGCAGCACCAGGACCTCGGCGCCGTCGGGAATGTGCACCTCGCCGAACTTGCCCAGGCCATCTTTGGTCAGCACGCGGATGATGTTGTGGGTCAGGGTCAGGCGGGCGGCATTGGGCAGCACTCGCACCACCGTGCGATCGAGCAGGATGACCGCGGGCTCGCCCCCGAAGGTCTCGGCGGCGCTGCTCTTCATAAACTCGGCGATGACCTTTTGACCATCGATGCGATAGGCGTCCATCAGGCCCGGCTCACCGAGTGCTAGCAGGGCCCGCTGCAGCTCTGCCGACTCGGGCTGCAGCGTCGTGCCGACCCGTAGCGTCGCGGCGGCGGCTTCCTTGGTGCCCAGCTCGATCTGCAGGTTGGCGAGCTCAATGCGGTGGCTGATATTGCGCGGTGAGCGGCTGACCAGCGCCTGCCGCAGCCGCAGGGCGCGCTCGCGATCGCCGGGCCCACGTCGCGCTTGCAGCAGCCGCGCCATCGCGGCCTGGGCATCGTCGTTTTCCGGCTCTAAGGCCAGCAGGCGCTCGTATTCGGCCAGCGACTCGTTCAGCTGACCGGCGTCGTAGAGCTCCTCGGCCAGGCGATCGCTGTAGGGATTGCAGGCGCTCAGCCGACGGGCGGCATCCAGCACCCCGGCGACATCGCCGCGCTCGCGCCGCAGATCGATGAGCGCTTCCAAGACCGGGCAGCCGCTCGGCGCCAGACGTACGGCGTCGTCGAGAGCCCGCTCGGCCTCGACCTGCCACTGCCGGGCCTTGAGCACGCGGTAGTAAAGAAGCTGCACCTGATAGCTCTTCTGGCGGGCGGCGCTCATCCCGCCGGGGGTGGCGTCGAGCATCTCTTGCGCCTGGTCGGCGTGATCGTCCTGCAAGAGCAGCGTGGCCAGCGACAAGCGGGCTCGCAAGAGCGACGGATCTTTGGCCAGCGCCTGTTCCAGCAGGCCACGCGTCTGATCGCGCATCAGGCGCTCGGGCCGGCTGCGATCATCGAGCAGCAGCGCCGCCTTCAGCAGCAGAAGCGGCGAGAACTGCGCTGCCACTGGCAGCACCCGCTCGACGGCATCGAGGCCCGGCTCAAAGTCGCCGGTGATGTGGGCCTGCTGCGCCTGCAGGAGGGCGCGCAGGATCGCCTCCCAGCTGCTGCTTCCGGCCTCGACCTCGGACAGGGGACGGCGTCGCGCGACGTGGGTGGCTCCCGGCGGGAGCACGGGCACGTCACCCAGGCTGCCGCCAAACAGGCTGGCGCCCGGCAGGCTGAGCTGCACCTGAGCCCGGCTGGCCACCCCGACCTTCAGCGATAGCGCGTGCCAGCCCGAAGGAGCCGCAAGCCACAGGTGGCGACGCCGCAGCGGGTTCTGCTCGATGTGGCTCAGGTGGCCGTCGACGTACAGGGCAAAGGGGGCACCACCCGACTCGATGCTCAGCGGGTGCGGGCCCGGTCCGCGCAGCTCGGCCCAGGTGACAATCGACATCACCCCGGGTCGCCCCGGCGCACCGTCCAGCGTCACGCTGCAGCCGTAGCCGCTCTTGCGCTCGTAGCTCTTGCGACCGGGATCGCGGGCCGGATCGTCGGCGGGTGACGGCGTCAAAAGATCGAGGGCCGGCAGGTGGCCGGTGAGCGGACTTATGTGCAGCACCGCCGGGCAGCCGCGCTCGACATCGATGCGACGGGCTTCGGCCTCGGCTCCCGACAAGCGCAGGAGCTGTCCCAGAAGCGCGGCCAAGAGCTGCTGCGCTTCGAGTGGCAGCTTGCGCCGCTCGCTCCACAGCGTCGCGACGCGCTGGCGCAGCGCAGCTTCCGCGCCCGCGCCGCCGCCATCTGCCCCCAGGACCAGCAGGCGATGCGTCGCTAGCTCGGCCATCGCCGCCGCCCAGGGCTCACCAGGCACGGTGGGGTCAGCGGTGGGCGAGCTCGGGGCCTTGGCGCGCTCGACATAGGCAGAAAGCAGGCGCAGCCACAGGTCTTGCGCTCGCCGATGCTCACCGCGCTCCTGCGCAATCAGGCCCAGGCCCAGCAGGGTGCGCAGATCGCGGGGATTCTTCGTCTCGACCTGGCTCAGAAGCTCGCCGCCGCGCAAAAGCTCGCCTTGCACCAACAGCGAAAAGCCGTAGTCGCGCTGCGTCGTCGCATCGCTGCCGCCCGCTTCACGCAGGCGACGCTCTAGCTGCGAGCGCTCGGTCGACAGCGCATCAGACGCCATCGGCGCATCACTTACGCGGGCAGGAGTCGTCGGAGCGCAGGCCGCAAAGCCCAGCAGGAAGAACACCGGCACCGCCCAGCGCGCGGCGGGGGATCGACGGAAAAACTGCAGCGAGTTCATGGCGTCCTCCCTGCCCCAGCGGCCGGGGCTGCCGGGCCAGCAGGGGCGGCTTGAGCAGGGCTCTTGCCGGCGCCATGACCGACGACCAGCTCCTGCGTGACGGCGGTGTCGACCTCGGTGCAGAAGCGACGGAAGGCCGGGTATTCTTCGCGGCTTACGCGGTGCCGATCGACGCGCAAAAGAGCCTTCACGACCAGCGTGCTGCCGGTCTGCTGCACCGACAGCTCAAACTGGCCAAACGGCGTGCTCAGCTTGCGCGCCTCGGGCAGGCGCCGCACCGACAACCCGGGGGGCAGGGTCAGCGTCACCTGCTCTTGATTGACCCAGGGGAACCCTAGGATCAGATCGTAGCGGCGGGTCGACAGCCTCGCATAATTACGTAACAGGTCAGCGTCGCGTCCCAGCGGCCGCAGCACGAGGTCGCCGGTGGCTCCTGTCCCGCCCTTGTCCCCGTCGCCCGATCCGCCAGACGATCCGCCAGACGATCCGCCAGACGATCCGCCCTGCGGTCGGCCCCAGGCGGGGATTTCGAGATCGCCGCGGGCCACTACCGACTGTTCCAGATCGCCCAGCCCGGGAAATTCGACGCGCACCGCCTTGGCCCCGGGATAGGACTCGTTCCAGGCCTTCTCGAAGCGCTCGCGCTGCTCGCCGGCTGACTGATAGTGCTCGCGCCAGCGCTCGGCGGGCTGGCCGCTGACCCGGATGTCATCGTGAACACGAGCCGAGCCATCGGGCGAAAGCCGTACATCGATGCGACGCGCCACCGTGCTGTGCGGGGCGGGCAGGACCGGCGTGCGGGCCAGGTGCCCCTTGCCATTCCACGGCGGCCGCGGATCGGACACCAAGAGCACCATGATGTCCTGGTCCTGCGTCGGCAGCTCGATCGAGCCTGAGAACTCCGCCGTGCCGTCGAGATACAGATCAAACTTGGGCACGTAGACGATGGCGTGATCGAACACTGACAGCGAGGCCGGCTCCGCAGCGATGCTGCCGCCGCGACGGGTGCGGGCCAGGACCAGCGTGCTGTCGATGCCGACTTCTTTGAGCATGACCTTGAGCAGCGAGGCCTTGTCTTTGCAGTCGCCGAACTTGCGCTGAAAGATCTGCGAGACCTTGTAGGGCTTGTAGCCATGGATGCCGAACTCAAGCCCGACGTAGCGGGTCTTTTTGACGACCAGGTTGTAGATGGCGCGCAGGCGGGCTCGCTCGTCGCTGGCCGGGATCTTGGCGACGGCGTCACGGGCGGCGCGGATGATCTCCGGGCTGGGCTGTAGCTGCTCGGCGACCAGGCCCTGATACCAGACGGCGACATCTTCCCAGGTGCGATAGGTCGAGACGTGGACATAGGGCGCGATCTCGGCAAAGCCCGGCATGCCAGCTTCGGGGTCGAGGCGCGGGACGTTCTCGGCGCGGAACTCGATGATGTGATCGGGCCCGGCACGGCTCTCGCTGCGCGCGATGGCGATCTGCGGCGTGCCCGGCTGGTTGAAGTAGAGCGGCTTCTTGGTCAGAAGCTCCTCGGGCAGCACCAGGGTGTAGCGGCTGTCGAGGCGCGGGATCTCTTCCTGGAAGAAGTGCACGTCGCCGAAGTATTCCGAAAGCAGGTTGCGGCGACCAACGTCGGCGAGGATGTACTCGACGTAGACGACATCGCCGGGGCGCAGACCGGTGAAGCGGATGCTCTGGGCGTGGACGTCGTAGTACAGGCCATACCAGGGCTCGGACACGTTGGCTTCGTCGATGGCTGCGGCCTCCATGACCTCGCCCGAGGCGCGATAGACCTTGGCGGCCTTGACCTCGATGGACTGCGTCTCGGGGGTGAAGCGGATGTCGTGCTCGCCGTACTCTTGCGCGCCGCGCTCGTCGAGGATCTCGACCAAGCGCTGGGCATAGACCTCCGACAGGCCGTTTTCGTGGACGCGCGTGACCTGCTGATCCAGAAGCACCCGCGCCGCATCGCCCTTCTGCACCGGCGGTCGCGATCGCGCAAGCACACCGGCGACGTCTTTGCGGTAGGCGCGCGCCAGATCTTCGCCCGAGCGGGCCTGCGGATCGAGCACCGATAGATACTTGCGCAGCGTCGGGTTCTGCGGCTTGAGCTCCAGCGAGCGGCGATAGGCCTGCACCGCCAGATCGGTCCGCCCCAGCCGCAGGAGCAGGCGGCCACGGCGCTCGTGCCAGTCGGGATCGCCGGCTAGCTGCGGCATGGCGGCATTGACGACAGACAGCGCCGGCTCGATGCGCGAGGCACCTTCCAGCACCTCGACGCGCTCGCGCAGCGGCGTCAGGAGCTCTGGTCGGGCGGCGGCGAAGCGCGCGATCAGCTCCAGCGCGCGGTCGGTCTCGCCCCGGGCTCGTGCGCGGGACAAGAGAGCCCGCAGCGACTCGGTGTCGTCGGGACAGAGCGAGAGCAGGCGCGCGTACACCGTCTCAGCCTCGGGATAGTGCCCGCCGCGCTCCAAGAACTCAGCCTGACTGCGCAGGACCCGCAGCGACGGTGAAGCGGCCTGACGGGCGACCTCCCCCTGCACTAGCTGTTCAGCCAGACCTAGCAGGCCCCGCCCAGCTTGGATATGGGCCAGGCTCAGTGCCGCGCCCGACAGCGGAGGCGTGCTCGCCAAGGCCTCGCGGAACGCCGCTTCGGCCTGTAGCTGACGCTGCCCTTCTTCGTAGATGTGCCCGAGCTCGAAGCGCAGGAGCGCCGGGGCGAGATCGGCGTCGCGATCCTTGGCCCCCGCCGGCAGAGCCAGGCCCTCTTCCAGGGCGCGCCGCTTGTCGTTGTGATCGGTGCTGGCCGCCGCCAAAAGGTAGGCCGTCTGGCGACTGGGACGCAGGGCCATCGACTCGCCGAGCAGCGTCGCGTCTTCGTGTTTTTCGACATCGCCCGGCTGCAGGAAGTGCAGATAGCTGCCCAGCTCGAACAGGGCCTGGGCTCGCGCCGCGGCATCCTTAGCCGGCACGCGAGCCAGCCGATCGCGCAGGGCCCGCTCCAGCTGAGCCGGGGGGGGACCGACGTAGGGCACGGCCTTGGGCAGCGGCCAGTCGGGACTGGGCGGCGTGGCACTGGTGACAAGCGGCGGACCGGGCAGGGGCGAGCCATCGGGGGCCGACAGGCGCAGCGTCAGCGCAAACGGACGCTCGACGGCCGACAGCTTGACGAGGAGACGATTCCAGCCGGCCAGGAGCTCGGCGCCCGCGACGTGCTGCTCGGGGGACAGCGGGTGGTAGGCCTCGCTGCTAATAATCGGCGCGCCGCGGTTGACCCAGACCTTGACCGCGCCGCTGCCACCCAGCCGCACGGCCACGCGCTGCGCCGTCGGACTCTTGACGTAGCAGACGGCATAGACGGTGCCCTGGGTGTCGGGACTGACCCAGCTCTCGATGTGTAGCGAGCCATCGCGGGCCAGCGCTTCCGGCGGCACGGTGCGATAGCTCAGCGGCAGGCGAGCGTGGCGCCCTTCGTAGGTCTTCTCGGCGGTGGCGGCACGCTCCTCCTGCTCGGGCGGGTAGGTGGCAGCGTGCCCTCGGCGACCATCGTTGTCGAAGGAACCCAGGATGGCGAAGGTCGAGACCAGGCCCAGCTCGCGGTTCAGCGCCGCTGCGCCTTGGCGATCGCCCTGAGCGGCCAGGAGATCGCGCAGGATGGCCTTGGCCTGGGCTTGTACCGTCGGTAGTACCGTCGGACGCGGTCGAGCGGCCTCACGCAGCGCTTCAATCAGCGCGGCTCGATCCTCGACCCACTCCCACAGCCCCGGCAGTCGCAGGAGCGGCACCACCGCCGACGGAGAGCCCGGCTTGGCGGCCTCCTCGGCGAAGCGGGCCCGCAGGCGGCGCACCTCAAGGTCATAGGTTGAAGGGGCGGGACTGGCCGCAGGTCCCACCGGCCCGCTCGCCGGGGTCGCTAAGGCGACGGACGAGAGCAGGGCCAGGAGGCCAATTGTCGGAAGAGCACGAGTCTGGGCAGCGTGCATTTCAACTCTTTTGGATGCCACGGGTGGATGCCGCGGGGTTCTTGGGTCAAGGACCGCAGCCGACAGGGCCGAGGTCAGAGGAGGTTCGCGGGTACAGGCACAGCCCTCCGCGACTGTCTAGCCGTCGGGTTTGGCCAGCGGAGCGGGAGCGGGCTCGACATCGGGCGCGGGCTGCATCGGCTGAATGCGGGGAAGCTGCGGCGCGGGCTGCTCGGGCAGCGACGGCTGGGGCGGAGCACTCGGCAGCGAGGCCGGGAGAGGAATCGGCACCACCGGATAGGGCGGGGGCGGAGCCGCCACCGGCCGCAGCAGTAGCGTGACCAGCACAGCCACCAAAGCACCGACCACCGCCGCCATGACCAGCGAGCCAATCAGGGCCCCGCGACTGGTCACCACCATCCCGGCCGGCAGCGGCGGCACCGAGGCCTGGCTGCCACTTGCGCGATCGGGACGGGCCGAGACCTCGGAGGGCGCCGGCGAGGAGCGCGAGATGCGCGGTGGTCGCGAGCTATCGCTGCCACGGGGGCCCGATGACTCGCTGCGACCAGCGCGCGGTGTTTTCTGTGAGCTGCCGTCCTCGCGCGGGGGGGCGGCGGGACTACGGGTCGCCGGCGCCGCGGCAGCCGCCGGGCTCTCTTCCGGTGCGGCCGGGCTGCGGGTCGGGATCGCCTTTTCGTCGGCGAGGGCGGCTGATTTCTCTCGTGCGGTGGTCTCGGCCCCGCCAGCGCTGGTGCGACTCGGCTCCGCCGCCGCCGCTTTGTTGCCACCGCGGATGGGCACCGTGGGATCGGCTGGCATGACGGCCTTGGGGCTGGCGTCTTCGCCCCCCGCCGCCCGCGAGCCCCCCGATCCGGTCGAGCTAGCCGGCACCGGAGCAGCCTCTTTGCCCTCGGTTCCCTCTGCCGGTTTGGCCTCAGCGCCTTCGCCAGTGACCTGGAAGCGAACGCGGCCCGGCATGGTGATGCGGTTGTTCACCGACAGCGCCGAAGCCATGGCATCGCTACGCGAGCTACCTGTCGAGGCATTCGACGACGATCCCGACGAGGCAGCGAAGGGACCACTCTTTCCCGACGAGGATGAGGACGAGGCGGCCTTGAACTCGCCGGACTCCGCCGCCACCAGGCGCCCGCTACGGGTCGAGGCCTGACTGGCGAGGTTGGGCGGAATCGTACCGATCGACATCTTGGCCGCCGGTCCACCCGACATCGGCGCCAGCACGGCGTTGACGACATCGAAGGCCCCGCTAGCCCGTCGCTGCCTCTGCCCATCGACGATCTCTTCGACCGGCCGGTTCAGCTCTTCGGCGGGCAGGCGGCCAGCCGCGACGGCCATCGCCAGCGGCGTCTGCGCCAAGCGCTTGCGAATCGGCGCACCGGTCAGGGCCACGGCTTCGACGTCGGCGATCAGCGCCTCAATCGACGAATAGCGCTGCGCCGGGTCGTCGGCCATACCTCGCATAAGCACCAGGCCCATGGCCGGCTTCTCGCTGAGGAAGGCTTCCCAGGAAGCCGGCTGGCCCAGCGAGATCAGGTGCTTGTAGATCGACGCCAGGCCGAAGACGTCGGAGCGCGGATCGGGCTGCTTGCCGGCCCGGACCTCGGGCGCCAGAAGCTCGCTCTCGCCGGCTCGCTTGACGGCATCCAGGTACGGCCCGCGCGGCAGCGCTGCTCCGAGCCCGATGTCGCACAGCTTGGCCCCATCGGGACGCAGGATGACCGACTCTAGCCGCAGGTCGCCATGGCACATCATCTGGCCATGGACGTAGCTCAGCGCCGAGGCGATCTGCGCGCTGATCTGCCGCACCTCGGCGAGCGTGAAGCGCTCGTTCTGACGAAACGTGACCATGCGCCGCAGGAGCACGCCCTGGCTCAAGCCGGCCTGCATCGGCTCGATCAGCACGACGGTGCCGAGGTCTTCAAGCGGCTGCAGATCGTGAAGACGCGGCATGCCCGGGTGCTGCAGACCCTTGACTCGCTGCAGCTCGCGGGCGACGTGGCTGCGTGCCGCCTGCTCGGTGAGCAGGTCGGGGCGCACGACTTTGATGAGGACGTCCGGCTCGGGAATGCCGCGCTGCTCGCCGGAGGGCAAGTTGTTGCGGTCAAAGCCGTGGTAACCGACCCAGAGCGAAGTCTCGCCACTCTTGGTGACCACCTGATAGCGCTTGGCGATGACATCGCCGCGCCGGAACGTTGGAGCCCCCGGCATCTTAGCCCCCCGCGCTACTCCCCCTGCCGGTGTGCCCAAAGCCACCGCTGCCGCGCTCCGTCTCGTCTAGGACTTCGACCTCGCGGAGGGTGGCCTGCTCGACCTTGGCGATCACTAGCTGAGCGATGCGATCGCCCGCCTGAATCGTGACGGCCTCTTGCCCCAGGTTGATCAGCAGCACCTGCACCTCGCCGCGGTAGTCCGCGTCGATGGTGCCTGGGCTGTTAAGGACCGTAATGCCGTGCTTGAGCGCCCAGCCCGAGCGTGGCCGGACCTGGCCCTCATAGCCGCTGGGAATGGCCACTGAGAGTCCCGTCGGTACCAACGCGCGAGCCAGCGGCGCCAACACCAGCGCCTCGCCCCCCTCGGGCGCGGCCGTCAGATCCAGGCCCGCCGACTGCGCCGTCTGATAGGCCGGCACCGTCGCTGTCGGTCGCAGCCGACGCACCTGCACCACCACCGACCGGCTCGGTGCGGCGGCGGGGGGCGCAAGGTGTTCTGCAGAGGAGGGAGAGAGACCCGCCGGTCCCGGAGAGGCCGAGACGGGGGCTTGGGGACCCAAGGGGGCTTTAGGCGCGGTGTTCGACAAACTAGCGAAGATTATGGATCACGTCCGGCTTTTGTCCGAGTGCTTCTTTTCGGGACAGACGGATCTTGCCCATACGGTCGATGCCGATGACCTTCACCAGCAGCTCTTCGCCTTCCTTGACGACGTCGCTGACGTTGCGCACATGGCCGCTATCCAGCTCACTTACGTGCACCAGTCCGTCGGTGCCGGGCAGGATCTCGACGAAGGCGCCGAACTCGACGATGCGGCGCACAGTGCCCATGTAGAACGCGCCGACTTCCGGCTCGGCAGTCAGGCCCTTGACGATGTCGATCGCCTTCTGCGCCGACGGCCCGTCGGGCGAAGCGATGTTGACCGTGCCGTCGTCCTCGACGTCGATGGCCACGCCGGTCTGCTCGACGATGGCGCGGATCATCTTGCCGCCGGGGCCGATGATGTCGCGGATGCGGTCGGGCTTGACCTGCAGGGTGTAGATGCGCGGCGCGTACTTCGACAGCTCCTTGTTCGGAGCGGCGATGCACTGCGCCATCTTGTCGAGGATGTACAGCCGCCCCTCGCGGGCCTGCTTCAGCGCGCGGGCCATCACTTCACGCGACAGGCCCTGGATCTTGATGTCCATCTGCACGCTGGTGATGCCCTTGCGCGTGCCGCAGACCTTGAAGTCCATATCGCCCAGGTGGTCTTCGTCGCCGAGAATGTCGCTGAGGATCGCCACACGGTCGGCGGCGCCATCCTTGCCCTTCTCGTAGATCAGGCCCATGGCGATGCCCGAGACCGCGGCCGGCAAGGGCACGCCAGCGTCCATCATCGACAGACTGCCGCCGCACACCGAAGCCATCGAGGAGCTACCGTTCGACTCCAGCGTCTCCGAGACGACGCGCACAACGTAGGGAAACTCCTGCTCTTTGGGCATGATGCGCAGGAGCGCGCGCTCGGCGAGGTTGCCGTGGCCGACTTCGCGACGCGACTGAGCGCGCAGCATCTTCGCTTCGCCCGTCGAAAACGGCGGGAAGTTGTAGTGCAGCATGAAGCGCTTGGTGACGTCGCCCAGCAGCGAGTCGATGCGCTGCTCGTCGGCCGAGGTGCCCAGGGTGGTGATGACCAGGGCCTGCGTCTCACCGCGGGTGAACAGCGCCGAGCCGTGGACGCGGGGTAGCACGCCGACTTCGCAGCTGATCGGGCGAATATCGGTCGTCTTGCGGCCGTCGATGCGCACCTGCTCCGACAGCACCATCTCGCGCACAGTCTTTTTGTGCAGGCTGGCGACGGCTTCGTTTACTTCCTTTTCACGGCCGGCGTAAGGCGCCGGAGCGTCGGGGCTCGTGGAAGAACACAGCTCAGCGATGAGCTCCTTGCCGACCTTGGCCTCGGCATCGTGGCGAGCGTGCTTCTCGCGCACCGTCACCGCGGCGCGCATGCGAGCAGCGCCTAGCTCGGCGACGCGCTTGAACAGCGCCTCGTCCTTCGCCGGCGGCGTAAACACCCGCTTCGGGCGACCGATCGCGGCGCGCAGCTTCTCGATTAGGTCGAGCACCGGCTGCACTGCCTGGTGCGCGAAGAACAGCGCGTCGGTGGCCACCTCTTCGCTGATCTGATCCGAGCCGCCTTCGACCATCACCAGCGCATCGCGGCTGCAGGCGACGACGAAGTCGAGATCCGACTTTTCACGCTGCGCAAACGTCGGGTTGATCACGAACTCGCCGTTGACGCGACCGACGCGCGCACCGACGAACGGCTCCGCCCACGGGATCTCGGAAAT
Source organism: uncultured Myxococcales bacterium (assembly GCA_937952145.1). Classification (GTDB taxonomy): domain Bacteria; phylum Myxococcota_A; class Polyangia; order Palsa-1104; family JAEUJZ01; genus JAEUJZ01. The sequence goes on from CALFYE010000279.1 coordinate 19,788, forward strand.
GTGCAGCGCCGCCGCCGCGCCGGTCATCGCCAGCACATCGGTCGGATTTTCGCGATCGAAGGCCACCGACATGGCGATTACCTGGGTCTCGCAGCGGTAGCCCTTCGGAAACAGCGGGCGCGACGGACGATCCATCAGGCGCGAGACCAGGATCTCTGCCTCGGTCGGCCGGCCTTCGCGCTTGAAGTAACCGCCGGGGATCTTGCCGCCGCCGTAGCTCTTCTCGGTGTATTCGCAGGTTAGCGGCAAGAAATCGACGCCATCGCGGGGCGTCTTCGACGAGCAGGCGGTAACCAGCACCACGCTCTCGCCGTAGGTAACCAGCACAGCCCCATCGGCCTGCTTAGCCATCTTGCCAGTCTCAATCGACAGCTCGCGGCCACCGAGAAGAACAGACTCCTTAACGTACATTGAAACTCCGTATGTGGTCGCAGCACGCCGCGCCGGATTGGAATGGCGGACGCCTGCACAAAGCCGTCAGGCCAGAAGCCCGCGCGGCTCCGACCTGACTTAGTGGACTTGCTGCGTGAAGACGGACGAAGAGCCCAGCGCAGAGCAACCCATCCCGCCGTCGGGGGGGACGGTCAGGACGGGTGGCTGGCACTGAAGACTCCTCGATCACGTTCGTGACACGCGGAAAGAGAGAGGCTGTGCGCCGGTTGCGCGGGGCACAGAGACGGGGATGGATGCGTTCGCGTCGCGACGAATCGCGATCACTTACGGATGCCCAGGCTCTCAATGACGGAGCGATAGCGCTCCTCACTTCTTCGGCGCAGGTAATCGAGCATACGGCGACGCTGGCCGACCAGCTTCAGCAGACCGCGACGCGAGTGATGGTCTTTGACGTGCGTCTTAAAGTGCTCGGTCAGATACGTGATCCGTTCCGAGAGAAGCGCGATCTGGACCTCGGCGGAGCCGGTATCTCCCTCGGTTCTGGCGAACTTGCTGACGACGTCCTTCTTGCGCTGCGTGGCGAGACTCATTGCTACTCCATAACTCCTTGGATTTTGTGCGCGTAGTGTTGGCTAAACGGGAAGTAGTGTCAACAACTCCGCGCGTGGGGATTACAAGTCGACCAACTATCGACTTTGGCGACGAGAGATTGGTACCCTTGCGGAATGATTGTCGATCTTCCGGCCCGCCTGCCCCTCATCTGTCCCCGCTGCGGCCGCGTAAGCGAGCGCGGTCGTGAGCTTTGGACTGTCTCTTTGGTGGAGGTCTTCGCCAGCCAGCCGGCCGCGACGGGCATGAGCAGTCCTCTTCCCAGTGAGGTCGCAGCGACGGTGAACGAGCCGGTCGAGGTGGTGGAAGGCGTGCTGCGCTGTGACAACCCTGCCTGCCAGGCCAGCTATCCAATCGTCGACGGCATCCCCATCTTGGTTAGCGATCCGGCGCAGCTTCTGTGCAACCAGCCGGCCGGGTTGCTGCTGTCGCTGCGGCCCGAGACGCTGGCGCTGCTGGTGCAAGGCGCAAGCGACGACGCCCCGCTGCAAAGGGTGCTGGAGCACCTGTCGATCTACCTGGATGCGCACTGGGGTGACTGTGCCGAGCCGCGGCTTAGCCCGCCGGCCGGTCCGTGGGGAGGCGAGGCGCTGTTTTCGGCGCTGGATGCCCACTTTGCGGCGGCTCCAGCCAAGGGCTTGGTCGTTGAGCTGGGCTGTGGTGTTGGGCGTGGCCTGGCCATGCTGCGTCGCAACAGCGCGCTCGCCGTTGGCATCGATCTGCACCTGCCGGCCTTGCGCGCCGCGCGTCGACTGCTGCGGGGGGAGACGCTGCCCTTTGCCCGCCGCAGCCTCGGTCGTCACTACCAGGCAGCGACGCTACGTCCACCGACAGCAGGAAGCTTGGGCCAGGTCGCGCTGATCTGCGCCGATGCCCTTGACCCGCCGCTGCCCCCCGAGTGTGCCGAGGGCGTCGTGGCCCTGAACCTGCTCGACTCGGTGAGTCATCCCAGCCAGCTCTTGTCGGTGCTGGACGGCCTGTGCTGCGACGGCGGCGAGCTATTTCTGGCCTCGCCCTATTCCTGGCAAAGCAGCGTCATCCACGAGGGAGCCCGGCTGGGCGAACCTGCCGGAGACGCTGCCTCTGCCCTACGCCGCCAGCTGACCAGCGGTGTCGGTCTGCGAGCCCGCTACGAGCTCAGCTGGCAGAGCGATCTGCCCTGGGAGCTCCGCCGCGATGCCCGCTGCCTGCACCGCTACCTTGTCGATGCCCTGGCAGCCCGCAAGCTGAGCCCGACGAGCTACGCCTAGCGACCGCGGAAGTTGGCCTTGCGCTTGTCGAGGATCGAGCGCACGCCTTCGCGGGCATCGTCGGTGCGCGACAAGATCGCCTGCGCCTGCGACTCCCAGTCGAGCATCGACGCGAAGTCACTGGCCAGGGCCCGGCGCAGACCGCGCTTGGTCATCGCCTGTGCGACCCGCGGCCCCGTCGCCAGCCGCGCCGCTAGCGTCTGCACCTCTTCGTTGATCTTGTCGTCTGGCACGACACGATGAACCAGGCCGATCGTCTCGGCCCGCGCAGCCTGCACCGGATCGCCGACCATCAAAAGCTCGGTCGCCCGCGCCACACCGACGATCTGCGGCAAGAGCCACATCAGACCGTAGTCCGCCGTCATGCCCAGGCGATGGGCTGGCGCGGCGAACGCGGCCGACGGGCTGCACAGCCGAACGTCACAGGCCAGGGCCAGCGCCAAGCCGGCGCCGGCACAGGCTCCCTGGATCTGGGCAATCACCGGGCGATCCAGCTCATACAGCTGACGGATCACCTGCGCATCTTGATAGAGACGCTGCTGGAGATCCGGGGCTGAGCGCTCTAGCTGATCGGCGATGGTGCGGATATCGCTGCCGGTGCAGAAGTTGTTGGCCGCACCGCGCAGGATGACCACCCGCACCCGATCCTCGGCGGCGATGTGGTTTAGCTGCTCGCCCAGAAGCTGCCACTCGAGCGGCCCCAGCGAGTTGCGCGAGTCCGGTCGATTCAGCGTCAGCACCGCCACGCCGCCTAGCGGCTCGGGCAGGTAGCTGCAGCCAATCGGCGGCTGCGTCGCGGCGGTCAGTTCCAGATCGCCAGAGCCCGAAGGCGGTGACACAGCGCCATAGTTGCCAGAGATGCGAACATTCTTGCTCATGAGTCCTGCCCACCTTCATCGTACTCCGTAGTCCGAGGGTGAATAAAGGACTGAATGCGCGGACTTTTTTGGGGCGCCGGGGCCGGGGGGGGCCAGGGGGAAGCAGGCGGGAACGCTGACGAAACCCCGCCTAAAACGTCAGCACGCCGCCGAGCAGCGTCAGCTTGCCGCTAATGCTGACCCAGGGCGCCCAGCGCGAGCCAGGCACGAAGTAGCGATAGGTGTCGCAGATCGCCGGGCTGATGAGGATCAGGCCGACTGCCCAGGGCGGCAGGCTGAGGGCGCGCGACAGCGTGTTGACGTCGCTCTGCAGCGGCCCGACGCCCGCAAAGCCGGTGATGGCATAGCCGGTGGTGAGCAGCGTATGCAGCGCCAGCATGCCCTTGAGCAGCGGCCGGTCGTGCTCGCGCAGGTGGGGATCGAGCTGCAGGATTGTCTCGCTGTACAGGTCCTGCATGACAAAGCCAGCCATGGCGATGGCGTAGCGCTGCTGCTGCGACGAGATATTGGTCGGCCCAATCGCGAAGAAGGGAAACGGCCCCAGGCTCACCGGCATGATCTCGGGCTTGGCGTCGGTGGCGACATCGACCAGAAGGTGCGCGCCCTCGTGCAAGGCCAGCCCGACGCCGGCGCCAAGGACGAACCACAGGTAGTCGGTAAAGCGACGAAAGTTGGCCTCACGCGCCAGAACCGGCCGGGGCAATGCCAGCGCAAAGAACAGCAAGGCGATGCACAGCACTCTGCGGCTAAATCCGGATCGCAGAGAACGCGGAACGGAATTACCCGTGGCGCACTCTCTGTCGGCTACTGAACGCGATAGAGCGCATGCCTGCGTAGAGATCCCAGATGGCATCGCCGCTACTGGGAGTTCCCCGCAGCGGGCTTGTGGCGCTGGCGCAGTGCCTCATAAAGCAGGACGGCGCCGGCGGCGGCGACGTTGAGCGAGGCTCCGTGTAGCCCGGTCTGCATCGGCACTTCGATGCGGCCATCGCAGCTCTTGCGCACCTGTGGCTTGAGCCCCCGCCCCTCGCTGCCAAGGAGGATGGCGGTCGGACGACGCAGATCGAGATCCCAGGCCGGGGTGCCGCCCTGGCCCGGGGCGACGGCCGCGAGGAGCTGTACCTCGCGCTCCTTGAGATCGCGCAGCGCGCGGATCAGGTTCGCCACCTGGGCGATCGGCAGGACCTCGGTGGCGCCGGCTGCGGCTTTGACGGCGGCGGCGGTGACCTGGGCGCTGTGGTTCATTGGCAGGACGACACCGTGGCCCCCCAAGACATAGGTGCTGCGCACCAGCGCTCCCAGGTTCTGCGGATCGGTCACGCCGTCGAGAATGACGACCAGAGGCGGCTGCTCACCGGCGCCCCGCAGCAGGCCGTGGACATCGCTGTGATAGCGAAACGACGGACAGAAGGCGACGACCCCCTGGTGCACACCACCGCGGGTCAGGCGATCGAGATCAGCCCGCTCGTATTCCGAGACGGCGACGCCACGCTCGACGGCCAGGGCCTGCACTGCCGAAAGCCCCCCACCCGCCTCCGATCGCGGAGGCCCACTTCTGCTGCCCAGCGCCAGCGCATAGACCTGGCTCTCGGGATTGCGCAGGAGCTCGCTGACCGCGTGGATGCCGTAGACCAGGCGAGCCTCGGCCGGAACATCGGGCGGCAGCGACGGCGGATTGCGCGGCTCCGGCGGACGACGGGGCTCCGGTGGGCGGGCGTACGAGCTGTAGCGAGAAGAAGCAGGCGAGGCGTGTGGGGGTCGAGGGTAGGCGGACACGCGCCGAATCTATGCGCAAAGCCGCACTGCAGGGAAGCGCTTTGCCGCGCTTACTTGAGACGGAACAGGGCGGGGTCGAGCTTCTCGTCCAGGCTCGCCGACTCGACGTCGATGACGACGTTGTAGCCGAGCGCGTTGTTATCGATGATCACGTGGGTCGGCACCGACTGCCCCTGGATCTCTTTGAACTGCTGGGCGCGGATGGTGCGCTCGGTCTCGACGATGCGCAGCTCGCCTTCTTTCAGACCCAGGATCTTCTGGCGCGAGGGCAGCTTGGGCTCCAGATCGAAGGCAGCTGCCAAGTCGGCACCGATCGACAGCAGCACCTTCTGTTCGAGCCGCTGATCTGCACCGGGCATGCCCTGCACGACCTTGATGTCGCCACCGACCTTGATCAGATCGAACAAGGTGATGTTGCCCGGACCGTAGGCCTGCAGGCGGAAGCGATCGGGACGCTCGACGGCGATCAGGCCGCGCACATCCAGCGAGTCGCGACCATCGCCGCGCGGGAAGTCGATGTGCACGTGATGGACGGCGCGCATGGTGTTCCAGCGCGCATCGCTGACCGGCTGCACCACCGGGCCCTTGATGATGATCGGCTTGGTCTTGTTCTCGCAGCCCAGGCCCGCGAGACCCGCCCCCGCTACCGCGCTGAGGAAGACAAGGCCGCCCAAAAAGCCCGAAAACAGGGTGCGGGCGGGGCGCCTAGGGACGGAAAAAAGAGTGGCTACACGAGACAGCATCGGTTGATTCGCCTCCATCATGTGCGGCTGGCCTGCGCCGGGAGCTCAGAGAGATCGTGCTCGGCAGCAAGATCGGCATCGTCAATCTCAGCGTCCAGCCGACTGGCTCGCCACCACGGCGAGCTGACCACTAGGCCCAGGACACGCAGCGTGTCTTCCCAGTTGCGGAAGTGCGTACGCGGCGGACTCGCGGGGCTTTCGGTATCCGCCTCGGCCCGGTGTGCAGGCAAGGCAGCGTCGGTCGGCGGAACGGAATAGATGGTCGTGATCGGCACCTCGCGCAGCGGCACGCCGAGCTTGGCTGCGCACAGCAGAAGCTCGGTCTCGGTGTCGAAGCGACGGGTGCGCAGCGGCAGTCGAAACAGGCGCTGCGGATAGACGCGGAAGCCGGTCTGGGTGTCGCTGTGACGACGACCGGCGAAGAGCGAGATAAAAAACGTCGAGATGTGATTGCCGATGCGGCTGCGGCGCGGCATCAGCGCCGGATCGAAGCTGCGTACCCCCAGCACCAGGCTCCCGGGATCGGCCTGCCAGGCGGCGAGCAGCTTTGCGATCTCGCGCGTGTCGTGCTGGCCATCGGCGTCGAGCGTCAGCACCGCCTCAAAGCCCAGCCGACGGGCATAGGCGAAGCCAGTCTGCAGGGCAGCGCCCTTGCCGCGATTGCCGTGATGCCGCAGCACCGTCGCGCCAGCCGCTTGCGCCTGCGCGCGCGTCTCGTCGCTGCTGCCGTCATCGACGACCAGCACCGAGAGCCCAGTCTGGGCCGCACCGCGGATCACCGCGCCGACCTGGGCCGCGGCGTTGTAGGCCGGGATCAGGATCAGAACGCGCCCACCAGGGTTCCTAGGAGCGCTCTCTTGCGAGCCTTCAGTCGTCACGTGAGGTTCCAGAATATCACTTTGAAGTCACGGCGAAAAGCAGCCGCCCGTGGCCCAGCAAGCGGGCCAAAGGAGGGGGCTCAAACGCCTCGATTTCCGACGGAGAACTTGCCACCATGGGCACACCTGCGACCCCGCGCGATGCCAGACCGCCCTCCCCGCTTACGCAATAGGCGCGGGCGGAAAAGGCGGTCAGCGGCCCCAGGCTCTCTCCGCGCTTTACGTGCAGAAGCAAGGTATCTCCAGGACTTGCGCCGTCCCGCGGATCGTCGGGGAACCGAAAGTCGGTTACGGACACTAAGAATCCAAGATGCGCTCCTCCGCCCGCTTCGGTCGCCGGCCCACTCGACGAGAGCAGGTTGTAGCAAGCAGCCGCCTGACTCAGTGCCTCGATCAAGAGCAGTGCCGGCAGCGTAGCCGGCTGGTCGAATCCCGGGGCAGACAGCGGCGAACCGTCGCCGGGCCACAGCGCATCGCCGGCCGTCAACCGCTTGTCAGCCCACAGCTCGCCGCGCGCCTGATCGATGCCCAGGATGCCATCGAGCAGACGGAACGGACTCTGATGCGGCAGCGCCCGCGGCGGGGGCTGCGGCGCGGAGAACAGCGGAGAGGGGTCGGAGGAATTGGGCATGCGGGGGCGTGCTTTGCAGAGGGTGTGCAATCGGACAACACCCACGGCGCCACCGTGTACTAACTTGTGCCAAGGAGCAACCATGAAGCGCGTACTCGCAGAAGCCATGTTCACCCCGCGGTCGGGGCGCCTGCTCAGACGGCTCTTCGGCTATGGCCAGGCGGTCTCGCTGCTGGCGCTGCTGTCGGCGGTCGGCTGCGCGCATACCCGCGATAGTGGGCGTTCGTCGCTGAATCCGGTGCAGAGCGTCCAGGTCACCAGCCTGGAAATGGAGCCGGTGCAGATCGAAGTCAGCCGCGGCGCAAATGGCAGCGACGAGCTGGTAGCGTTCGACGCTCCAACGCTGTTTGAAGAAGGCGGCGCGCACATGGATGGCAATCGCTTCGCCGAAGCGGTGACCAGCTTCGATCGCCTGCTCAAAAACTTTCCCGACAGCGGCTACGCCCCACCGGCGCTGTTCAACGCGGCGCTGTCGCAAGAGATCCTGGGTCAGTTTGCCGATGCGGCGGCGCGCTATCGCCAGGTGACCGAGCAGTTTCCAGACGCTCGCGTGGCCAAGGAAGCCAGCCTACGCCTGGGTGCTTGTTACGCTGAGCTCGGTCGCTGGCCGGCATCAATCGAGAGCCTGGAAGCGGCGCTCAAGCGCCCCGATCTGAACCTGTCCGAGCGGGTCGAGACAATGTCGCGCGTCGGCCTGGGCTACTTCGAGATCAAGGACCTGACGAGCGCCGAGCGGGTCTTCCGCGAGACGCTGAGCTACTACCAGGCGCACCAGGAAGAAGAGCGCATCGAGTCGCCCTTCTTCGTAGCCATGGCGCAGTTCTATCAGGCGCACCTATCCCATCGCCGCTTCCGCGAGCTACCGCTGCGCGGGGCGCAGAAGCAGCTGCAGCAGGACATCGAGACGCTGGCCAAGGGCTTCATCGCCACCAACGACGGCTACGTGGCGGCGATTCGCTACAAAGATCCGTTCTGGGCGTCGGCCGCCGGCTTCCACATCGGCGCGCTGTATCGCGAGCTCTACGACACGCTGATCAAGGCCCCGGTTCCCGTCGAGCTCAACGAGCTGCAGCGGCTGTTTTACAGCGACATGCTCAAGGGTCAGCTGAAGACGCTTTTGGAAAAAGCGCAGGGCGTGCTGCAGAAGAACGTCGAGTGGGCCTCGCGCGTCGGCGTAAAGAACGGCTGGATTGAGAAGTCGTCGGAACAGCTTGAAGAGCTGAGCCGCCTGCTCGCCGCCATCGACACCCAGCCGGTGGGTCCCAGCGTCCCGACCCCGACGCCGAAGACCGATGCACCGCCTGCCCCGCCGCGCCCGCTCCGCCACAGCCCCGGCGATACGCGCCCCCGCTCGCTGCTTTAGTCGTCCTGCGAATCGCTGCGACCACTCGCCGCAAGTGGGTGCGCCGCGAGATCAGCGCTGACCCAAGCGCGGGCCGCGGCTTCATCGCGCAGCATGACAAAGCGCGGCAGCTTGCCGCGAGTCAAGAGCTCCATCCCCCGCCGAATCACCCAGCTGAACAGCACCAAGGCCGGCGGCGCCCCAAAGCCCACCGTGGCCCGCAGGCCGACCACGCGCTCTTGCTGCCGCATGCGCTCACGCACCTCGGGGGACGGAGGCGGCGTGTCGGCGACGTTCATCAAGAAGTAGCGGACCCCGTGCTCGACGATGGCCCGCTGGATGTGCGTCATCAGCTGTTCAAACTCGGCCAGCGTCACCGGACCGTGATTTTCGACGAGAAAAAGCGGCGGCTCGATGCGAACAAGGTGGCGACCGACGGAGATCTCGGCGATCGCGGAATCAGAGGGAGTGGCAGCCATGCGCAGCGTCCTCAGGCCGGCCAGGCCGACGGGTTAGACCGGTTGGACAAGAGCGGTCGGGCGGCGTGGGCAGGCGACAACCGATCGATCGTAGCGCGAAATCCTGGCGCTCGCCGCCAGAGTTGCGTGCAGTTGCCAGGGCTTGCCCGGAAGTCCCGATCAGGACACGGCTTCCGGCTTGACAGGCGACGGGCTGGCGCGGTAATTGGCTATTAAATGAAATTGGTTTTCAAAATCAATTCATCCCCTCAACTGCGCTCGGGAGGGGGGCAATCGCAGCGGCTGACGATGACTTGGCAGGGCCCGACGCAGGTGCGACGGAGCGCCTGGGTCACACTGGGCCTGCTGTGGGCGCTGACCGCGGTCGGCCCAGCCCAAGCGCAGGAAACGCCGCCTGTGGCCGCACCGCCTGTGGCCGCACCGCCTGTGGCCGCACCGTCTGTGGCCGCACCGCCTCTGACCTCGGCTGAGGCCGGACGCGGTGCGGACGGGCCCGCTGCAAGCTCTGGTGCTGCTGCGCCGACACCAACGGAAGCTCCGACCTCCACGCCCCCGCCTTCGAGCCCTGCGCCGAGCCCAGCGGCGAGCCCTCGCCCGACCCCGCCGGCACCGGGCATGCCGGGCTGGGCACGGCCGGCGGCTCCCGCGCTGGGCCCCACGATCGTCGTCGATCCCGAGCACGATGAAGAGGCCACCGCTGGCCCCAGCGATGGCGCTAGCGACCCGGCTGCTGGCCGCCGCGCGGGAGCGCGTAACCCAACGATGACCCTCATCGATCGCGTCCGCGGCACGGTCAGCAAGTCGACGCTTGGCGGCTATGGCGAGTTTTCGTTCAGCAAGTACCCCGGCCTGGACTCGTCGTTTGATGCCCGGCGCTTCGTGCTGTTTCTGTATTCGCCGATCACCGATCGCATCAGCCTAGCGACGGAGCTGGAGTGGGAACACGGTGGTACCCCGGTGCGACGTGATGGCCAGCTAGCGCTTGGCGAAGCGCTCATCGAGTTCGCGGTCGTCGACGTCAAGCTGTGGGAGTGGCTGACGCTGCGGGCCGGCCTGGTGCTGATTCCGATTGGCCGCCTCAACGTCAACCACGACGCCCCGTCGCTGGAATTCACCGATCGGCCGCTCATGCACCAGTTCGTCATCCCGACGACGTGGTGGGAAGCGGGGGCGGGGCTGACTGGGCGCATCGGGCTCGGGGCCTGGCTGCTGTCGTATGAGCTCTACGCGGTAAACGGGCTGACGAGTGCCATCTCGGAGGCCAACGGCCTGCGCTTGGCGCGCGGCAGCGTGCTGCAGGACAACAACGGCGATAAGGCGCTGACCGGGCGCGTCTCGGCCTATTTCTTTTCACCGCGCGGTCGCTTCGTACCGACGGTCGAGGTCGGCCTGTCGGGCTACACCGGCGAGTACAACCGCAGCGGCAAGCGCGCCAACCTGCTGGCCGTCGATCTGCTGGCCAGAAACGCCTATCTAGAGCTGGCCGGCGAGTATGCCCGCGCCTTCATCGATGGCGGCTTCGATGACGACTACACCGCCAGCACCCGTGCAGCAGTACCGACGGCTATGCAGGGCGCCTATGTCGAGCTGCGCGGTCGCTTGCCGCTGCGCCTGTTCTTCCCGCGCTTGCAGGCGCTGCCGCTGTGGCTGGGCGAGGCCTCGCTGCTGCTCGCGCTGCGCTACGAAGAGGTCGATACCAACCTGGATGTCCGCAGCCAGTACGACCAGCGTCGGTTATCGCTGGGCCTAAACCTGCGGCTATCGGCGGCCTTCGTGTTCAAGCACGAGCTGCAGTGGACGGTGAACGATGCCGATGGCACGCGCCACGAGTTCTGGCAGTCGCCGTCGCTGGGCTATGTGTCCTCAGTGGCCTTCTTGTTTTAGGTCTGTCCTGGGAGAGCACCGATGTTTGTCCTACGCACACTGATGGTTTCCACGCTGCCGCTGCTGACGCTGGGCGTCCCCGGCTGCAAGAGTCCCGAGATGATGGCGACCCCACCGACCGGCGCCCGCCTGACGGTGAAGAGCGGCGAGACGCGAGCCGAGGTCCTGGGCCTGATGCGCGCCGCCATCGACATGCAGCACAACGGCGAGCCGCTGGCCGAAGCGATGGGCCGCGACCTGGCTGGCTTCGATCGCAACGCGCTGCGCCCCGATCAGTACACCGATCCCGAGTCGGGCCAGACGCGCACTGATCTGGTCGGCTATTCGTCGTCGGTCGAGTCGTACGAGTACTCGAAGCTGATGATGAACTACCTGTCCTTCGAGTCAGGGGCCGGGCTGTCTTTGATGTACGGCCCGCTGCGCAACCCGACGGGACAGGCCGGAGCTGCCGCCCTCACCGGGCTGCGCGATCGCGTGCAGAGCTTGGCGCAGGCCAGCCGGGCTGGGGTCGACGCCATGGGTCCGTGGGTCATCGTGCCGGCCCCGACGAACAATCCGTTGAACCTGCTGGGCTTTCCCGGTCTGTGGGCGCAGTTCGCCGAGCTCGAGAGCTTCGACACCGCCATCGAGCCTTCGGGCAATGTGCAGCGCGGCTGCTCGCTCTCGGGCGGCTATGGGGCCTCGGCGGGGAGCAAGATCACCGTCGGGGACTACGAGTGCGGCTACAACAGCCTGCACATCGCGCGCGACCGCGCCGAAAAGCGGCTCAAGACCGCCGCCCTGGGTTATGCGGCGTGGAAGCAGGCGCTGTGGGTCATCAACTATTTCCAGCTCGTCCACGACGTCAACGGCAGCGCGTTTCATCATGTCGCCGACGCCGATCTGGCGATGGTGGGCAAGGTCGGCAACAGCGTGAAGGCCGACAACAACGACGGCAAAGCGGGCGGCGCGGCGGGCACGTATCTGGGGGCGAGCGATCTCGAAGGCTTCCAGGCCCTGCTCATGACCGAGCAGCTAGATAACAAAGCCGAGCTGCTCTTGCGTAAGCTGGCCAGCGACGGCACGAGCCTAGTCGGCTTCTCTAGCTCGACGGCGGCCCTGGCCTATGACTATCAGGCACCGCTGCGCTTCTTCCCCGGCACGATCGCCGTCACCGAGCAGGCCGGGCAGGCTGGCGCCGACGCGCAACCGACGGCCTATGCCGCGGTCAGCCAAGAGAGCTCGCTTTCGGCGCTGTCCGGACTCATCGGCGCCTACGCCGAGACCTTTGCCCTGACCGATAGCAAGAACACCAGCATTGGGGGTTCAGCGACGGTCAAGCCGGTCTTCGACGGCGACCCCTTCACCAGCGATAACGGCATGGCGGATGGCGAAGCGACGCTGCACGATCGCAGCCTGGCGATCTTGAAAGTGGCGCTGGTCAACCTCGATCGGCTGCACTTTGACGCTGCGGCAGGCTCGCTGTGTGACACGGCCACCGTTGCTGCAGCCGGCACGGTCAGCCGCACGCGGCGGGTCAGCGCGGTCGAAGCGGCGCGGGCCATCGTCGCGCTGCGCACCGCCTATCGCGCGCTTTCGGCGCAGCTTACGCTGTACAGCGATGCCACCCCCGACACGCTGGTCACCACGACGGCGCTCGACGGGACTTCGCTAGCCGGCATCCCCGGTGCGGTCACGCTGGCCAGCCGGCTGCGCGGGTTGATCAAGGCGCAGGCCGATGTGCTGAGCACGCGACTGCTCAATAGCGATGGACTGGCCAGCAACTACTACGACTTCGCGGCCGGTCAGGCGGACACTCAGCCGACCCAGATCGAGTCGCAGTCAGCGGCCATCTTTGGCCTTCTTGAAGCCTATCTGGCGACGGGGCAGGCCAGCTATCGCGATCGCGCCATCGCGGCCCACGATGTGCTGCAGGCGCGCTTCCACCACACCGCGCTGGCCACCTATCGCACCACGCTGGGCCAAGACGACACCTTCACCTGGACGCCCGAGCGCTTCGCCAGCCTGCAGACCGCGCTGTCGCGGATGTACGTGCTGGTGGCGGCACGACCCGGGGGCGAGAGCCTGCGTGCGACGATCGAGAGCCGCCTGGCGCGACTCAACAAGCTCGTTCTCAACGGCTGGGACGATGCCAACGACAACGGCCAGGTCGACTACCCCACCGAGTGCCTGACGCATCCCGCCGGGCTATCGAGTGGCCTCCTGATGGCCGAGCGGGCGCTGACCGGCGAGCTAGGCATCGATCAGGGCGCGCTGACGTCGGACCGCGATCGTGACTGCGTCCAGGAAATCGACGATGCCAAGCGGCCGGCCCTGCTTTTGTCCACCCTCACCCTGGGGCCGGTCGCAAGCCCGTGACCGACGCGCCAAATATTCGCCGCGGACTTGTCACCTGTGGGGTGGCGTTCGTGGCGATTGCCGCGCTGTATCTGGGCCTGCTGGGCCTGGCCAGCCGCGGGCAGCCGTCCTTTGCCGATGGCTATGACGGCATTGGCTTCGTGCTTGCGATCTCTGAATTCGATCTGGCGCGCTTTCAGCCGCATCCCCCGGGCTTTCCCGTCTTCGTGCTCTTGGGACGAGCCCTGCATGCGCTGCTACCCATCACGCCATCTGTAGCCGTGGCGTCGGTGAGCGCGATCTTTCTTTCGGCGGGTCTTTCGGCCATCGCCGGCGTCTTGGCGGCCCAGGCCGGCCGGTACGCGGCGGCGCTGTTTGTGCTGCTGACGGCTCCCCATACGCTGCTCGGTGGGCTGGGGGTGGCGACACTCAGCGACGGAGCGGGCCTGGGTGCAGGGCTCTTGTATCTGGCGCTCTTGGCCTTCTGCCTGCATCAGCCCAGTCGGGCGCTCGCCGTCCTCTGTGGCCTGTGCGGCGGCTTGGCGCTGGGCATTCGGCCGCCGGCGGCGGTGCCGCTCTTTTTGGGGACGATCCTGCTCGCGGGCCTGGCGCATCGACGAGGACGATCGCTACGCGGACCGCTTCTGACCGTCTCTGGCAGTGCGGCCTTGGCTTGCCTCTTGTGGCTGCTGCCACTTCTGTCCATCGTCGGGGGATCGCGCTTTTGGGCGCTCTGTCTGGCCCATGCTCGCGGGCACGTCAGCGACTTTGGGGGCGGGCTGTGGGCGGATGCGGGGCGGACGCCGTCGCTGCTTTGGGGCGCGGGGCTGGTGGCGCGCTTGCCGGCGATTGGACTTGCGGTGGTGCGGGCGCTGGGTCCGGCGATCGTGGGGCTGGCGCTGATCGTGCCGCTGGCCATGGGGATCGCAGCACCGCTCCGGCCGAAGCGACGTTCCCTTTTGCCCCCGTCCCTGCGTGTGCAGTCGCTGGCTCTCTGGGCGCTCACCGCGACCTATATCGTCTATGTCGCGCTGTCGACCCGCCTGCTGGGCAATGGTCGCCACCTGCTGCCGGTGCCAGTGGCGGTCGCCGCCGCGCTGGCCGTCCTCTTCGCCGCGCTGCTGCGCTCGCAGGCCGGGCGAGCCGGGCTGCTGATTGCGCTGGCCCTTTCGGCCATCCACAGCACGGCGCAGATCTGGGCGTTTCGCAGCGACCCCGCGCCGGGGCTTAAGCTCGTCTCGACCCTGCCCGACTGTCGTGCACGACTCTATGGGGCGGCGGCGGCGCGCTTTTACGATCTGCGCTGCGGCAGTGGCTCAGCGCAGCCGGCGATCTATCTCGGCGAGGTGCTGAGCGACCTAGAGCGCCGCTCGAACCCGCCCGCCGAGGTGCTGGTGACATCGGAAGTCATCGCCTCCCCCGCCTCGCGGGCCCGGCTGCGTCCGCTGGCCCGCGCCTGCGTTTCTCCATCGGTTCCGTCCACGCTGCGCTTTTTCGGCGTGCCCTCGCCGCCGCCACGTCCACTCACGAGCGCGGCCGATGCTGGGCCGGATACCGACTGTGTCGAACTCTTTGCCTATCGAGTCTTGCCGTGATGAACCTACCGCACATCGCGTCGTGCTCTCTGCCATCGCGCGTCCCCCTCTGCGCTGGACTGCGGCTTGGCCTGTTTGCCTCGCTGGCGCTGCTTCCCGCCTGCGGCTCTGAACGCCGCACACCGCCGAGCGTGCAAGAGTCGTCGCGCGAGCCAGCCAGCCTGGTCATCCGGGCGGCGGCCAGTCAGGCCTTTGTCCCGAGCTGTGTCCTTATCGAACGGGGCGCAACCGTCGAGTGGCGCAACCTCACGCCGCACACCGCGCTGTCGCTGCTGAGCCCGCGCGAGCCCTATGAGCTGTCCTCGCCGGCCCTCCTTTCGCCGTACAACTGGGTCGGCCCCGACGTCACCAGCGAGTGCGCCCGCAAGAGCGGTAGCACCTGCCTAGAGCCGGCCCCCTACGCCTTCTGGCGCCACACCTTCGCCGAGGTCGGCGTCTTTGACTATCGCGACAGCGGCGGCTCGCTGGTCCAAAGCGGCAGCACCTATAGCTATGGCTTACCGCCCGGGGGCACGACGAGCGCCAGCGCGGCCACCGGCACCGTCTGCGTGCGCAGCAGCCTCACCGGGGGCGAGTGCGCACAGGTCTGTTGCAGTCAGAACAGCGACTGCGCCGAAGGAATTACCTGCCTCGGCGGGCGCTGTGGGGGAGTGAAGTAATGTCGCCGTCCAAAAACGAAGCGCTCCGGCGTGTGCCGGAGCCCCGGGGCAGAGCGCCCTGGATAGTGTCTGTGTGTTCTTTGCTGCTGGTTCTTTCCGCCTGCGGCTCGTCGCCGCGCTATGCCCCGCGGCAGTCGCAGTCGCTGGCGCTGTCGGCCGATGGGCGGGTCCTGGCCGTGGTCAACGCCGACGCCGACTCGCTGTCGATCGTCGATACCCAGACCCGCATGCTGCGCCGCGAGATCGCGCTCGGCCCACGACCGCAGCCGACCGGAGATGGCCGCTATGCGCCACCCCTGGCCCCGCGCAGCGTCGATCTATCGGCCGATGGCCGCCTGGCCTATGTCGCCTGTCAGGCCTCGGGACAGCTGCTCACCGTCGAGGTCGAGTCAGGCAGCGTGCTCTCCGCGCTGCGGCTAGGGGCCGAGCCGGTGGCCGTGCTGCGCCATGGCGATGGTCGCGCGCTCTAC
>CALFYE010000280.1 GCA_937952145.1 uncultured Myxococcales bacterium
CTGTCTCCAGATCCGCCCATGCCCCGATGAAGACCGATACCCGCCGCTTACTGTTATTATAATGTACTGCCTTCGGGGTCCCAGACACCCAATCTTGATAGCCGTTGCTATAGCTATTGCTGGGGCCAGCGGACGTCGTAATCGGATCATACGTATAGCTAACCGGTATGGTCAAGCCAGGGTCAGCAAAGGCTAGCGATTTTGCTCCATCGGTATTTCCATCAGAGAAGCACGCCAGTGCCGTGTGGGCGCCACCGCCGCAGCCATCGACTTCGCAGGTTCTGCCGATGATATTGCCAAGATCCTTCAGCAGTTGAGCGTTAGATGGCAGAGTTGGAAAATAACAAGCATAGGCTTTTGTGTTCTTATAGAAGAAGCCAGATACCGGATCCATAAACGATATCGAGTTATCAAACAGATTTCCCCAAAGCTGGCCTTCTGGGTAGGCCATGAACAATTTCTCATTATCTACTAGTTTGAGCGAGTTTTCGGATCCCCGGATAGAAAGCGCGTTATGAATTCCCTTATTATTGATTCGGGCAAATAGGCACGCGGATACGGCCTCTAATTCGCCTGTCGGCACCGAGGCCGTGCCATGGCACCAGGTCGGAGCCAGTCCGAATGCGCCGTCGAAGGTGCGCGTGGTCGGCAGGCCGGTTGAGGGATCGGTACCGCTCCAGGCTAGGTGGTCGGCGGCATCGCAGGCACAGCCTGTCCAATATGCGACTCCCAGCAGGCGTGCTTCGCGTTCGGGGACAGAGATTGCCGGGTCGTTGATCCAGGGGTCCAAACCCCAGTCCGAGGTGATCGATGGATTGGCAAAAGTGGTACCGGTCCAGCCGATGCCGTTCCAGCCTATCGAGTTCCAACCTATCGAGTTCCAACCTATCGAGTTCCAGCCTATCGAGTTCCAGCCTATCGAGTTCCAGCCTATCGAGTCCTGCGGTCTATTTGTCAACTGATCGGCATTATCAACCTTAGCGCCACATCCCGCCAGCAGAGTACTCAGTCCCGTTGCTATCAATAAATTAGCGAACTTCCTCATTAGTTTACCTCCGGAGTTCGAAATCGCCTGACACCTAGACTTTCAGACCCTTACACGCAGCGCACCAGCGGTCCAACCAGCCAACAAGAGACAACCATTTTGCATTTTTGAGTGTACAACTTGTGGGGCAGTCTCCAGTATCTATGCTGCAAGGTTCAGAAAGACAATCCACTTCTCTAACACCGCTATATTGCAACAGAAATCCCAGGTGGGCGTGGGGTTATCAGGGATCCGTAGAAACTGACAGACAAGCCAGATAGGCCACGTATCCCGGCCTGCGAGGCCCAGGGACTAACCGGCCTTAGCCATTGCTCCGCCGACCTTGCCCACGGTACGATCCCGTCGGGCGAGTGCGGCTTGGGGTCGCGGCCCGGACGCTAGGAGGGAAGCGGACATGGCCATAGGAAAATCGGGGGGCGGTGCCGGCAAGGCGGCGGCCCCCAAGGCAGCGGGGGCGAAGGCTGGAAAAGCGGCGGGGAGCAAGGCGGACAAGGGGGCGGTGGTGCCGCCGCCGGTGCTCTTGGCTCACGTCTGGGAGAATGACGTCGAGCTCTTGGGCTGGTGGATGAGCGAGAAGCTCGACGGCGTGCGCGCCTACTGGGATGGGCGGCGCTTTCTGTCGCGCCTGGGCAACGAGTACATCGCGCCGGACTGGTTTGTCGCTGGGCTGCCGAATACGCCGCTCGATGGCGAGCTATGGGTCGGGCGCAAGCAGTTCCAGCGCTGCGTCAGCATCGTGCGGCGGCAGGAGGCGCACGACGAGTGGCGCGAGGTACGCTATCTAATCTTCGATGCGCCGGCGCACGAGGCCCCCTTCGAAGAGCGGCAGCAGCACATCAAGGACACGCTGGCCCGGCACAAGCCGGCCTATGCCCAGCACCACCCGCAAGAGGTCTGCCGCGGCACCGATCACATGCGCGACGAGCTTCGCCGCGTCGAGGGGCTGGGCGGCGAGGGGCTGATGATGCGGCGCCCGCGCTCGCGCTATGAGGTCGGTCGTTCGCACACGCTGCTCAAGGTCAAGAGCTTCCACGACGCTGAGGCGCGGGTCATCGGCCATCAGGAAGGCACCGGCAAGCACAAGGGACGCCTGGGCGCGCTCTTGGTCGAGATGCCAAACGGCATCCAGTTCGCCGTCGGCACCGGCCTGAGCGACGCCGAGCGTTCGAGCCCACCGGCCATCGGCAGCATCATCACCTATCGCTATCAAGAGCTGTCTGATGGCGGCGTGCCGCGCTTCCCGTCCTACGTCGGCGTGCGCCACGACTTCGCCTGGCCCGGCACGACGGCGAAACCCACAGCGAGTGGAGCGCCGAGTACGACCGCTAAGGCCACAAAGACCACCAAGGCCACAAAGGCCACAAAGACCGCCAAGTAGTCCGCCGCAGAAATCCGCTCAGCGACGAGGAATCGCCACCTTCCGGCGAGGCCTGCTTGTTATAATCCCGCCATGGCCGTCTATTCGGATGTGTTTGATCGAGCGCTGATCCTCGCGTCGCAGGCGCACAAGGATCAGCTGCGCAAGGGCACCGCCATCCCTTACATCGTGCATCCCGTGCACGTCGCGATGGTGCTGCAGAAGTACCAGTTTCCCGACGAGGTGGTGATCGCGGCGCTCCTGCACGACGTGGTCGAAGACACCGATGTGCCGCTTGCGCAGATCGTCGCCGAGTTTGGCCAGGCGGTGGCGCGCTTGGTCGATGCCGTGTCCGAAAAGAAGACCGAAGACGGCAAGCTGCGCTCGTGGCGTGAGCGCAAGGTGGAAAAGATCACGCAGCTGGCGAGCAGCGATCAGCTGGTGGGGGCGCTGAAGGCGGCGGATGCGCTGCACAACTGCCAGGCGATGCTGCGCGATCTGCAGGCGCAGGGCGCAGCGCTTTGGGGTAAGTTCCGCGGCTCGTCGGCGGATCAGCTCTGGTACTACACCTCGCTGGCGGCGATCACGCGACGTCTTCTGGGCGGCCACCCGCTCAACGACGAGCTCGATGCCGCGGTCGCCGAGCTGGCCGAGTGGCACCGCCAGACCGGCGTGAGCGCTCCGGCCGCGAGCACCTCGTAGCGCTCGTGCTCGAACGATGGATCTGCCTGGCGTGCTCGGTGTGCGCTTCCAGATCGCCACGCTAGCGATTTTCGACGACGGCACAGCGGCGATCCGCGCAGCGACGGGGTCGAGGTGAAGCCCCCGCGCCCCAGCTGAGCCCACGCAAGGCTTGCGTTCAGCCGGACCCAGGTCGGCTATTTCTGGGACAGTTCTTCGATGCCGGTCCAATCGGGGCCGGGGGGCTGACGCAGAAAGATCTGGCAGCGGGCTCGTCGCTTGGCCCAGGTGGTGTCGTCGTGCAGGAGGGGCTGGCAGGCATCCAGCCTGGCGAGCGCACCTTCGAAGTCGCGCGCGTCATAGGCGCGAAGCGCAGCGGACCAGTCGGGGGCAGCCGCCTGCTTGCGCTCGCGCAACGCCAGCGGATCGGCATCAAAGGCTTCGTACAGCGTCACCGCAGCCTGGCGACCGACGACGCGCACGCGATCTAGCTCGCGCAGCAGAAAGGCCTGTGGGTTCTGCAGCCGCTGGATGGTGTGATCGCTCAGGATCAGCGGCACGCCATAGCTCTTAGACAGCGACTCGACGCGCGCCCCCAAGTTCACGGTGTCGCCGATCACCCCGCACTTGATGCGCTGAGGGCCACCGATAGTACCCAGCGTGACGACGCCGGTGTTGAGCCCAATGCCGATACGGATCGGTCGTGCCCCGCGCAGTGAGCGCTCTGCATTGTACGTATCCAAGCTGCGCAGCATGTCGATCGACGCGCGCAGCGCGGCATCGGCGCCGACGGCAAACAACGCCATGATGGCGTCGCCGATGTAGCTATCGACAAAGCCGCCATGACGCAGGATGGCCGGTTCCATCGCGGCCAGATAATCGTTGATGAAGTGGATGTTCTGCTCGGGCGTGTTGCCTTCGACATGGGAAGTGAAGCCGCGCATGTCGGAAAACAGAATGGTCAGCTCTTTCTGCACGCTATCGCCTGGTTGCACCGCCGTGATGCTGGGGCGATCCAGCGCCGCCAGAAACTCAGCGGGGACAAAGCGCTGGTTCGCACGGGCCAGCGCCGTCTGTTCCTGCAGCGATGTCGACAGCGCGCGCTGCAAGAGCGCGTTGTCCAAGGCATGAACTGCTCGCTGTGATCCGCGCTGCCTAGATCGAACTCTCGGTCGATGCCGCGGGACCAGTCAGCGGCACAGCGCTCCATGTCGAACAGCAGCCCGGCACTGCTCTGGTAGCGCTCCTCTGGAGTCTTGGCCAGCAGCTTGCTCAACACCAAAGCTAGGTTGCGCGGCACGGAAGAGCACACCTCGCAGGCCAGGGGCGGTTAGCGGGCGATGTGGCTGTGCACAAGCTCTAGCGCGTCGTCGCTGGTGAACGGCGGCTGGCCTGTCAGGGCGTAGTACAGCGTCGCCCCCAGCCCATAGCAATCCGCGCGGTAGTCGACCCCACGATTCATCGGCCCGGTCTGCTCAGGAGCGATGAACTTCAGCGTGCCTTCGAGCAGCAGCGGACGGCTGGCGGCGTAAACTTCGCGCGGCAGATCGGTCGCCAGGCCGAAGTCGATCAGCTGCACTTGTCCACGCAGCGGGTGCAGCACGACGTTGGCTGGCGTCACGCCCTTGTGCAGTACATGGGCCGCATGCAGCCGCGACAAGATGCCGATCAGCTCGCGGGCCAGAGTGAAAAAAGCATCCAGCGGCAGCGGCACCGGCAGCCGATCCAGCGCCTCAAGACCGTCATCAGAAAACACGATGCGTCGCGCATGGCCCTGGGATTCCAGCCCAAATACCGTCGGAAAACCCGGGCCGGCAAGCTTGCACAGCAGCGCAGATTCCCGCTCAAAGCGCGCGATCTGGACCGGGCTGGGGTATTCCTGAGCCAGGCACTTGACCACGACGCGCTGCCCATCGCGCCGTCGCGTGGCGCGGTAGATCTGGGTCTCGTGCCCACGGTAGATCTCCACCGCTGACTGAAAGCGATCTTCTGGGGGCATGGCACGATGATACGCCACTCCTCACCGTCGGTGTCCTCACCAGATGGGCGATGGCTCGCCGACTCGCCGGTCTGAAACGAGCAGCTAGCCCAAACCCAGACCGACGATCAGGGCGTAGCTGAGGATCAAAAGCAGCAGCAGGGAAGCGATCACGGCCCCAGCAGTGCGACGCCCCGCCGCGCGCAGTGCCGACAGATCGACCGCCAGGCCAAGCGCCGCCATGGCGAGGACGGTGCCGACCCGGCTGACCTCTTTGATGATCGTGGCCAGGCTCGGCGGGATGATGCCCAGCGAGCGCAGGATCGACAGCGCAACAAAGCCGAGGATGAACCACGGAAAGAGCTGCGGCAGCCGCGGCAGCCCGCGACCGGTCTTCGAAGGAGAGCCCAGGCGCTCGCGCAGGCTGAAGTAGAGCGCGACCGGGGCCAGGAACAGCACACGCGTCAGCTTGACCAGCGTCGCGACCTGCCCGGCCGCCTCGCTGACCGGATAGCTGGCGGCCAGCACCTGCGGTACGGCGTAGACGCTCATGCCGACCAGCACGCCGTACTGGCCATGGCTCAGGTGCAGGACGCCGATGAGCAGCGGCAGCAGCAAGACCAGCCCGACCCCGATGATCGCGGTAAAGGCGATGGCGCCTGCGACTTCGGTGGTGCTGGCCGCGATAAGCGGCGCGATGGTGGCGATGGCCGAGTTGCCGCAGATGGCGTTGCCCACCGCGATCAGGATGGCGGGCTTGCGCTCCAGACGAAACAAGCGTCGCCCGATGAAGGCTCCCCCGGCGAGCGAGACGCTGACCAGCACGCCGACGGCGAGGAGTAGGCGCGGCCCCCCAGCGAAGAGCTGACGCAGATCCATGGTGGCGCCAAGCAAGAGCACTGCCGCTTCCAGAAGCTGCTTGGCCGCGTAGCTCTGCCCCGGCTGACAGCGCGCTGGCAGGCCGAAGAGCTGACGGAAGACGACGCCCAAAAGTAGGGCCAGGACCAAGCTCTCAAGCGGAGGATGCGGCAGGACCTGCGACTCGACACGATGCAGGAAGATGGCCACCGCACCGATCGCCCCCGAAAGCAGCAGGCCCGGCCAGAGAGCGTGGAGGCGCGACATGAGCGAGATCCGCGACGCGCTTAGGCCCGCCAAGTGGCGTGGTAGTTGCCGTCTTCCACGGCCAGTGCTTCGGCGGTCGGGCGCAGCGGCTTGAAGGTGTCGAGCATAACGGCTAGCTCGTCGGTGCGCGTCTTGCCGATGCTGGCTTCGTAGGCGCCGGGCTGCGGTCCGTGCGGGATGCCGGCCGGGTGAAAGCTGAAGCTGCCTGGACCAACGCCGCGGCGGCTGGTGAAGTTGCCGCTGACGTAGAACAGCACCTCGTCACAGTCGACGCTGGAGTGGGGATAGGGACAGGGGATGGCGTTGGCATCGAAATCGACGAGGCGCGGCACGAAGCTGCAGACGATGAAGCCGCCCCCGACAAACGTCGAAAACGTCGTCGGGGGTAAGTGGACGCGGCCGGTCTTGGGCTGATAGTCGTGGATCGACAGCGCAATCGGATACACCGCGCCATCCCAGCCGGCGATGTCCAGCGGATCGCGATCGCGCACAACCTCGTGATAGGTGCCGCCGCGCTTGATCAGGATGGGATAGCGACCGGGCGTGAAGTCGGGACCGCTGCCGCCGGGCAGGCGCTCGGGACGACGGAAGTCGCGGTGGCTGTAGGGCGCATCCATGCGCAGCTGGCCAAACGGGTTGCGAAAGTTGGGCGGAATCTCCAGGTAGCTGCGACCTTCAAGGACCAGCCACAGCGGCTCGCTGCTGTCCCCCGCTTGTTCAGAAGCAGCGTCGGGCACGACGCGATAGGTGGTGCCGCGCGGAATCAGAAGATAGTCGCCAGGGCCGTAGCGCAGCGGGCCAAAGATCGTCTCTAGCGTGCCGCGTCCGGCGTGTACGAAAAATAGATCGTCACCATCGCCGTTGGCGAAGTAGCGCGGCTGCGCCTGGCCGGGCCGGCAGATGCCGACTGCGACATCGTCGTTTTCAAACAGCAGGCGACGCGTGGCGATGTGATCTCCGCCGCGCTGACCGGGCAGCACGCGACCGCCGAAGAAGTGACGCCGCGCGAGCAGGCTGGGGGTCTGACCCTGCGCATCCGGCACCAGATCGCCGGCCGGCGCCAGGCTTGCGCTGTGCAGCGCGACATCGCGTGGCGGCAGGCTGCGTTCATACAGGATGGTGTAGGCCCCATCGAAGCCGCGGCGCGTCAGGCAGTGCTCATAAAGCAGCTGCCCTGCTGCATCGCGCAGGACGGTGTGGTGCTTGCGCGCTACCTGGCCCAAACAGACGCGGTCGAGCATGGCTTGGCGATCTCCTCGATCAGGGACGACTACTGGGCGGGGTGGTTGTTCTCGCCGGTCTGTTCGCGCTCGATGGCTTCGAACAGGGCGCGGAAGTTGCCTTCGCCGAACGAGCGCGCGCCTTCGCGCTGAATCAGCTCCAAGAAGAACGGCCCGGCCGCGGGATCTTGGTAGTAGAGCGAAGCGTCCTTCATGAAGATCTGCAGCAGGTAGCCTTCGTGGTTGCCATCGACCTGGATGCCGAGCTTGCGTAGCTCGGCCATGGGCTCGCGAATCGATGGCACGCCCTGGCCCCGCAGGCGCTCGGGCAGGGCGTCGTAGTAGGTGCCGGGCGTGCGCAGAAACTCGATGCTGCGACGGCGAAGCTCGGCGACGCTCTGACAGATATTGGGCAGCGAAAGCGCGACGTGCTGCACGCCGGGTCCGTGGTTGTCGGAGCAGAAGATGGCGATCTGCGACTTCTCGAAGTGCGGCCGCAGCGGCTCGTTGTTGGCAAACTTGAGGCCCGAGAACGGCTCCCACATGACGATGGAACGCAGACCGGTGCCGGTCTTCAGATCGGGGCGCAGATCGTTGGTGTGGAACGCGACCTTCCAGTACGGCTCAAAGCCCAGGGTGTCGCGCAGGAAGTCGATCCAGGGCCGCAGCACGCGCATGTTCGACGTGATGTGATCGACGCCGCTGATGCCGAGCGGATTCTTTTCGCGCGCGCTGCCGGTGACGCGGAAGCCAGGCGGCACAAAGGGGCCATCGGGACGCTCCAGGAACGTGATGTTAGTGTCGCCAAGCGGTGTGGCGATGACGAAGTAGCGCGCCGGGCCGGCTTCGGTGCGCGTCTCGATTCGCTCGGTGATCAGCGTGGCATCGCGCTCACTCAGCACCTGATAGGTGCGATCGAGATCGCGGACGCGCAGGATGAGCTCAGCGGCGCTGTCGGGATGGCGGCGCAGATAACGAGCCGCGCGCGAACGCCCCGAGAGCGGCGCCGAGAACATCAGACGCGCATCCCCCGCCTGGTAGACGATCGACTCCATCTCATCGTGGTGTGAGGTATCCAGCGTCGACTGCGCGACCTCATCGAAGTCGAGGCGATGCTGATAGAAGCGTCGCGCGCGGCTGAGATTGCCAACAAAAAAGTGCACCGCATCCAGCCCTAAAAGGGTCAGCGGACCGGGCACCGAGGGAGTCGTGTTCGTCATCGAAGACTGGCTCATGGGGGACCTATGGTTAGGAGCGGGAAGTGCCTACTGGCTCTTTGTTGGGACGGCAGCATAGCCAAATCACGCCGCAAACGACAGCCCAGAGTGCGGGCCCGTTGCAAGGCCACGACTCGTCGGAGAATTACGTGATTTTTGGGAGGGAGAGGCTGGCTAGGTGTACGAGATGACTAGGCTGTTCATCATCGGCGCGAAGCTGTGTAGCTCGCTCTTGGCAAAGCCGGCGGCTGCACACATCGCCGAGAGCTGAGCGAAGGTGTAGGCATCGCCAGCCGGCGTGCTGTTGAGCATCTGCAGGCTGAACGCTGCGGCCTGCGGCGGCGAGACGCGGTCGGGGTTGGGCACGAACTCCAGCGTGAAGGCCCGTCCGCCGGGAGCGAGCGCAGCCCGCACTTTCTTTAACAGCGTGATGTTGGTTGGTTCATCGAAGTGATGCAGAAAGTTAGTCAGCAGCACGACGTCATAGCCTTCGCCAAAGTCGACATCGAAGGCGCTGCCCGGTCGGATCTCGTAGCGGTCGATGACGCCCGCGGCGCGCGCATTTTCCTGCGCCACAGCCAGGACCTGCGGCCAATCCACAGCCACGATGGTTGCTCCGGGGGCACGCTCGGCACAGGCGATACCGAACAGGCCATGACCGGCGGCAATATCGAGGATCTTGGCCGGGCGACTACCCAGCTCTAGGAAGCCGGCCATCAGCATCGAAAGCGGCCGCATCATCGGTGCCATGTGGCGCGCGAAGTCGACCCAGATCGGGTGCTCGGGCGCAACGCTGTTGTGAGCGGACTGGCCGCGGCGAACGGTCTCGGCCATGTCGTCGTAGCCGCGGACGATAAAGGGGCTCAGCATGAAGCCGATGGTGCCGCCCAGGTAGGCCGGTGAGTGCTGATTTAGGAACAGCGTAGCCTCGGGCGAAAGGCCATATTCGGTCTCGCACTTGGTCAGAAAGCCAAGGATCGTCAGGTAGTCGCAGAGGATGCGGATGCCCCGCTCGGAAGCGGCGCAGCGGCCGGCGATCTGCGACACGCTGTGACAGCCTTCGGCGATGGCGGTAAACAGCGAAAGATCGATCGCCGCCTTGAGAGCAGCCGTCTGTTGGTAGGCGCTGAGCGTCTGAAAGATCTTCTCAGGCGAAGGCATGGGCGAGTGGGCTTCCATGGCGTTTCTCCAAGGGTTGAGAGCGGACCGGACAGGCCCCATGTTGGCATGCCGGCTGGGCGACCGGGGATTTTGTTGTCGCTCGCAGGTGGTGAGTGCTAACAGCCAGAACTCCGTCGCTGAGCGCGGCCGTTTCACCGCTGAGGGAAGCGCGCCGCGAGCGGCATTGGGAACTTATCTGCGCACCTGGAAAACCGGCCTCTTCCCGGCAACGGGTGGCTCGGAAAAACTGGGTTCATGGAGCTCCTGAAATCCTCTCATGAGTTCTTTGCCGGCGTCGTGCGCAACGCCCTGAGTGCGCACCCGCTATCGCTGCAAGATCAGACGGAGTTTTATCTGGTGCAGCTCTTGGCGGAGGGAGGCGAGCACAGCGATCTCGATGAGCCGCTATCGCTGAAGCTGGCTCAGGCCGAAGGCGCCGAGCCGCATACGCGAGCGCAGCTGCTGCGCGAAATTGGCGACACGGCGCTGTACGTCTGCGGCTTCTTTGCCGAGAGCCTGGCGCGGCGCATGGTCAGCGTCGAGTACTACATGTCGCTGGGCGGCACCGCGTACTACAGCCTGGCGCACGGGGGTCGCGCAGTGTCGGCGCTGTTACGCGAGGTCTACGGCGAGCTGGCCGAGAAGTTCCCGCACCTCGTCGAGCTTCTGAGCTACGCCCGACAGGAGCTGGCGCTGCAGGGCTCGACCAACGTCCTGCGCCTTTACGAGCAGTGGCGGCAGGCCCCCAGCGAGCACCTGGCGCGACGGCTGCGCGCAGCCGGTCTGATTCTGCCGCGAACCGCCGAAGAAAACTGATGCACACTGCCGGCCACCATGTGGGCCGTGCTGAAGCGCTGTGCTGGGCTGTCGCTTTTCCTGAGTTTTTCTCTGGCGTCCTCCGCGGGGACTGCCGCTGCGCCCCCGCCAGCCGCGGTCGGTCCGCCGCCGGGTTCAGGGCAGCTCAAGGCCGAGGTGATGGCCGTCGAGCGCGCCTTCGCAGCGACGATGGCGCAGCGCGATCTGGCTGGCTTCACAGGTTTCCTATCGGAGGAGGCGATCTTTTTTTCCGGTCCCGGAAAGCCGGTGCTGCGCGGTCGCGCTGCGATCGCGGAAGCCTGGGCGCGCTTCTATCAAGGCCCCACCGCGCCGTTTAGCTGGGAGCCCGAGCGCGTCGAGGTCATCGACAGCGGCAGCCTGGCCCTGAGCAGCGGTCCGGTGCGCGATCCGCAGGGCAGACAGATCGCGACGTTCAACTCGATCTGGCGGCGCGATCGCGATGGTCGCTTTCGCATCTTGTTCGACAAAGGCGAAGCGGTCTGTGCGGGAACGGAAGCCAACCCTAACGGCAATCCCGCGGACCTGCTGAGCGAGCTTGACCCCTACGTCGCCACTGCGCTGTCGGCATGGAACGCGCCCGGGGTGGCCATCGCCATCGTCAAGGATGGGCGGGTGCTTTTGACCCGTGGCTATGGACGAAGGCAGCTCGCTGGGAGTGGGCCGGTTGATGCCCACACGCGCTTTGCCCTGGCGTCGCTGACCAAGGGCTTCACGGCCGCGCTAGCCAGTCAGCAGGTGGCTGAAGGCCGACTGTCCTTGGACCAGCCGATCGCGGCTCGCCTGCCGGGCTTTGCACTTGCCGATCCGCGCGCGACCGCCGAGCTATCCCTGCGCGATG
This sequence comes from uncultured Myxococcales bacterium, assembly GCA_937952145.1. GTDB lineage: Bacteria > Myxococcota_A > Polyangia > Palsa-1104 > JAEUJZ01 > JAEUJZ01. The sequence continues at coordinate 11,460 of CALFYE010000280.1, forward strand.
TCCTGTCGCACCGCAGCGGCCTGGCGGAGTCAGCGGAGCTCTTGTGGCCGGGCACGGGCTATGACCAGGATGAGCTGATATCGCGCCTGCGCTTCGTCGAACAGGCGGCGCCGCTGCGCACGCAGTTTAGCTATTCCAACGTGCTGTACGTCATCGCCGGAAAGCTGGTCGCCGCGGCCGCGGGACGGCCCTTTGCCGAAGTGCTCAAGACACGGCTCCTCGATCCGGCCGGACTGCGCGATAGCGGCCTGGGTCTACCGCAGGCCAGCGACGATAACTTCGCGCGTCCACACGCCGAACAGGATGGGACGCTGCGCGTCATCGCACCGCGCGCGGTCGATAACATTGCTCCTGCGGCGGCGCTCTACAGCAGCGCGCACGATCTGGCGCGGTGGTTGCTGTTGCTGCTGGGCCGAGGCAAGCTCGACGGGCAGCCGCTGATCCCCGAGGCAGGAATTTCCGCCATGCTGTCGCCGCAGATGCTGGTCGGGTTGGCGCCGTGGCAGCAGGCGCTGTATCCCGAGAGCCACTTCCTGGCCCAGGGCCTGGGCTTCATGCTGCAGGACTATCGCGGCGAGCTGGTCGCCTGGGGGACGGGCGGCATCGATGGAACATCCTGTTCGCTGGCGCTCGTGCCGGGTCGTGGGCTGGGCGTGGCGGTGCTGGCCAACGTGCCCTGGACTGGCCTGCCGGAGGGCCTGCTGTTCCACATCATCGATCGCGCGCTGGGCGTCCGCGGACGGGACTTCAGCGCCCTGCGACTGGCGTTGTCGCTAAGCAGTCGAGCCCGACATGCAGAAGGGCTGCGCCAGCAGCTTGGCCCACAGGTCAGCACCGCTTTTCCTGTACCGCGGACGCGGCTTGTCGGTCGCTATCGCTCGCCGCTCCTTGGGGACGCGCTGATCACTCAGCCGCCCGAGCCGACGACGGGTCCACGCCCCGGCGGGCTGCTCTTGCGCATCGGCAAGACCTGGCAGGCCTGGCTCGATCCCTGGCGAGCGGATGCGCTGCGGGTTCGCCCGATCGATCAAATGCTGGATCCGCAGCTGTGCAAGCTGCGCGTGGCGGCCGATGGCGCTGTCGTCGGCATCCAGCTTGACGATCACGGGGCCTTTGAGCGAGTCGCAGACAGCCCGCAAAAAAGCGGAGCCGCCGCCGGACAGAACCGCCCCGGTGGCTGACCCCGCGCAGCGCGCAACTGTGATACAAGGAGCGTCTCATGGCGCTCATCCCTTACGCTCATCTTCCGCCCCCCCACGACCCGCCGATCCTCGTCGCTGAGCAGCCGCTTGAAGAGTACTACTGCGGCGACGCGCGCTGCGACTGTGCCACCGCGCATGTGATGTTTGCCGGTGTGCCGCTGGTGGTCGATCTCGGCACCCTGCGCGTTGATTTTCACAACGAACAGCCAGGCCAGACCACCCCCGCCCGCGAGGCGCTGCGCGAAGAGATGCGCGCCACGCTGCATGCGGGAGCGATCAATCAGCTGCGCGAGCACTACGTCAAGGTGCGCGAGTACGGCCGCGACTGGCACTTCCGCTACATGGACTTCACGCGCCTGCAGCAGGGCGATGTCGTCGGCTGGGAGCAGATCTTTCGCCACCTTGGCACGCCGATCTACACGCTAAGCAGCAAGGTCCAAGGCGGCGAAGGCGAGGCGGCGACCGAAGAGATCCGGCTGGGCATGGCCGATGCGTACTGCGTGATGCCGCGCTGCGACTGTCAGCGCGTGGTGTGGTCGGTGGTCACCGCGTCGGCGGAAGGCGAAAACACGCGCCCGCTGGGCACCGTCGAATATCGCTTCGCTGTCGGCCAGCCAGCGGTGCTCAAGACGGCGGGGGGCATCAGCCCCAACCAGCTGTTCATGATCGTCAGCAACCTTCTGCGAGCCCGCCCAGACTTCATCAGCGAAGCGCAGCAGCGCTACCAGTTCATGCGCGAACAGGTCACGCCGCTTGTGCAGCAGCAGCGCAGCCACAGCATGCAGTCGCAGAAGCAGCCGGCGGTCGGTCGCAATGACGCCTGCCCCTGCGGCAGCGGCAAGAAGTTCAAGCGCTGCCACGGCCGCTAGGCGCCACTCGATAGCCGACGTTTACGAGGCTGGCACCGCCGGCATAGGCTCGCGCCGCGGGCGGGGACGGGTGCCGCGATCGACGGCGCGCAGCAGCAGCCACCACAGGCCGCCGAGCAGCAAGAGCACGCTCAGAAAGCCGATGATGCCGATGCGCAAGAGGTGTCGGCCCAGATCATTTACCGGCTTGATCACATCGCTGTACGGCTCTTGCACGATGACCGCCCAGCCGGTGTCGTGGCCACGCACCACCACCGGCTCGATGGCCGCCAGCCAGTCGCGATCGTTGCGCGCCCCCAGCGGGTCGACATAGCCGACAAACGTCAGCAAGCGCGCTGCACCGGCATCGCCGGCCGCCACCGCCAGGCGCGCTTCGTCGAGCCGCATCAGCACCTGCGGATCGACGCGCAGCCGGGGTATGACGGTCTGACTGCGACGCTGCGCAAGCAGGCGCGAGAGCTGCGGATGCTGCAGGATCAGGCCGCGCTGTCCCGGCTGATCTTCGCGACTATCGATCAGCGCCGCGACCTGATGCGCTCCCTGCTGCTCGCCAGGGTTGAGCTCACCAAAGTGGCCAAGCTGCACGGTCATGCCCAGCACGCCGACCACCTCGGGCGGCCCGCTCTCGGAAGGCTCGCTCCAGACCGGGACCGAAAACGCGACGATGCGATTGCCACTGGCTTGGCTATCAAAGACTGCCGAGCGATGCGGGCTGCGGATCGGCGCGACATCGATCGGCGTGCCGTAGCCATCGGGGTTGGTCGGCAGATCGCGCCCCCGGCCGTGAAAATAATCGCGGAAAGCCCAGTTTTTTCCGACGGTGGGCGAGAAGGGAACGCGAGCCCACTGCATGCCGTGGGCATCGGTCAAAAACCAGCTTGTGGCCCCCAGCGCCTGATGCTGTTGCTGGCGACGCTGCAGCCATTCCTGCAGCACGGCCTGCAGCGCATGCCGCCGCTCGCTGTGGTACAGGGTCTCGCTATCGCTGGGCTTTTCAGACGACGAGCCCGACGCAGGGCTCCCGCCGAGCTCTAACAAGACATCGCGCATGATGGGGTCGTTTGCTGCCCCTTCCAGCGCGCCCCAGCGCCGCTCGACCTCGCGCCCTGCGGTCTCGGCGACAAAGCGCGCGGCGAAGCGCGTGCTCTCTAAGGCCCGCTGCGTGATGGCTTTCTGCGACGAGCCGAGCGCGGTTCGCCAGGTCTGTCGGCCGATCAGCGAGACCACCGCGAACAGCAGCACCAGGCCCACCGCCCCGATCAGCAGCACCGGCCGGCGAGCCCGCCGAGCATCCAGATCCTTGAGTGCATCGAGCACGGCTTGCGCGCTGCTCGGTCGCGACTCGGGATCCAGGCTCAGGCAGTCACTTAGCAGCTCGCGCAGGCCGGTGTCGATCTGCGCGCGCTGGCGCCGAAGCTCGGTGAGCGGCGACGGGGCAGAGCGCAGGATCTGCTGATAGAGGCTCAGCCGCTCGGGCAGCGTCGCGTTGTCGGCCAAGAGCTTGCGGGCATCGCGCGAGCGATACGGCGGGCTGCCGGTCAGCATGGCGTAGGTGATCGCGCCCAGGGCATAGACATCCCAGCGGGCATCGGGCAGCGCGGCCAGATCGGCCTGCTCGGGCGCCATGTAAAAGAAGGTACCCAGCGACGGCTGCTGCTCGCTGGTCAAGCGCGACTGACCAAAATCGCAGAGCCGCGGTCGCAGATCAGCATCCAGCAGCACGTTGGCCGGCTTGAGATCGCAGTGCAGGATGCCAAAGCCGTGCGCCTGGGCCAGCGCGCGGGCAATGCTGCGCAGGATGCGCGTCGCCTCGGCCTCGGTCATCGGCCCCTGACGCAGCCGATCTTCTAGCGAGCCGCGCTCCAGATACTCCATCACGTAGTAAGGCGGTGAGGCGTGCCAGCCCACCTCGATGAGCTGCACGATCTCGCGCGAGGTGTAGAGCGCGGCCAGCTTTTCCACCTCGCGCTGCAGGAACTTGAAGTCGAGACCCGGCGCGTGCGAGTAGAACTTGATGGCGACGAGCTTGCCGGTATTTTCCTGCTCGGCGAGCCACACCGTACCGAACGCGCCACGCCCCAGCGAGCGCAGCAGGCGATAGCCTTCCACCGCAGCCGGCGGCGGCTCCAGGCACAGATCGTCGCTGGTCAGTCCGACGCTCGACAAGAACGGGCGACTGGTCGAAAGCGCTGGGTTTGACGGCAGGATATCGCTGGGCGCCGCCTGCGTCGCGGCCAGTGCCGCCTGCTCGGTCAGCTCTAACCCGGACGACAGGCTCGGCTCGGCGTCTGTGCGAACAGACGATGCATCCCCTGAGGCCACCGCCCTGGGCGCCAACGCCACAGGCGGGGCGAGTATCGCCGGGGCTGTATGCTCGAAAGCGGCTTCTAGATCCCCAGCCGGAGGCTGCTCTGCGGCGGCCGAGTTCTGGTTCCGCACAAACACTGGCGTCGCCATAACCGAGGGCGCCACCATAGCACAGCCCCGCTGGTGTGCGACGGAAGCTAGGTAATTTCTTTAAGCCGTTGACTCCAAGGAACCCAGAGCGTCCAATTTACGTACTCAGAAAAGTCTTAATCGTCCGTAGGAGAGTGCTTATGCATCCCCCGCCGCCGTCGTTCCAGCAGATGGCCGAGGCGTCCCCTCTGGCCATGGTGATCTGGGACGAATCCGGCACGATCCACCAGGCCAATGAGGCCTTCTGGCATCTCTTGGGTCTCGCCGCCGCCATTCCGGAGGCTCGCAACTATTGGGACCTGGGTGCCGACGACGGCAAGGCGAGTGAGATCCGCCACCTGCTTTCGCACGAGGGCCAGGCCTATGACAAGGAGCTCGTCACCGTCGATGGCGGGCGGCGCTGGGTGCGCATCGAGGGCTTCACGCTGGAGCGCCAAGCCGGCAGCGCCCTCTTCGCGGCGGTGCTGCGTCCCCTGGCGTCAACACCGAACGATCGGGCGACGCAGCTGGCTCACAACGCCGAGCTGCGCGGCGAGCGCGAGAACATCCTGCGCCGTCAGAACGAGCTCCTCTTCCGGCTAGCTCGCAGTCCGATCGTCAGCTCGGGAGATTTTGTCGCCGCCGCTCGCGACATCACAGAGGTGGCAGCCCGTGGACTGCCGGTCAGTCGGGCATCGATCTGGCTGTTCGACATCCACCGCAAGCGGATTGTCTGCCAGATGCTGTTCGATCTCGAAAGCGGCAAGCACAACGATCGCGCTGTCGGCATGACCCTTTTGGCCAGCGACTACCCACAGTACTTTCGCGCGCTCTCGGAAGATCGCGCCGTGGTGGCCAACGATGCCCGCAGCCATCCCGCAACGCATGAGTTCAAAGAGGGCTACCTCGAACCACTGGGCATCTACTCGATGCTGGAAGCACCGCTGCGCCACAAGGGCGAGCTGGTCGGCGTGCTCTGCCACGAGCACTGTCACAACCGCCGCAGCTGGACGCAGGACGACATCAGCTTTGCCAGTCACCTGGCGGATCTTGTCGAGCGAGCGATGGAGGCCGCGGATCGCACAGTCGTCGAGCGAGCCCTGCATCAGCTCAACCGCGAGCTAGAGCAGCGCATCGATGAGCGCGCCCGCCAGCTGGAAGAAGCGACCGAGCTGGTGCTGCGCCTGCAGAAAGAACGCACCGAAGCCCAGATGGCGGCCGGCTTCGCGCAGGAGATGCAGAGCGTGCTCGACCCGGCGCGCACCGTGATCGAAAAAGTGATGGGTCAGAGCAAAGAGGTCGATCCCGAGGACAGCGAGTCGGCCACCGACCTCCGCCAGCTTTTGCAAGAGCTGTACTTAGGGGTGCAGGACCACTTGAGCGAAGCCACCACGCAGCGCTTTGGCTTGGCCATGCAGCATGCCGATCAGCTGACCGGCGCCTTCGCGGCGCTGCGCCGCCCCGTGCAAGAAGCGCTGAAGATCACGCGCGAGATCAGCGAGTACTCGCTGATCGGCCGGGCCCGACCGGGACATGAGGTCTGCCAGATGATCCCGCTCATCGAGTCGATCCACGACGAGCTCGCACCAATTATCGAGCACGAGCAGATTCGCGTGGTGTTCGACCTGCACGGGCCGCTGCAGCTCTACGGTGCCGAGCTGCACTATCGCGCAGCCATTCGCTGCCTGCTGGCCAACGCCTGCGACGCCGTGCGCGAGCTGATCGATGATCAACCGCGGCGGATCTTCGTGCGCTATCACGCCGTGCCAGCCGGTGCGCTGATCAGCATCGAGGACAACGGCGAAGGCATCCCAGAGAACGCGCGCAGTCGCCTGTTCGAGCCGTTCTACAGCACCAAAGGCCGCAGCCACACCGGACTCGGCCTGCCTATCGCGCGTAAGGTCGCCACGCTGTACGACGGTCAGCTCGATCTCGACAGCCGCCCGGGCGAAGGCACACGCGCCCGCATGCTGCTGCCGCTAAAGCAGATCGCGCCGGTGCGCTAAGCAGGTGTTTACATATTCATTCCCCAGTCGGGTACGTTCACGGGCGGGCGCGCTCAGCGGTTCGCGCGGTACTCCACGATCTGCGCTTTGAAGAAGGCCGCGGCCTCTTCGGGAGTCTTGCGCTCGGGCGCAGGCGGCAGCACCGAAAACAGCCAGGACATGCCTTCTACGGGGTCCTTGGCGACATGCTGCGGGAATGACAGGCGGCGCAGCAGATTCATGCCCGTAAGCACACTCCGGGCGGTGGCGCCGGAGAAGCCATCGGCTTCGACCAGGTTCAGCCGCGCTCGCTGTATGATCAGGTCGCTGGCGGCAAACTCGGCGTAGCTCTCGCGCACCCGCTTGCTGGGAGGGTTGCGCGCCCCGACGCTGTCCACCCAGACCGTGGTTGCAATGCCCTGCGGAAACTGAGGCTTGTGGCGAACGACCCAGCCGCGGTAGGCGGCTACGTTTTCGGGGCTGTCTTCGGCGACGTAGTAGTAAGTGAACAGGTCGTGCCAACGCGCCGCCAGGTAGCGCCCGTTGACCCCACGAAAGACCTCAGTGTGTCCGGACATCCTTTTTGATTGTCCGTCTAAGGCGCAAGAAATCTCAAGTACAGGAACCTGGGGTCCGAAGCAACCGTGACGGCCTCAAGCGTCGCTCCGAGGTCGATGTCGGCCGCGTGCCGTGGGCTCGTCGCCTCCTGCGAGGTTCGCGGATTCGTGATGCCCACCCAAGCGGGGCCGGTCCCCTTCCGTCTAGCGACGAAACGTGACCAGGAGCGGTGCGTGATCCGACGGCTTTTCGCCCTTGCGCGCCTCACGATCGACGCGGGCTGCCGTGCAGCGCTCGATGAGCGGCGCCGTGCACAGGATGTGATCGATGCGGATGCCCAGGTTCTTGGGGAAGGCCAGCTGGCGATAGTCCCAGTAGGTGAAGATCTTGCTGCTGGGCTCGATGCGGCGCAGCGTGTCGTGTAGCCCGAAGGACATCAGCGCCGCCAAGCGACTGCGCGCCTCGTGATGGCAGATGACGGTGTCGCGCCACAGGTCGGGGTCGTGGACGTCTTGATCGTCGGGCGCAATGTTGTAGTCGCCGCACAAGAGCAGCGCTTCATCCGGCGAGAAGTGGCGCTGCAGATGATCGGCAAAGCGCCCCAGCCAGCGCAGCTTGTAGGCGTACTTGTCCGATTCGATGCTCTGCCCGTTCGGCACATAGACCGAGCCGACACGCAGACCCAGACTCGGAATGCGCGCCACGATCAAGCGCGCCTCGCTGTCGGGATCGCCGTCATCCATGCCGCACACCACGTCGGTGGGTGCGCTGTGATCGCCCCGCACAAGGATCGCGACGCCGTTATAGGTCTTCTGACCGAAGGCCACCGCGTGATAGCCCAGCGCCTGCATCTCCAGCAGCGGAAACTCGGCGGTCTGCATCTTGATCTCTTGCAGACAGACGATGTCGGGGCGATGCCGCTCTAGCCATGGACGCACCCGCTCGCTGCGGGCTCGCAGCGAGTTGACGTTCCAGGTAGCGACAACGAATTCGGAGGAGGGAGGAGGGGTCGCCGCCGGCTCACCCTGAGGCGGAGCCGACGGCGATTGGAGGGTAGTCACGAGCGGCTTAGCGGCAGAGGCCGGGGCCCATCGCCATCGACATGAAGGCGTCGGCGCACATGCCGGTGGTGCAGGCCGGCATACCACCCTGCACGCAGAGCTGATGGCACTTGCGGTCGACCTGATCGCACTGGTTGCCATCAGTGCACTCGTTGACGTAGCTGCAGGTCGCGCCCGGCATCTTCGGCGAAGCGACGCTGGCGTAGCACAGCGCGCCCTTGAAGGCATCGCCGGAAGCCGTGCCGTTGTAGAACACGCACTGCCGCTTGACGCCCATCGGCTTGTCAGCGCAGGTGCCGGGGCCGACGGTGCAGGTGGCCTGGCAGCTACCCTTGTCTTCGTAAGCGCCGCGCACGCAGCCACCGGCCTTCATCGTCCCGGCTTCGGTGCAGGTGCCCATCGGGCTCTTGGGATCGCAGTCGAAGATGGTGTCGGGATAGCAGACGCCGCCACCGACGTAGGCACAGGCATAGCCCGGCTTGCGGCAGGTAGTGGCGTTGTTGCAGGCCGCCAAGCAGTACTTCGCAGAGCCGATGCTGGTGCAGCGCGCGCCAGCGCCACAGTCCGTGTCCGTCGCGCAGGTCGAGGTGCAGTAGCCACCCGGCGTCGGCGGAGCCATCGGGTTATCAAGGACGTTGGTCTTCCAGCACTTCGGCATGGTGCCAGCGACGCAGCCCGAGTCGGCGGTGCAGGCATCGCCAATGCGGCCCATCGGCATGGCCATATCGCCCGGCGGCATCGCCATATCCCGCGGCGGCATCGTCATGTCGCCCGGCGGCATCGTCATATCCCGCGGCGGCATCGTCATGTCAGCCGGGGTCATCGTCATATCGGCCGGGGTCATCGTCATATCGGCCGGGGTCATCGTCATATCGGCCGGCATCATCGTCATGTCGGCCGGCATCATCGTCATGTCAGCCGGGGTCATCGTCATATCGGCCGGCATCATCGTCATATCGGCCGGCGTCGTCGTCATATCGGCCGGCGTCGTCGTCATGTCCGAAGGAGGAGTCGCCATATCGCGCGGCGGCACCGCCATATCCATCGGCATACAGCCGGGGTCCGAAGCCGGATTGCACATCGCCATATCGCGCGGCGTGTTGCTCATGTCGTCCATCGACGAGGCCATGTCAGGCGGGCCCGCCATGTCTTTACAGGGCTCGTGATGATCACAGCCCGCGGCGATGTACAGCGCCGCACCTGCGAGGCTGCTAAGGACTACTCGTGCGAAGCGATTGCTCATAAAACCGGCTCCTTTGGCCGGACCCTACCACAGGGGGTGTGCATGTGTGCAGAAAACGCACGCCGGCCCCCAGCCTGCGCTAGGATGCGCCCGCATCCGCATTGCAGGCCGGACCCGCCGAGATTTTCTGGTCCGCCAGAGCCCGCTACAGCGGCCGCACCGCCCACTGCCCCACCCCTCGCCCCCACGGAGTTCTCCATGTCGCCCCGTCGAACCCTTGCTCTGTCTCTGTCGGCTGCTCTTGCGCTCTCCGCGCTGTGGGCCGCCGCTCCTGGCTGCCATCACGAGGAGCCCTGCGATGACGCGGGCACGCCTCCCGACATGACGCCGCCGCGACCGCTGTGCGAGCTTCCGTTCGACGTGCGGCCGATCGACACCGTCTCGACTGGCGCCGTCACGGTCAGTGAGTCGCCGGCCGGCTCGGGCGTGTGGACCGCCGAGGTCGACGCCACCGCTGGCGGCAGTCGCGACTATGGCAAGAACCCGTTCATCTACCTCGATCTCATCGGCAACAAGAAGGTCGATATCGATGACGTCGCGGCGCGCAAGAGCAGCGCCTGGGACATCGCGCTCAAGCGCTGGCAGATCAAGATCAACAGCGGCGACTCGGGCCCGGGCGGCGTGCTGCTCAGCCGCGTCGATAACAAGACGCTGGCCGACGTCAAGACGGCGCCGACCGTCGGCTTCGAGCAGGACCTCTACTTCAACGACAAGTGCGAGGCGCAGCTAGACCCCATCGGCGGCTTGGCCACCCTCGTCTCTGACTGGTACACGTACGAGATGGGCACCAATCGTCTCATCCCCAAGACCGAGGTCTGGGTGCTCAAGCGCCGCGACGGCAAGGGGCACATCAAGGTCCAGCTCACCGGCTACTACAAAGGCATGGCCGGCGGGAACTACACGCTGACCTGGGGCTACCTGCCATGAGCACGCGCCGTCGCCCCGCGGCCTTCTCGCTTCGCCTGCTGCCGATGTTCGCACTGGCCTGTGGCGATCCCGGGGGGCTGGCCGAGCCCACGGCCTCTGTCGATCGCGTCGCCAGTCGGCTGAGCGAGATCCGACCCACCGATGGCACCGGCGCGAACGGCAACGGCTACGGCATCCCCGCCAAGTTCTACGATCCGCCCGGCGGTCACTTCCGCGTCTTTTACGTTGAAACGACCGAGAACGCTGTCGACCTGACAGACGAAGCGCCGAAGAACGGCGTCCCCGACTTTGTCGAGCTGGTCGGCCGCTCGGCCGAGGCGACCTACGACAGCACGATCACGCGGCGCGGCTTTCGCCCCCCACTCGACGACAGCATCTATCACGACCGGCCTGACTATGGCGGCGATGGCCGCTTCGACATCTACCTGCGCATCGCCGGCAGCGGCAGCGATGGCTATCGCGTCAGCGAGGTCTGCACCGACGGCACCCCCGCCACCTTAGGCGGCACGCCGGGGCGCTGCTCGGGCTACTTCGTGATGAACCCCGGCTACAAGACCAGCCACTACCCCAGCGAAAAAGACGGCGTCGAAGTCCTGACCAGCCACGAGCTCTTCCACAACATCCAGGACGCCTACAACGCCGGTCAGTGGCGGACCTTCACCGAGGGCACGGCGGTGTGGAATGAGCTGCAGGTCTTCCCCGACAGCCCCGGCACCTGGGGCGACTACCTCGGCTTTCTGCCCGCCTTCTTTCGCGAGCCCGAGCGACCCTTCGATCAGAGCATGGGCTCGGGCGGCGCCGCGACCTACTCCTACGGTACGGCGGTCTGGGTCGAGTACCTGTCCGAGCGCCACGGCCCCGATACCATCCGCCAGATCTGGGAGCGCCTAGAGCAGAAGGAAGTCAGCGAGGTGCCGCACTTCCTCGACGCCACGGAAGAGATCCTGCGCCAGCACGGGACGACCCTGCGTGACGCCTGGATCGAGTTTTCGGGCTGGAACCTGCTGACCCGCGAGCGCGCCAGCCTGGCCACAAACGACAACGGCTACCGTCGCGCGGCGGAGTATCCCAGCGTGCGCTTCGAGAGCGAGCTGACCCAGCCCGACAGCCGCACCAGCCTGGCCTTCTATGGCCTGTCGGCGCGCTATTTCCGGCTGCGACCAGCGACGGGAACCACCGTCTACGCCAGCCTGTCGGATCCGCTCGCTAAAGAGGCCTCAGCGCTGTCTGGCCTGGTGGTGGGGGGCGATGGCCGCCCGAGCGCTGGCGCCAGCCTGCAGCCCCTTGCGCCCGATCACGGCGTGACCCTGCAGAGCGGAGAGTCGCTGCTTTTAGTCGTGACCTCGGCCCAGCGCGGTGCCAAGGCGCGCAGCATCGAGCTTGCGCTTTCGACCACGCCCCCGACGACGGACCCGCCCCCCGCGATGAGCGCTGGCTGTGCGCTCGGCGCCACGCCGCCCCTGCCCTCCCCCGCTTCCCTCGTGCTGCCAGCCCTGGCCCTCTTGGCCTTATCGCGACGCCGCCGCCCACGCTAGGGGGGAATCGTCGATGTGGAATCGCGACACCCACTAACAATGTGTTTTATGTACCAAAATAAATCCGCAAACTCGATGTAAGAGAATTTTATTCTGATATTAATCATTATATAATTACTAATCCCCAGTCCTAACTAATGGGCACGAGTGGACACAGCGCATGGGGGAACGAGCGCGCCCCCAGCTTGCCGAAGTTGCAGTCGATGGTGCCGCCTGCCACCGCGACGATGACCCCGGTGCCGTAGCGCGGGTGACGCACGGTCTGCCCCGGTTGAAAGCCCGAGCCCGCCGCACCTGATTCGGTCGGGTCGGCCGGACGGTTCGGCTCGCTCGATTCGGACGCGCTCGTCGGGGAAGGCACGACGGTCGCGGGCAGCAACGCAGCTGGGGGAACCTGAGCGGGCACCACCGCGCCTGGATTCGCACTCTCCGGCAGGCCACTCAGCGACGATCCCGACGCGACCGAGTCAGGCCAGCTTGCGACCTCGGCTGGCAGCGCGGCCAGAAAATCGCTGGGCTCGCCGACCGCTCGCGGCTCGTGCGGACGCGCGTGATACGAGATCTCGACGCAGTCCTTGGCGCGGGTGATGCCGACGAACAGCAGCCTTCGCTCTTCGGCATCGTGCGCGACATCGAGATGAAAGCCGCGCCCCAGCGGCAACAGCCCCTGGTTGATGCCCGACAGGAAGACGTAGCGCCACTCCAGCCCCTTGGCCGCGTGCAGGGTCGATAGGCGCACCGCCTCGGCGATGGGTGGGTTCGCGGCGCTCGTCGGCTCGTCGGTGAGGGGGGCGGCTCCGGCCGATGCGCGCTCTTCCGAGGTGGCTGGATTTTCATGATGCTCGATGCAGGGCAGGCCGCGCGCTTGCAAGGCCTCGCGCAGCGGTACGGCTTGCGCTCGCAGGCGAAACAACACGGCGATCTCGCAGGCAGGAACGCCCGTCGCTAGCAGGCGCGCGATCCGCTCGGCCAGATAGATCGCCTCGGCCACCGGGTCGTGATGACGACGCACCACGATGCGCTCGCCGTCGCCCCGCACCGCCCGCAGCCCACCGGGCGCCCCCCCCGCCGCCGGCTGCAGGCCCAGCACGGCGCGCGCTCCCTGCACGATGGTCCGCGTCGAGCGATAGTTGCAGGGCAGCGTGTAGGCACGACAGGCGAAGTCGGTCTCGGCACGAGCAAAGATCTGCGGCGCGCCCCCGCGAAAGCCATAGATCGCCTGATAGGGATCGCCGACGGCGAAAAACTGTGTCGTCGGTCCGCGCAGGGCCCGTAGCAGGGCAAGATCGCGCTCTTCACAGTCCTGCATCTCATCGACCAAGACCGCTTGCGGCGACCAGTCGGGGCCCCCTTCTGCCGGCGCGGCCAGCGCCTGCGGCAGCAGGGTGACGGCGTGCTCGATCAGGTCGTCGAAGTCGAGCACGTTGCGCTCGCGCTTGGCCTGCGCAAACCGAAGAGCCAGTCGCGACAGATCGCTGGACGCGCTATCGCTGGGCTGATGGTCAGCGGGCCCCAGCGCCCGCAGTCGCTGACGCAGGCTCTGCCTTCGGCCGACGCGCAGCCGATGGGACGCGATCAGCTCGGCGAGCAGGGCATCCGTGGCCTCTTCATCCAGGATGGCGAAGTCGGGGCGATAGCCTAGCTGGGTGATCGGCAGCGCGCGCCGCAGAAGCGTGCGGGCCACGCCGTGAAAGGTGCCGGTCAGCCACAGCGCGTCGCTCGGCACGTCGGTATCGAGGACCGCGACGATGCGCTCACGAAGCTCGGCCGCCGCGCGGTGCGTAAACGTCAAAAGCGCGATGCGGCGCAGCGGAATGCCGCGGCACAGGTGCAGATACAGCAGGCGATGCACAAGGACGGTGGTCTTGCCCGAGCCCACCGGCGCCCGCACCAGCGCGGCCGGCTCGTCGGCAAAGACCGCGGCAAGCTGCCCGGCATCGAGGCGCTGCAGGCGCTCATGCAGGCGCGGCTGGCGCTCGGCCAGTGCAGCGAGAGCCGCGGCGTGCTCGGCACAGACCGCCTCGGCGGGTTCGGGTTCGGACATCGCGAACGACGGACGCGCGGGACCCGCCAGCACACGCCCTGCTTCGATCGGCAGCGACGGTGGAGAGGCCGCTGGGCCCTGTCGCAGGCGCTGCCGTAGCTGCTTCTGCAGGCCGCCCCACATCACGGGTCCTGCGGCAAGATCGAGCGCGGCACAGCGGTGTCCGTGGCCAGCTGATAGCCGCTCGCCAGCTTGCGGTTGGCCTCGCCTTCGCTGTCGGGACGATCACCGACCAAGTCATCGAAGCGTCGCTGCAATCGGACCGCGGTGCGCAGGGCCCGCTCGCGCTCGCTGGCCGAGACCTCGACGTGCATCGCGCCATCGCGGGGGGCAGAGACGACCTGGCACAGGGCCTGCCACAGCCGTCGGGCAACGCTCTCGGAAGACAGCCATTCGGCGAGCCCGGGACTGCCGACGCGCAGCACCAAGCGCGTGCCCTGCCGCTCAGCCGCGGCCAAGCCGGACAGCAGATCGGCACCAGGCGCACGCATCGCTTTCAGACGAGCCAAGACCTCGGGCCAGCGCTCGGACACCTCAGCCCAGGGAATGCGCGGGGCACGGTCGGCGGCCGGGGGCGCAGCCGGGGGCGGGCGAATTCCGACGGGCAGCGGTACATCCGACAGCAGTCGCGACAGCGCCCAGCCGATCAGTCGGCGATCCCGCGCGTAGCTGCCGACACAGGCCGGACAGCCGCGCTGGCAGCGACAGCGCTCGACAAGCGCGATGGCGCTCGCCAGCACGACAGCGATGTGCTCGAAGGCTTTGTTGGCATAGCCCAGACCGCCGGGGTGGCTGTCGTAGCAGACCAGGGCGGTCCGCGTCTCGCCGCTCGCCTCGTCGCTGTAGTGGAAGCTGGTGCCGGACAGATCCGAGCGCTCAGCCATGGTCCGCATGCGGGCACACGCCGCGACCGCGTGCACCATGCCAGCCAGGGCATCTTCGCGCTCCGTGCCCAGCACGGTAAGGACAGCCTCGGGCACGGCGATCCACATCGCCTCGGTATCCAGCTCTAGGCGCAGCGGCTCGTGCAGCGTTTCGTAGCCCAGGTTCTGGTGGTTGTGGAACTCCAGCATCTTGTAGCCGACGACGACATCGTCGACGCGGACATCGCCGAAGTGGGCCTGCGACAGACCCACCGTCGCCTGTTCCTGGGTCAAAAGCACATCGATGGCGGTGCGCACATCGGGCTGGGTGTAAAAGTTCTGCTCGACCTCGACGACGGTGGCGACATGCTGCACCAGATCCAGGGTCTCGACCTGATACTCGATCCCATCGTGCAGATAGACAGCGCGCGGGTGGGCCTCGCGATAGACCTGCGGGCGGCTCATCTCGGTCAGCGTCGTGCCGGTGCGCCGGTGGACCACTTTGAAGCGGTCGTTGTGAATGTTGCGCAGGCTGAACTCGCCAGCCGGAAACGCACCGCCGCTGTAGTGCCAGCTACCCAGCACCTCGCGCAGCTCACCGGCTCGGCTGAGCACCGCGATGATCTCACCCAGGTCGGGAAACTGCGCCGCGTCGTCGAGAGTCAGCGGCAGCTCAGCGGCGGCAGCGCGCACATGGGCCAGCTGAATCGCGAGGTTATCGCGATCGACGACGGCGTGCTCGGTGGGCTGCCCGACCAGCCAGTCGGGATCTTCGGCGATGAACTGATCGGTCGGCGACACCGCCAAAACAACGATCGCGTGGGCTAGCTCGTTGCGTCGACCAGCGCGACCGATCTGCTGCCAGAAGCTGGCCCGCGTCCCCGGAAAGCCACCCTGCACGACGACCTGCAGCGCGCCGATGTCGATGCCCAATTCGAGCGCATTCGTCGAAATCACGCCGACTAGCTGACCATCAACCAGGGCCTGCTCGATCTGCCGACGCTCCTTGGGGGTATAGCCACCGCGATAGCCGGCTAAAAGATACGTCTCGTCGTGGCCAGCGACATCACGCAGACGATCGCGCGACTCTTTCAGCACGATCTCGGTCTCTTTGCGGCTGCGACAAAAGGCGATGGTGCGGTGCCGCGCGGCCACCAGGTGCGGCACCAAAAGCGCTAGCTCGGTCGTCACCGGCCGGCGCAGATCCTTGTCGGTAAGCGGCGGCTGCCAGAAGTGAATCACCTTGCCTGCCGACGGCGAGCCATCGCGATCGACGAGAGTAAAGCGGCGATGACAGAGGAGCTCGGCGTGCTCACGCGCGTTGGCGATGGTCGCTGAGCTGCACAGAAAGCGCGGCTCGCTGCCGTAGTGGCGACAGATGCGCAGCAGGCGGCGCATGAGGTTAGCGAAGTGGGCCCCGAAAGCGCCGCGGTACGAGTGCAGCTCGTCGATGACGATGTACCGCACGTTGCGAAAGATGTGCGAGTAGCCGCGCCGCCCGTGGTTGGGCAGGAGCGCGCTGTGCAGCATGTCGGGGTTGGTCAGGATGAAGTTGGCGCGATCGCGGATGCGACCCCGCTCGGCCGGGGGCGTGTCGCCGTCGTAGACGCCCGCCTCGATGCGCGGCACCTGATGATCGGTGCGGCTGGCCAGGTGATCGACCAAGCCCAGCACACCGCGCAGCTGATCTTGCGTCAGCGCCTTGGTCGGAAACAGCAAGAGCGTCCGCGCTGCCGGGTCAACCAGCGTCGCTTGGATCATCGGCAAAAGATACGACAGCGACTTGCCGCTGGCCGTGCCGGTCGTCACCACCACGTCCTCGCCGCGCTCGGCCGCCGCGAAGACCTCGGCCTGGTGCGAGTACAGCTCGGTGATGCCGCGCTGGCGCAGCGCCTCGTGCAGCGCGGGGTGGCAGCCGGCCGGAACCGCAGCATGCTGCGCCGGACGCGGCGGGATGTTGCGGGTGGCGATGACACGACCAGGGAACTGACGAAGATCGAGCATGGCGAGGCGCCTATCTTATGCACCGCTGCACAGGCGTCCAGTATGAACTAGGTCTTCGTCGAGCCCGCTCCCCCCGCGTCGCTGCTAGCGGCTCTGCCGAGTTCCCAACAAGCGCCTAATCCTCTTCCGCCAAGGTGGCGCGCAGAAGAGTCGATTTCAGCGTGAAGACGCCGTCCACCACCACCTGCTCGCCGGGGCGGAGGCCGCTTAGGATCTCGGCCAGGCCGGAGGCGGTGCGCCCCAGCGTCACCGGATGTAGCTCGAAGTGACCGTCGGGCTGACGGACAAACACGACGTCGCGATCGGCGACGCGACTGAGCGCGGAGAGCGGCACCACCAGCTTCTTTTCGGGTCGCTCAGGATCGGTCCCGCCATCACGCAGTGTCGCCCCGGCATCCCGACCCGCGACGCCACTCTCAACATGCTCGGGCGAAGAGATGCGCGCGACACCAAACAGGCCGATGCGCAGCAGGTCTTCTTTATCGACGATGCGCAGCCGGGCCACCACAGTCCGCGCCAGGGGATCGAGCTGACGACCAATGCTCTCGACTTGGCCGACGAAGACCTTTTCGGGATAGGCGTTGAGGCGCACCTCGGCCTGGGCTCCGACCTGCACGCGGGCGAGGTTCTTTTCGAACAGCCGACCGACGAAGTGCGGGCGCTGCAGGTCGGCGAGATCGAACAGCACGGTCTCGGAATCGACGCTCTGCCCAAGGGTGGCGTTGCGGCTCACGACCACGGCATCGATCGGCGCGCGTAGCTCCAGCCGGGTTCCGCCGGCGCTCGGATTAGTCGCAGCCCCGAGGGTGCGTAGCGACTGGGCGGCGGCGTTGGCTTCGGCTCCTAGGGCCTGTGACTCAGCGGTCGCGCCCAGCACCTCTTGTCGCGCCGCCAGGCCGCTGGGCAGCAAGCTGTTAAGTCGCGCGGCATTTTCGCTCGCCGATTTTTCGCGGGCCTGTGCGGCCAAAAGCGCAGCCCGGGTGCGCAGCAGATCTAGCGACTCAATGACGCCCAGCAGCGCGCCTTTTTGCACGCGATCACCCTCGCGCGCATGCACCGACAGGATGCGTCCGGCGATGCGGGCCGTGACCCGCGCTGCGCGATCCGGATCAGCGGCGACCTCACCCACCACCTCGACGGTGGCTGGCAGGGCCTGCACCCCCACCGGCTGCGTGCGAATGCCGGCCGCCTTCACCACCTCGGACGAGAGCGTGACCCGGGTCGGCAGGCTCTCATGCGGCGCAGGCTCATCACGGTGCTGCGCGGCCGGAGCCACCCCACCCTCGGGACTGCCGCGGCCACAGCTACTGCAGCCCCCTTGTGGGACGACCAGAGCGACGGCAAATAGACTCAAGGCAAGGCCCAGGGCAGGCTGTTTTTTCCGCCCACCCCGCTCGACGGATCGCGTCTTCATCGCGGCTCTCCCGGCGCTGCACTCGTTGGGGCAGCGCTGCCCCCAGGCAGGATCGGCAGCCCCACCGCCCGTCGCAGCTCGATGCGCGACAGGGCCAGCTCGCGACGAGCCCGCAGGTGTAGCTGCAGCAGTTCCAAAAGTCCGCGCTGCCACAGCAGCGCCTCGCGCAGGGCCACCCGACCGCTGCGAATGGCCTCGGCAATCGCCCACAGATCGGTCTTCGCGCGGTTGATCAGGTCGGCGGGCACCTCGGCCAGCGAGCGCTCGGCGGCCAGCACCGCGTGATGCGCCCGACGGACCTCCAGCCCGACCTCGCGCTCTCGCTTTCCCACCAAGACCTGCGCTTCGCTTATCGCGGTTGCCGCTGCCGCGATCTCTCCACCGCGACTCGGTCCCAGCGGCTCGGGCAGAGGCAGCGGAATGCTCAACCCACCGCCTAAGACGCGCTCGGAAAAACCATCGCTCTGCGCGGTAAACGACAGGCTGAGGTTGGGGATGCGGGCTCGCCGCAGCAGTGCCCACTGCGCCTCGCGCACCCGCACCTCGGCCTGCGCTACGGCGACATCGGCGCGCAGTTTCAGCGCCTGCGCCACCAGCCCAGTGCCCGCCCGCTCGGCCTCTGATTCGCCGGCTGCACCGTCGGTGGTTAGCAGCGGCAAGACCGCATCAAGCGGCCCCTGAGCCTGGGCCGGAGGGGAAAGCTCAGCGCCGCCTGCGGCCAGCCCTTGCGGGGACTGCAGCAGCGCCGATAGCAGCGCGCCGGCATTGCGCCCCCGCAGAGCGACCTCAGCGCGCAAAAGCGACAGACGAGCGGCCTCGGCTCGCGCCAGATCCGACTCGACCTGCGGCAAGAGCTCCTGCGCCGCCCGCGCACTGCTGAAGCGACTGAGCGCTGCCGCAACCTCGGCGGCCTGCTCAGCGAGGGCCAGCTCTTCTCGCATCGACAGCACCTCGACGTAGGCGGACAGCGCTGATGCCACCGTCTCTTGTTCCAGCGCGGCCAAGCGGCGTAGCTCGGCGGCGGCTTCGGCATCAAGCATCGCCAGGCGACGCCCGCGCTGTCCTGCGATCTCAAACTCCTGGCTTAGCGTGAAGTATCCGTTGAGCGCCGCGGCCCCCACTTCGCCGGTTGTACTCATCGGCGGCCGACGCTCGGCCAGCGAAAAGCTCAGCAGCGGATGGCTGGGCAGCCAGCGCCCGGCACTCGACCGCTGCTGCGCTAGGGCCTGCATGCGCAACCGCCCGGCAGCGACCTCGGGGCTGTGACTCAGCGCGCAGCGCGCCACCTGCGTCGCGTCGAGCGGCCCCTGACACGGGGGCTCAGCCGCCGCGACCCGACCCCACAAAATCAAGGTCAGACAGGCCAGCGCAGAAGCGTGCCCTGCGCCGCGAGACCGGCGTGCCACCCATTGATTGCCCATCCCCACGCCTCGACCTTTTTAGGGCTCGCCCGCCCCGTCAGGTTCCGGCGCAGCCTTGGCCGCCGGCAGGGCTTTGGGTCGCGGCGGACGATCCCCCGTCGGTAGGGCCGGCATCCGCGTCTTTTCCGCGATGCGGCGCTCTAGCTCGCCATCGCTCTCGATCAAGATCGACTCCAGGTTTTCGATGCGCGCTTCGAGCTCGGCCTGCTTGCCCTCGTATTCCTTGCGCACGGCTTCTAAGAGCTTCGGATTCGCGGCTCCAGCGTCGAGCTGCTTCTCGCGGAACTTGAAGTATTTGTGGATAAAAACCAAGGCCACTGGCGTGCCAAAAACGATGAAGGGAATCGCGATCTCCGGCGACATGCGGCGCAGTGTAGCAGGTGCGCACGGGAAGCGGATGGGGTCTGCGGACATCCTTCTGTTCCGACGCTCAGCCCCTATCTTTGGGCGCGCCCTGCGGTCGGACTTGGCGGCGTGCGCGGCATTCGCTACCGTCGCGCCCGCAAGGAGACCCCATGCACTACGTCCGCATGCCGATCGAGATCGAGTCCCCCGAACAGCTCGGCTATGACCGGGTTCGCTATAACCTCACCGAGAGCTCACTTTCCGACGCCAAGCTCCACGATCTATGGCCCACCCTGGGGCTAGAGCAGGCCCTGCGCGAGCTGATCCTTTGCTACAGCGACCACTGCGGCCATCCGGCGCTGCGGGCGCTGATCGCCGAGCAATCGAGCGTGAGCCTGCAGCCAACCCCGACGGGCCTCCTGTCCCGCCCGGCTGGCAACCCGCTTTCGCCCGACGATGTGCTGGTGACACCGGGGGCGGCACTGGCGCTGTTCATCATCGCAACAACGCTGCTGGAACGCGGCGATCACATGATCGTCGTGCGGCCCAACTACGCCACGAACATCGAGACGCCACGCGCCCTGGGGGCCGAGATCGAGTTTCTGGATCTCGACTTCGACCAGGGGTTTCGCCTGCCGATCGAGCGCATCGCACAGGCTCTGCGTCCGAGCACCCGCCTGGTCTCGCTGACCACGCCGCACAATCCCACCGGCACCGTGCTGCCGGCCGCCGATGTCGAGCGTCTGGCGTCGCTGATCGCCGCCCACAACCAGGTCCCCGGCCGTGGTCCCGGCTGCCGCCTGCTGATCGACGAGACCTATCGCGAGATGGCCTTTGACTACGTGCCGCCGGTCGCCGCCACCCTCGGTCCGCACGTGCTCAGCGTATCGTCGATGTCCAAGACCTACGGCCTGCCCGGCATCCGCATCGGCTGGCTGTTGTGTACTGATGCCGCGCTGCGCGAGCGCTTCTTGGCCGCCAAAGAACAGACCGTGATCACTGGCTCAGTCGTCGACGAGACCATCGCCCTGCGCTACCTACAGCATAAAGCGCAGCACCTGCCAGCGATTCGCCAGCACATCGCCTCGCAGCTTGCGATCGTCAAGAGCTGGCTCGCCGAGCCGCTGACTCGCGAGCTTATCGAGTGCGTCCCCCCCGAAGGTGGCGTGGTCTGCTTCCCGCGCATCATCCAGCCGGCCGCGGGGCAGGGTCGCGCTATCGATCTCGATGCGTTTTATCGCCGCCTCAACGAGCACTATCAGACCTTCGTCGGTCCCGGGCACTGGTTCGAGCAGGATCGCCGCTATATGCGCATCGGCTACGGCTGGCCCAGCGCCGACGATCTGCGAGTCGGCCTGGCCAACATCACGCGCGCTCTTTGCGACGTGCGACAGGCCTAACACCGCGTCTTCGCGCGGCTGTCCCAGGATGGATCGGCCGCGTTCGCACACCCTGCGCCAAAGTTGAACAGGGGGGCACATCTGGCTGCCCGAAGCTGGATCATGGCGCGCTGCGTCATGGACCTGCGCGGCCCGCCACCGCCGTGTTTCTCGACGGAGGAGTGTGTCTTTCGTCCGCCGCCTGGGGACTGGCACGGGAGCTGCTTTGCATCGACTGCGAACCGTTACAGGAAGGTCTGCCATGACGTTTGCAGTCACGTTTTGGGGCGTTCGCGGCTCGATTGCCTCTCCCGGTCCGGACACCGTTGAATTCGGCGGCAACACCTCGTGCGTCGAGGTGGTGTGCGGCGATCGCCACATCATCCTCGACAGCGGCACCGGCATCCGCGGGCTGGGGCAGCGCCTGGTGCGCGAGCGCAAGCGATCGCAGCTCACGATCTTGTACAGCCACTTGCACTGGGATCACCTGCAGGGCCTGCCGTTTTTCACCCCGCTTTACATGCCGGGCAGCGAGATCTGTTTCTGCGGTCCCAAGGGCATCGAAGAAGCGCTGTCGACGCAGATGGGCGATCCCGGCTTTCCGGTGCGCCTGTCCGATGTCCCCGCGCGCCTGGCCTTTGAAGAGCTCGGAGACGGCATGCGCGTGCCGATCGACGGTGGGGAAGGTCGCATCACCCTGACTTGCGCGCGCCTCAACCATCCCGGCGGCGTGCTGGGCTATCGCATCGACTACGCCGGCCACTCGCTGGTCTACGCCACCGATACCGAGCACTACAGCTGCCCCGATCCCAAGCTGGTCAAGCTCGCCGAGGGCGCCGATCTTCTGATCTATGACTCGCAGTACGACGACGACGAATACGCGGGGCTGGCCGGCCCACCGCGCACCGGCTGGGGACACTCGACGTTTAGCGAGGGCGTGCGCGTCGCTGATGCCGCCCGCGTGCGACAGCTGGCGCTTTATCACCACGATCCGACGCACAGCGATGCCAAGGTGCGCGAACTAGAGCGCCGCGCCGCCGGACTGCGCCCCGGGACCTTTGCCTGCCGCGAAGGACAGACCCTGGTGCTGGCCACCGCCGCCGCCCATCCCGCGACGGAGAACGCCGCCGCAAGCAGCGCGAGCCCGGATCGCGCCCTGGTTGCGGCATGAGCGCGCTGTCGTTCGTGATACCTTCGGAGGCGATGCCGTCGCGCTCTGCTCGCAGCAGCCCTCCCGCCTCAGCGACCCGTGACAGCGACGGGCGCGAAGGCCGGAGCACAGGCGAAAGCGCCGCCGCGGGCGAGCCCAGTGATCGCCGCTCGGTGTTGATGGCGCTTCTGGATCTGGTGCGCACCGAGGTCGATCTGGACTCGCTGCTGCGTCGCGTTGTCGATCTGGTGGCGCAGGCCATGTCCGCCGACCGCGCCACGCTGTTCCTGATCGATAAAAACACCGGCGAGCTAGTTTCGCGCGCCGCCCACCTGCCCGAGCTTCCCGAGATCCGCCTGCCGCCTGGTCAAGGCATCGCTGGCCATGTCTGGCAGAGCCGACGCCCGGTCGCCGCCTCGAACGCCGACGATCATCCGCGCTTTGCCGCTGGCATCGATCGCATCACTGGTTACAAGACGGTGACCGTACTCGCCGCTCCGGTGCTGTCACCAGCGACGGCGGGGGGCGAGCCGACGGCGCTTGGCGTGCTGCAGGTGCTGAACAAGAAGGCCGGGCTGTTTGACGATCGCGATCGCGATCTCTTGTGCGAGCTCGCCAGCGAGGTCGCAACCGCGCTATCCGAGACCGCGCTACACGAGCGCGTCACCGGCCAGGCTCCCGAGCGCTATCACCGCATCGTCGGTAGCTCGCCGAGCATGCGCCGCGTCTACGAGATCATCGCCCGCGCCGCCGCCACCTCGGCCACCGTGCTCCTGCGCGGCGAGTCGGGCACCGGCAAAGAGCTCGCCGCCCGCGCCATCCACTACAACTCCAGCCGGGCCCGCGGTCCCTTCATCAAGCTCGACTGCACCGCCATCCCCGACGGGCTGATGGAGTCCGAGCTGTTCGGTCACGAGCGCGGCGCTTTCACCGGCGCCGAGCAGCGCGTCCTTGGCAAGGCCGAGCTGGCCCATGGCGGCACCCTGTTTCTCGACGAGATCGGCGACCTCAAGCCCAGCCTGCAGGGCAAGCTCTTGCGCCTGCTGCAAGACCGCGAGTTCGAGCGCGTCGGTGGTCGCAAGACCATCGCCGTCGATCTGCGCATCATCGCCGCCACCCACTGCGACCTCGCCGCGATGGCCGAAGCCAAGAGCTTCCGCACCGACCTGTACTATCGCCTCAAGGTCATCGAGCTGCTCTTGCCGTCGCTGCGTGAGCGCGGCAGCGAAGACATCGAGCGCCTCGCCCTGCACTTTGCCGAGCTCTACGCCCGTCGTCACAAAAAGCCCCTGCGCGGCCTATCGCCCGAAGCCCTGCGGCGCCTACGCAGCCATAGCTGGCCCGGCAACATCCGCGAGCTAGAGCACTGCATCGAGAGCGCCATCGCGCTGTGCGGAGCCGATCAGATCAGCGAGCTCGATCTGCCGCTGCCCGTCGTGCTGGCCCGCCCAGCGATGTCCGCACCCGCCCCCGCCGCAGCGCCTTCGCCGGCTGCCGCTCTGCCCGAGCCACCACCCGCGCCACCCAGCCCTGCGACGCACGGCCCTGCAGAACCCACGCCCGCCGCCCCCGGCCTGCACCTCCCCGACGACCTCAGCCTGCAAGACGTCGAGGCCCGCTACGTCGCCCACACCATCGCCCGCTGCCACGGCAACCGCTCCGAAGCCGCCCGCATCCTCGGCATCGGCCGCAACACCCTGCTGCGCAAACTGAAAGAGTCAGGTTAGGAGCCTGTTGCCGCAAACAAGCAACCATCCAAAACGATAGGCTTCTTATATTTTTTATTTTTCAATTATGTTGCTTTGTAAATTTTGCAGCACGCGGGTACTGGGCGATATCGGCAAGCCGGCGCCCGACTGGCCTAACAGCGTGTTGAAAAAGTCAGCGAGGAGGCCAAAGCGCAAGGCGGAGGAGGGGGCC
>CALFYE010000281.1 GCA_937952145.1 uncultured Myxococcales bacterium
GCGGCATGGTCAACACGCACTCGGCGGCGGGGCGCATGGTGCTGATGAACCTCGCCAACTACAACCAGTTCGAGCGGGAAGTGATCTCGGAACGCACGCGCGATGCGCTACAGCACATGATGAAGCAGGGTGTGCGGCTTGGCCCCGCGCCGTATGGCTACGAGTTCAGCCACAACACCGACGGCAACGGACGGCGATTGCTGGTGCCTCTGGCCGATGAGCAGTTGGTGCTGCGCAAGATCCGAGACATGCGCGCCGAGGGGCTGAAGCTGCATCAGATCGCGAGACTCCTAAACGAAAAAGGAATCCCAGCTCGACGGGACGGACGCTGGAGAGCGCAGCGATTGAGCATCCTTCTGCGCCGGCAAGGGACAGAGCAGGTCCGCTCCATCCGGCCAACCGGACCGCGCATCCCACGACGCCATGACCCCGAAGCCGCGACAGCGCGAGCGAAGGAGCTACGCGCGCAAGGGCTGAGCCTGAACCAGATCGGTCAGCGTCTGCGCAAAGAGAAGCTGGTCCCGCTGCGCGGCGGAGTCTGGCACCCGGCACAGGTGGCGAAGTTGCTGCAAGTGGGGCTGCGTGGCGACAAGGAAGCCGCGTCGCGACGGGCGCTGGAGCTGCGCATGGAGGGAACGTCCCTGAAGGAGATTGGGATTCGCCTGGCGGCGGAAGGGCTTCTGCCGCGCGACGGCGGACTGTGGCATCCGGCGCAGGTGCGGGCGTTGCTGGTCGGGGAGGAATCAGTGGGCGTCGGCGGGTGACTGGGCGGGGGGGCGACCGCGACGACGGTCGGGCAGAACCTCGACACCTTGATGGAACGCCAGCCAGGCCGGCGATACCTTCAGTGCCTGCGCTAATGACTCGACGACATCTACGCCCGACTGGCCGCCGCGTTCAATCTTGGCGAATGCACTCGGGCTCAGGCCCACCGACCGAGCGAGTGCGGCCTTGGTGAGCCCTCTTGCGATGCGTGTCGCTTGCAGGCGGGCTCCCATGCCATCGGTGTCGTTGCTCTCTGTGTCCGCCTGACCGTCGCCAATGCCAAAAGCCAGCCACGCAGCGGACACAGAGAGTCCGAACGCGACGCGGGCGACAGTGCCGACGGTCGGCATACGTTCCCCGGTTTCCAGGTAGCCAATCAGCGGGTCGGAGACACCCGCCTTGCGCGCGAGTGCTCGACGCGTCAACCCCGATCGCTTGAGGGCTTGCTTCAGACGGGTGGGGAGCTGGGAGTGTCGAGGATTGGGCCTGCCGCGAACCACTCCACCGCGTAGCACGCGCCCCATGGGAACCAAAGTTGACAACCATCATCAACGCGATCGCTAAATTTAGAGCATTGCCAAGAGCAAAAAGGCCAGGTATCTCTTGCACTTGAGCCCGCTTCCTTGGGCTCCAAAAACAAAAAGGCCCCCGGCGCGAACCGGGAGCCAATCGCCCGCGTCAGACCGGCACATTGGACAGTAAAGGTCCGACGCGAACAGGAGAAGCCTATGCCTTGTCACGTTCCCAGATCAAGTGTGTCTCGTCGTCGTCAACCGCCGCGTATTCGCTCAACGCCGCTGCCATTGCCGCTCGCCGCGCTCGACCTCAGTAAACCCGGCGAGCGCCAAGCGCATGATTTCTTGTGCCGTGCGACAACCAAGCCCGACCGGATGTGGCGGCTCTTCGATCTGCGCCGACATGGCGGGGTGCTGCTATGCGCGGTGCGCTGGGTTCGGCGAGATGATGTGGCCAAACCGTTTGCGCTGGCGGAGGTGAGTCTGACGGAGACGGCAGTTTTCTGGTGGGACTATACGACGGCTGAGGCTGCACGGACTGCCCTGGCGCAACGCTGCGCAACGCCAGCAGCGTCCCCTTGCCCGGTAGAAAACCAATAGCCGCCCGTCCATCGGGGCGTGCTGAACTACTGGGCCGCATCTCCTACCTGAACATATTTACATCATGAAGCGTTGTCGTACGAGCGGTGGCGCTTAGCGTGAGGTGTGGACGATATCGCATCGCTCGTATTGCAGTCGCCGCCGTTCAGTTTTTCGATTGAATCACGCGGTGACACTGCATATCGTCCACGACTATGGCCAGTGACGATCTCTCCCACCTCCTGCAACGCGAACTGCGACTTGTGATCGAATCTTCTTTTGCCAACGCCGCGCGCATTCCTGTCTACCACCGGTATGCAGACGGGGGCATCTTTTGCGCCCTCGTGCCGAACGCTAATCTCGCGACCTGTCTGGCGAACGATAGCTGGGAGCTTACTGCTCATCACATTGAACCTGGGTGCAATGTGAGTCACGCTAAAGGCGGAGAAACCGTGACCTATTCACGATTCAACCGCGACGACGATATCGAACCGTTTGTCATTCCACGTGCATTCCACGGCATGCGCGACGATTATGTTGAACTGCTAGAGGAGTTCCGGCTCTTCCACAACCTCTACTACGACGCCGACCGCCGCATCTTCCTGCGCTTTGACGAGAGTGGCGACGAGCATGAAGTCGCATGGGTCAGTGAGGAGGGCAGCTTCGAGGTGGATCGTCACGCGCTCCGCCAGTTCCTAGCGATCAAGGACATGTCGTTGCTCGTGTACTTCGATACGATTGCCAAATCTAACCTCTCTGTCTCTGAGGTCCCCGATGCAGAACGCAGCGTTACAGGCACGACGACCGACTACTGTTATACGCTGGTCGTCGTTGCTGAAAAGCGACGGTCAGATGAGTGCAAGACATATTCACGGCTTCTTGGAAAAACCGCGATTCGCGGTCTTCCCAAGGAGGACTGTGGAATTTGGCCGTACAAAAAAAATAAAAGCGAATACATATCTTTCATCATCGGCCAGGCTGGCGATGGCAAGGAGGTACTGTCGACGTGCGACCCGAAGGAACTTGACCACCCCTTCAGCAAGAACCCGGATACGGGTGGCTATCTTTCGTCCGTCTACTTCCGGCCGGAGGTTCTTCGCAAGTACTATGAGAATCCGGATAAGTACTCTGTGGAAGACGGCTTGGTTCGGTGCGGGGGCTTATGGTGTATGCGCATTGATAATGGCAATGCTGACTACGTGATTGCCTTTCTGGGAGATCTCGGTCGCGATCTGCCGGCCAGCGACCGCCTACACTGGCGCGCGTACAATATCTTTCCGGCCGGCCCCATGAGCGGGGTCGCGTTCAAACGCGGCTTTCTTGCCGAGCCGACTGCTCCAGAGAAGCCTGATCTCCTCTTCAAGTACCGCTACGTCTACTTCGGACAAGATTGGCAGCGCGCGATAGGTTGGCCCCTCTTCCAGGCTCCCCATGAGGACGACGAGCATCTCCTTACTGTATTGCGTATGCCGCTGAATGATGCTCAACCGGAATTCGACGAGCAAGTCTTAATCCTGACAAAGCTCCTGGTCGATTACCTGAACGAGAAGGCGATCGCCAAGGGCCTCACGATTCCGCCTGACACCAAGGGCATCGGCAAGATCGAACTGTTTCTGAAGGCGAAGGGGTACCCGGATTCGGCAGCGGCCGTCGGGTTCCTTCGTGACCTCCAAGCGCTCCGCTCGACTGGTGCCGCTCACCGCAAGAGCAGCCAATATAAGGAGACGCTCAAGCGTCTCGGCATCGAGCAGAAGACGAAGCGAGCAGCGTTTGAGGGACTACTTCGGCGTGCGATCCAATTTCTGGACGGACTCGCAGCCCACTGTCTCATGGTCCGGGATGAAGGACTCTCTGGAGCAGGCGACACGGGCACGGACCCAGGCGCCAGCGCAAGTAAGGACTAGGGGGGCTCTCAGGCAAGACGCCTGGGACCAGTCGCCGCTCAGCCACTGTCGGAGCGCCTACTGAGGACCAGCGTCGAACGGCCCGCTTTGTGCTGCTGCGTGATCAGTCCAGATCGG
>CALFYE010000282.1 GCA_937952145.1 uncultured Myxococcales bacterium
CGTCCTGTGAGACATTCCGCTTTGGCCCTCGCCTATCGCAGCGCAGATCTTCGACCTTGGACTTCTGCCCCATGCTGCTGCGAGGTGTCGTTGTCTGCTTACTACTCGATGACGTTCGAGCTGATCGCCTGCGTGCGCGATACGCCTTCGCTCGACAGGCCGCATCACAGTATTTCCTAACCGACGGACGAGTAGCCAAGAACGTTTTGTCGCACTGCTGACACTGCATACCCAGTTTTCGCGTTCGATGGCGTGATGGTTTCCCGTCGAGATGTAACGGCGCAGGATGGCTCAGGTTTCTGAGAGCGGATCGCTCAGGCTGCCGTTTGCGTTTGCCGCGCCGCATCCGAATACGGATGAAAATCACGCTGATGGCGGTATTGCTGCAGGCGCCGCCTACGAGTCTGCGAGCCACCCCGCGAGCGCCCCTGAGTTCGACGCCGTAATGCACAGTCCGAGAGCCAACCCAGCCGTGATCTACGAATACGCTGCGTTCGCGTTTTCATCCCCGTGGCCACGCCGCGCAACAAATCAGTGATGGCGCTGCGCCGCTGACCACCATGTCTCGGCCCCGCTGGCTGCGTCGTGCGATGACGCGATCGCCTACGCTCACGCCCAGCGAACGCCAACACGAACTCAGAACAGCAACACACTGGGCACAGCCAGTGCCAATACACCACGGCCAATACAATTTGCGATGCCCGCTGCACTGCCGCATGCGGAGCTGCCTTCTCCGCTTCCTGTAGCCATCGCAGCGCACTTCGCGGAGCCATTAGCGGAGCTATCCTCACCTGGGTCCCTGCAAGAAATACACCATCAGAAAAGGGGTGGCCTGTTCCGAACTTGAGCGGCTTCTTGCGACTGCTGCAAATTCGAGCATAGCTCCGCTTGAGCTCCGGAAGTGACTGCGGGAACAGCTCCCGAACCGCATTCGCAACGAGCCGCGCAGCAGGCAGCACGCGAAGCACGCAAGTGGCCAAAGGGCCGGCAACGAAAGTGACCTCGCAATGGTCTGCGAAGCCGGAAGTATTCGGGCTCGCGTTTGCCTCTGCGTGTCACGGAACAGCGTGTCCGCGTCAACTCTGCGTTGCAGGACTGGCACCTGCTATCGATTCCGCCGGCCGGCCGCTTGCGCTGCTCCAGTGCTGTTGAGCGCTGACCGATCCGCTGCACCCACTTCCAAGCCAAGCCGTCCCCCGCCCTGAACATCCGAAGGCCAGCCAGGGGGCACTGGCGTCCGCCCATGCCGATGATAACGATCGACTCGTTTGCGTTCGCACGCCGTGACGCAGACCATCGCGATAATGCACTGGAGTCCGGAACAAGCCGAACTGTAAACGCACAGCAGCCGGACCGTAGCCGGACCGTAGCCGCATCGTAGCCGGACCGCAGCCGGACCTTAGCCGCGCAACAGCCGTACAGCATCCGCTCATGATTCCATCGATGCGGCCATGCCAACATCCTGGATCTGTTGAACTCCGCGATCCGGCTCGCTTCCGGATATGGCGCGGATACGGCGCGGATACGGCTCGGATGCTGTACGCCTACAGTCCAGATATTGTGCGGCTACAGCGCGGATACGAGGCGGCTGCGGTTCGGATGCTGTCTGGTTGTCGTGCTGCCTTGCGTTGATAGCGTTCGCGTGGTGCCGTTCGCCCGTTACGCGTTCTCACCTCGTGAGGCTGGATCCGCGACGCTTACTGCGGCTAGGTCGCCACGGCCACGACTTTGAGCTGATGGTTCTGGCTAAAGTCGCAAGCGAACTCTGTGGTGCGAGCGAGCGAACGGACGGCGTGGAGCCAGTCCCTACCTTATGGCTCTGCTGCCTAGCGCATCATCGCACCGCGCGAGTCAGCGGCACGTCCGCGCCTTTGGCTTGCGACACCGGGCTACGTGGAGCTCTCAGCGAAGAGGGCTGCGCCCACTGCATTCGCCATGGCACAACACTTCTTGTACTTCTTGCCGGATCCGCAGGGGCATGGATCATTGCGGCCAACGCTGGCCTGGGCTGCGGCGAGCGATGGATCGGAATCGGCGACCAGCCGACTGCCCAGCGACTTCATCCACGCATCGCGGCGAGCGAGTCGCTGCCGATATCGCGGGTGGCGCTGGCGAAATGCCGACCACAGTCGATCGAGCTGATCTTTTCCGCCCGTGCTCGGCGCAAACCGCAGGCCGCCGGACTGATGCACGGTCACGTGTCCGGCGTCTGTCGCGTCGCCGGGCTGGCACTGCTCAAACCCAACGATGACTTCCCCGCACGTGCACTTGGGGGTGGGGCAGTACGTCTCATGCGCTTCGAACTGCTTCCCATCCAAGCGATACAGATCGCGTCGCGCACCGCCGAGCGAACCATATTCCACCATGTCTCCGCGAGACCACCCCGCAAGGACAATCTTCTTCGCGGCGACCGCACGCGTCGCGCGATCCTCCTTGCCTCGGCTGTGATCGTAGAAGCGCCCGATGGCGTCCAGAACTTCGCCGTCCAACCGATCAAGGACGGTGCGCACGTGCGGGTGCACCGTCACATCGAGCGGGTTCTGCGAGCCCACCAGGAACGCATCCACGGAGTCGATATTCAGCAGGAAGACGTCGAGGTCCGTCGTCGGGGAGCCGACGCGCGTGAAGTCCGCGCCTGCGTGCCACGCTCTGTGAACTTCAGCGCTCCGTTCGAGCAACGCGGCGCGTCCATCGCTTGTGGTCAGGATCATGGCCAGCCGACAATCGCAGTCCTCCATCCGACAGGGGTGAGCCCAGATCCAAATCGGCGTGTCACCGGCCAGTTCAAGCAGGCCGTCCTGCGTGCTGATCTCCGCTTGCTTCTTCATCGCTGCTGGTTCCTCGTGCAAAGCGGCGAGTCTACTCTGCTGGACCACGAAGCGGCGGCGACAGGTGGCTGGTGCGCGTTCGAGCAAGCGCTGTGATAGGGCGCGCATGACCTTCGCGCGCCCTCTGCGGAAACCTAGCGCGATGCGGATGACGATGGGCCGGCAGCAGCGATACCGGAAGAACTGTCACTACCGGCGCCAAGTGATCGCGCTCAGCGGTCCGATTCGTATTCACGTCGCTTCGCGAGTTCGCCAGAGTGCCGCGCCATCCTGCGCTGATGCATATCGATCAGCGTCGGTGAGAGACGCCTCTGCCAGCCGTGCCCTCCAGCAGTGCCGTCGAAGTGGTGTAGCGAACGCTGCTGTTGGCTTTGGAGATGGGGTACCAAAGGCGCACAACGCTTCGCAGATTTAGTTCAGGTGTGGCGGCGGCGCACATCTGCATGGCGGGGAGTGCGCGGAGATGTTTGCGGCGGATGGGTCGGTAAGATGGAGAATGGGCGACAAGGCCACCGAAGGCAGGGAAGGTAGCGAAGAGGTTGGCAGCCGGATCGCCAGAGTCCTGTGCTGGACGAATCCACCAAGGTGATTCCAACAAGCAGAAGCAATCCATGCGCACCACGATCTCCACTGCGTCCATCACCCCGCACCTGGCTGCCGCGGCGCTGCTGTGGCGCCACAAGCGGATCACACCGACGATTTGGCCGCGATCTGGGGTACCGGTGCCGGCAGCAACGAGGTCCGCGGGGCTTTCACTGCGGAATGGGGGCGGGACCGTACATCAGATAGGGCGACCATTCCAACCAGGCGAGAAGCCACAGCAATTTCGGAATGCTGCTATAACCCTTGAGTTCGTGCGTCCTCTGCTCGCTAATCGCAGTCTTTAGTGTTTTGACGCTATTGAGATAAGCAGCAGCCGGTGCATCACCGTTCGTTCTGGCTGTGACATACGAGGAGGCGAATACGGCGGCGTGTTCGTCATAGATCGGATAGAGCGCGCCAACGACATAGGCCGTGTTTTGACGGAGCAAGGCATCGAGCAGGCCCGTCTGTCCGCCTGCGTCGTACCGGGTGAGCGAGCCGCTGCAGGCCGCGAGCAACACCTCGCTGCCCGCTAGGTCGACACCCAGTTCGTCAAGCAACGCGGCGGACAGGCGGACTCCGTGCGGCAGGAGTAGGCGAGAACGCCCAGAGCGACCGAGCCGGCGGTCGCAGATGCCGTGGCAGGCGAATACTACGGAGTGCTGTGTTTTGATTAATTGAGGTATCTCGCTGACTTTGTTGTAGTGGAGATTTTTGACGCCAATATTAATTAATTTATCATGGACTTTCCCAGAAACGGATTGCGGATCTGCGATGTCAGTAATCATTCCAGTCGGCGGCTTGGCGATGGGCGGCGTGCCCTCGTGGCTCAGCAGGGAACGCGGTTTGGTCAGATACGAGACGGTCCATGCACCGAGATCCAGCAAGCACTTTTCGTCCAGAGCCTCTGACGCGCCGGCGGTCTTGATGGGGAGGGCGTGGATGGGCACCTGATACAGTGCGTGGTGGGGGCAAATATAGATATGTCTAGGGACTGTTCTGATGAGAAAATCTTGTAGTTCATCGCTGAATAGGGTCTTGCCTAGGCTGGTTATTAATGTGTGAATATTTTTCAGTCCTCCTTTTATTGTGTTTTTCATTTGGCTATCAGTCAGCGCTGTTTGGACCCAGGTCTCTCGCTGAAGGATTTGATCCAGCAGCTTGAAGCTGTGCTGCGTAGGCTTTCGCTGCTCGGTCTCTCTGCTGCCGTCCATGCCGAGCGGGAACAGGCGCAGCGGCTCAAAGGCTAGCGCAGGGCCGTTGCGGACGACCTGGCTCACTAGACAGAGCGCGTCCCAGGGCACTCCGTTCCGGCCGTTCGGCACCAGGAAGTAATCCAGGATCAGCTCTGCGCCGGCCGCGATCGGAAACTCACTCCGGATCAGGGGCACGTCGGGCGCCGGGTGGGCGCGGTCTTCGCGAGGCGGCGCGGTGATGGAATCGCCGAGCGGCTCGAGCTCCTCGCTAGTCTCGCTCTCTTCGTCGTACTCTTTGCCCTTCTGCGCGATCTCATCGAGCGCAAGATCGGAGCCCTTGATCCGATCGAGCCACTTGAAGATCTGCTCGAGTTCTTGCGGTTCGAGCTCTGCGGCGCGCTTGACGTAATCATCCAGGCTGCTCGCCAGGTCGCGCATATGCACGAGGCTTGGACGCCGTCCCAGCCCGGCCGCGCGCAGTTCGGGCAGGATACGTTGGCGCCACAGAAACTGCTCTACGCGCAGCGCATGATGCTGAGCGCGATCCTCCTCGAGGTTAGCGGCCCGGGCGCGCAGCTCGATGGCGCGTTCTTCCAGGTCAGTATCCCGCCACCAAGCGCGACGTCTATCGGTCTCCTTTTCGAGCCGCCGGCGCATCTCGGCCAGCCCGCGCTGGCGCCACCCGTTCAACGGACCCACCAGGCATAGGGAGAGCAGGGCCATGACGGCCTCGGTGTACTGACGGAGCGATAAGGTATTGCCGTTCTGCTGCAGGAACAGAGTCCAGGAATTGAACAGCTGGCCGTTTTCCAGATAACGGGCGTTCGGCCATACTGCGGGGCTGCGATCGGTGACGCCCTGGGCCTCTAGCGCGATGGAGAGGCCGCCGTGCAGAGACCGCAGCGGCTCGATCCGATAGCTATCCGGTGCAATGTGGACCAGCATGTCGGCGGCCTGCACGAGCAGCGGTGGCTGCTGCTGCGAGCCTTTCCGCGCTTTGCGTTCGTGGCTCAAGACGGCCACCCACCACAGGCCGAGCCGGGTGTAGGACGGCAACGCATTCGCGTCGGCCACATAGCGCCCGGGAATTTTGGGACGACCGTCGAAGAGCTGCCTCTCTCTGCTGCGCATCGCGGCGCGCAGCATCTCGGTTAACGGCGGCGGATCGTCCGGGCATCCGAACGACAGATCACGCTCGATCTCCGGCGGCGGGATCATGACCGCGTACGATATGGACAGCGTGGGGCAGTTGGCGAGCTGTCCGAGTTCGCTGAGCAGTGATAGAGCGGAGGCGGTCCGCCGGGCCTCGCTGTGGGCATCCGCCTTCTTGTAGATCCGGTAGACCGCCAGCTGCGCCTGGGCTGCGTAGGGCAAGAGGTACGCGCGCAGCGCGGCGCGTCTGGCCTTGCGGAATTCGACGATGGCTTCGAGTAGGCGTCGCTGCTGCTGTAGGCTGCGTCCATGTTGATAGTGGGCGCCGCAGCGCAGCAGGGCGCGGCCCGGTGCTTCGCCACGGGGCGCCGGTGTCAGTGCCTCCACGGCCCGCTCAACGGCCCGCTGCTGTTGATTCGGCTCGCAGTCCTCTTCGTGCCGTGAGGCGTCGAAGAGCGCGCGCCAGGTCGGGTCTTGTTGCGCGTTTTCGTTTTGCAGGAAGGCGCGCGCATCTCGGACTTTGGCCCCGACGTCGAAGTAGGGCTGCTCTTCGTCGATTGTCAGATCGAGGGGGCTGAAGCAGCGCACGAGGTCCCGGATCAGCTGGACGAGTGAGTCCTCGCAGGGGAGGCTGCGATCTGCCAGCGCGGGCTCGTGCCGAAGCCGGATGCTGAGCATCTCGGTCCGTTCGACGAAGCGATCGAGGAGCGGATTGCCAGCGGGAAACTGCGGCTTGAGCCGCGTCCAGTCCTGCGGTCGCTCGGCCAGATAGCGTACCGCCAGCAGTAGCGCTTCCCGCGCAAACGCCAGCCGCAGGGAGCGGGTCTGGTCGCCTTCGTGCGCGATGGTCAAGAGTACACACGCGCCGATCCGGTCGAGGAGGCGCGAGCTCCCGAGGTCCAGGTGGGCATCGAGCAGCGCATTCAGACCCGCGGGCTGCTGCATGACCTGCAGCGCGGCGCCGAGGATTGGCGCGTCGAGACTGAGCCACGGAGTGCCCAGGCGGAAGAGCGTCCAGGCGATGGAGAACAGCAGGCCTGGCACCTGCGCCGCGCCACAGACCCCCCTCGCTGTGTATTCGTCGTAGGAGAGCGCGGTGCTCAGACAGGTGGCGTAGGAATTCGCAATCGACCAAAGCTGCTTCGGATCAGGACTACGCCGGCCGCGCTCCTTACGGTAGGCGCGAGCGTACAGCTTAGCGGCGCGACCAGCTGCCCAGTGAGCCAGCGGAGCTTGCGGATACTTTTTCCCTGCCGATGTCGCCAGATTGAGTATGGCATTTGCAGTTTGGGCGACCTGATCGTTTCTGCAAGAGAGGCTCATGTAGTAGATTTTCAGCGAAAGCTCTTCGTACGGTGACCAGGGCTTCGGTCGCTGATCGAGAGCGCGACCAATCAGCCTGCGTAGATTGCCGAGAACCTCTTCGCCCAGGTAGTAGAAAGGCCGGGGCTCGGCCGGGCTGCTCTGCGACTCCGCGAGTTCGGGCTCATCGGGTTCGGAGATGCTCTCGACCCGAACCGTCATGGGGGCGGGAACCGGCCCGGCGAACGGTGGAGCAAAGGCCCCGAGGAGGTGGGGCCAGGAGCCGCGCTGAACCATGCGATGCACGTAGGACCCGAGCTGAAAGAGCAGTTCGAACGGCAGCGCAGCGGGCGATGAGCGGGACTCCTGAGCCAGGTCGATGAGCTCATTCCAGGCATGCTCGACATCGAGCGGCGTGTGGATCACGGTCTCTATGAGCTTCTCGAGCCTCTGATCGGACGGCATCTTCTTACCCTCTCGGGAATCGACGTGCTGCGGCTGGCTTATTGCGATTCGGTTGTGGCCTGCACCGCGATCTCGATCTTCGTCGATTCTGATACATTCAGCCTGAACAGCTTCACGGTTTCGGTCTGGCTGGATTCC
>CALFYE010000283.1 GCA_937952145.1 uncultured Myxococcales bacterium
TCGCGCCTGTCCTGCCAGGCCCGCATCCTGG
The DNA here is from genome assembly GCA_937952145.1 of uncultured Myxococcales bacterium. GTDB lineage: Bacteria > Myxococcota_A > Polyangia > Palsa-1104 > JAEUJZ01 > JAEUJZ01. The sequence goes on from CALFYE010000283.1 coordinate 32, forward strand.
CGGGCGCCAGCGAAGACATCGAAGTCGAGATCTCGCGCGAGAGCCGCCGCGCCTACTTCGACGAGCACCCCGACGAGCGCGCCGCGGGATAACCCGCACCCATCCGCATCCGCATCCGCATCCGCATCCGCATCCGCTTCCGCTTCCGCTTCCCCATCCGCTTCTGCGCCAGCCCGCGGCCCCCCACCTACGCCGGCCGAGGGCGCGACATTCCGTGTCGGCACACCGGTTGCAATGTCCCGCCAGCATCGGTTCGTGGCTGGGCTGGGGAGTCGCCAGTCCCTCGTCTGCGGACCCAAGCAGCTTTCGCAGCACTGGGAGGGACACGATGGACGCACGAACCAAGGGACAATGGCGGCACAAGCCGTGGCTTGCGGGCGGCATGCTGGCGGTGGGCCTGTCACTTTTGACCCCGACCGCTTCACACGCCGATCCGCTGTCGGAACACCAGCGACGGGGGGCCGAGTACCTGCGCACCCAGCGCTATGCCCTGGCGCTGACCGAGCTACGCGCCGCCTATGAGCTCCAGCAGCGACCACTATTGCTATATTTCATAGCGCGCTGTTATCACAATATGGGTCAGCGCCGCGAAGCGATTGATTATTATGATCGTTATATTATTAGCGAGCATGATCCCGCACAGCGCGCCGATGCTCAGCGCTATTTGGACGAGCTCAGCGAAGGCCGCTCGACCGCCCCCGATGTCGGCCGCACCATCGACGAAAGACCGACGGAAAAATCCGGCCCACGCTGGGGCATGATCGCCGCGGGAGCAACGCTATTTGGCCTGTCTTATGGTTCAGCATTAGTGATGGGAGCCCTAGGATTAGCCGGCCTTAGTTCAGTCAGCAGCAGCAATAATAGCGATATCGGACTGGCCCGCGCTGGGGTTGGCACATTAATGGTGCCCTTGGCCGGCCCACTCTTATCCGGCTTGATCATCCGCTCCCCCGAGTGGTCAGTCCCCTGGACGCTCATCAACCTGCCGGCCCAGCTCGTCGGCATCGTGCTGATGGGAGCCGGTGGCAACAGCCAGCGCACGCCCTCCTCCTCGCGCCTCGCCGTCCTGCCCAGCCTCGGCCCCGGCAGCGGCAGCCTAGTCATCGGCGGCAGCTTCTAACCCCGCCCAACTCTGCCCACTGGGCTCCTCTGGGCGCCCAGCATCGGCCTTAAGAACCGCACGGCCAGTCCGACCCGAGGTGGAGTCCAAGGACGATATGCAGCCCACCGCAGTGCAGCCCAGGAGGGCCGTCCGCGTTCTTATCGATCCGCTGGAGCGCACAGGCTGCGGTTGCCGGCGGCGCGGCTCCACAGCCAGACCAGGCCGATGGCGACGGTGGGGTAGATGAACAGCACCAGGCTGCGTTCCCAAAATGGCGGGAGGAGGTGGGCGAGGCAGCCGACCATGCAGAGGGCGACGAGCGCCCAGGCGCCGCGCAGATAGCCAAGCGCGATGTGCGTGAACATGCCGGCCAAGATGACCATGTCCAGGGTCAGGATCTGCTCGATGTTAAGCGGCAGGAAGCCCGCGATGACACGGACGACCACGGTCTCGGCGAGCGCGATCAGCACCAGGGTGACGAGGCCGCGATGGAACTCGTTGATCATCATCGCCCGACGCTGCCAGCGTGCGACGCCGAGCGCGATGACCAGCAGCACCAGATCCGCAACCAGCAGCTGACGCACGGTCAGCAGACCACGCTCGCGCATCAGGCCAGTGAAGGTCATGTTGACCAGCAGCGTAATGATGCAAGCCAGCGAGAAGATCCAGCGCCCGAGCGGTGCGGCGGCGGGATCTTGCTGCGGATCGATATCGATGGCTTCCAGGAGCTCGGCCATCGAGGGAAAGCGCGCCGCCGGATCGACCGCTAGCCCCCGCCGCAGCGCCTGACCAACGCGAGGTGGGACGGTGCTACCCGATGGGATCGGTCGCAGCCGCCCCTGCAGGACGTTGAACGAAAGCGACAGCAGCGTATCGCCGGCAAAGGGCCGCTGGCCGTAGAGCGCTTCCCACAGCGCAGCGCAGAAGCTGAACTGATCGCTTCGGGCATCGGTCGGCAGGCCGTCGTGCTGCTCAGGCGACATATAGGCGGGGGTGCCGAGGATGGCCCCGGCCTGAGTGAGCGGAGTCTGCAGCAGCCCGCCGTCGCCCAGCAGTCGCGCGGTCGCCTGATCTAAAACCGCGACTCCGGCCACGGCAGCGGCGCGTTCTTCGGCTCGACGAGCACGAGCAGCGGCATCGATCGGCGCCTGCGCCTCGCCCCCCGCCCCAGTCCGCGCCAGGCCAAAGTCAGCGACCCGGGCGCGTCCGTCCTTGCCGACGAGCACGTTGTCGGGTTTGAAGTCGCGATGCACCAGCCCCGCCTGATGCGCGGCCAGAAGTCCTTGCCCTGCGCTGCGATAGATGGCCAGGACTTCGTGGGCCGAGTGCGAGCCGTGCTGCCAGTCGGCAAGCGTCGTGCCCTCGACGAATTCCATGGCGATGTAGACCTGCCCCTCGTGCTCGCCGACTTCGTAGACAGCGACGACGTTGGGGTGAGCGACGCGGGCCATGGCCTGCGCCTCACGCTGAATGCGCAGGCGCTGCTCAGGCTGACCACTTCCACCATCGCGCAGCAACTTGACGGCGACCTTGCGATCCAGCTCTTCATCGTAGGCGACGAAGACCACGCCCATGCCGCCCTCGCCCAGCGTGCGCAGGATAGCGTAACGACCGATGCGCGAGGCCGAGTGCGTGCGCGGCTCGGGCTCGCTCAGACTCGGCGGCGCTGCTGGGACCGGGCTGGGTGTGCTCGGCCGAGTGGCGGGGTCTTGTCGTAGCGTGGTGTCGACGACGCTGCTCATAACCCTCCATTATGCCTGCGGTGCGGAGGGTGGCGGCTACGCTACCGCGCCTTCGACTACCAGACCGTCGACCAGGTCGTGCCGTTGTAGCGAACCATGCTGGAGCCGACGCTAGCCCAGCCGGCGCTGGGTCCGGCGGTCCACAGCGCGCTCACGCTGTAGAGCGAGTGGCTGGTCCACATCGTGCCGTTGTAGCGAAAGGTGTCGGAGGAACCGTACAGCCAAACGTCGTTGTCCGCGGTCATCCAAAAGCGAGACGCGCTGTACGCCGGCGAGAGGCGGGCCCACTTGGTCCCGTCGAAGGTCCAGACCTCATTGTTCTGTTTGGCCGCCCAGACCTTGCTTGGCGACGTGCCGCGGATGTGAATGAAGGGCTGCGTGCTGTTGCTGAGCTGTTCGTTCCAAGCGCTGCCATCCCAGCGCAAAAGGATCCCGAGATCGCCGCCAATCCAGCCGTCGGTGGTGCTGGGAGTCCAGACGGTTAGAAGGTTATTGATCGAGGGCAGGCTGAAGGCGCCCCAGGCCGAGCCGTTGTACTGGATGATGACGCCGCGATCCCCGACCGCCCAGATGTTGCTGCCGCTGGTGCCCCAGATGTCGTTGAGCGCGGCGGTATCGGGGACCGGCGTCGTCGAGCGGCTCCACGAGGTACCGTCCCAGCGAATGACGACACCGGCGTCGCCGACGGCCCAGACGTCCTTGTCGCTGCTGCCCCAGATGGCCAGCAGGTCATTGCCGGTGGGCACCGAGATGCGACGCCACACCTTGCTGTCCCAGTGCAGCATGATGCCGTCGTTGCCGGCGGCCCAGATGTCCTTGTCGCTGCTGCCCCACATGCGGTTGATCGCCGGCTTGAGGATGGTGTAGTCCATCACCCCTCCAGCGACGAGAGCGGGGGGCGAAGCGGGGTCGGTCTGCGGCAGGCTGCGGCTGTCCTGTTCAACCGGGCCACAGGCCAAGCCAAGACCAAGGGAAAAAAGGGACAGGGCGCGAGTGTACGAGCTCATGGCGATCTCTCCTTGCAAGTCACAGCGTGGGGAGGGCCCAGGCACGCGCCCGCAGCCGCTGCACACCACTTCGGGGCGTTGACTGTAAGGACCGCTTGTCGACGCTGTCAATTTCGCCTACCCCCGCCGCGCGCCCCGATCGCCGTATCATGGCTGCATGATCCCGGCCTATCTGAAGAGCGATTGGAACGAGATCGAGGAAGCGCTGGCCGCAGGGAAGATCGAGCGCACGGTGCTGCTCTTGCGCTCGTTCTGCTGCAGCTCGTCGGAGCTATTGGAAAAGCTGCGGCCCGAGTTTGCCCGCATGTTCGCGCGCGACGAGCTCGCGGCGCATCGCGAGACGCTGCATGCGACCTACCTGCAGGAAGGGGGCTATCCGCTGCGTCGCCCGGGCTACAAGTCGCAGAAGAAGACGCGCGGCGGGCGTAGCTTTCGCTACCTCTACGATGACCGCGACCGCCTGATTGAGGTCTGCGAGCTCAGCAAGAGTGGCAAGCCGCAGAAGCCGATCCTGCGCCTTGACCCCGACGGCCGCCGCGGCATGCTGCTCGCCGGCGACCTGGAGGACTACTACGAGGACGGTCGAGCCAGCGCCTGCAGCAACCTGACCGACGGCCCGGTAAGCGCCCGTATGTCCTACGAGACCTGGGTGCAGAGCTACCTCAAGAAGCTGAGCTAGCGCGGAGGGCGCAGAAAACCAGCCTGCACATTGACCGCGCGGGCGGTTTTGCAGCAGCATGCGCGCCATGCTGGTTCGCGTGCTGTATCACGACAACTGTTTTGATGGCGCTACTTCGGCGGCGCTGTTTTCCGAGTTCTACCGTCGCTGCGTGCGGACTGATGCCCGCTTTGAATTCCACGGCATGTCGCATGGGCCGGGCGATGTCTTCAAGGGCGCGTTTCGCAACCCGGCGGCGTTTCCCGTCGAGGAGGGCGGCGGCGGTGGGCTCACTCATGCCTGCGTCGACTTTCGCTACTCCGCCGATCCGCGGCTTGACTTCTGGTTTGATCACCACCAGAGCGCGTTCATGTCGCCCGAGGACGAAGCGCACTTCCACGCCGCGAAAAATCCGCAGCACTTCTTCAACCCCAAGGCGCAGTCGTGCAGCAAGTTCCTGGCCGATCGCTGTGCCGAGGTCTACGGCTTCGACACCGCGCCGTTTCGCGAGCTGATCGACTGGGCCGACCTGATCGACGGCGCCAAGTTCACCGATCCGGCGCAGGCCGTCGAGTGCAAGGAGCCAGCGCTGCAGCTTATGACCTGGGTCGAGACCAACCGCGAGCCGGCGCTGAAGCGTCGCTTTATCGCCGACCTGACGACGCGCAGCCTGGCCGACATCGCCGCGCAAGACTACGTGCAGGAAGCGCTGGCCCCGATCCGTCGCCACGCCGACCGCTTCCTTGTCGCCGTGCGCGAGCGCGCCGTGTACGAAGATGGCGTGGTCAGCTTCGACGTCAGCGATCTGCAGCTACAGACGGTGAGCAAGTTCGTGCCCTACTACCTGCACCCCGATGCCCACTACGTCGTCGGCGTTATGCAGATGCCGGGCCGCACCAAGATCAGCGTCGGCAGCAACCCCTGGCAGCCAGGTCGCCGCACCGCCAACATCGCCTCGATCTGCAGTCGCTACGGCGGCGGCGGGCATCCGGTGGTCGGCGCCATCTCACTGCCCGCCAGCGACATCGAACGCACCCGCGCCATCGCTGCCGAGATCACCACCGAGCTACGCACCGCCGCTCGCGGCGAGAGATAGACATGCAAGCGAGGCAGTCGCCGATCAGTTTGTATTTCCAGCCGAAGACTGCCGCACGCGGGTCCGGCTCCGCACGAGCAGTACGACGCCACCTCCGACCATCAAAGAGCCCACTCCCAGGCCGACCGCACCGACGGTCCAATAGGGAGTCAGCGCATCCATCCGGCCTCCTCCCAAGAAGCTGATAAGGCCAGCGTTGCCCACCCCAATCAGGAGCGCCACCGCGCCGGTCACGACGCCGAGCCCGCCGAGCGCAATCAGAACCCCCCCACCGACCTGCCCACCTTTCGACCCGACCGAGACATCAACTCGCAGGTTAGGCAGGGCGCGCAGCCGGAACGTCTGCCGGGGAATCTGCGAGCCCGAGACGGTGTAGACGTGAGCGATGGGAAGCGAGAGCCAGACTTCTTGCTGGCCGGTAAAGACAGACCTTGGCTCCTCACCTGCCTCCTTCGCCCAGAGATCAATCGGCTGATCGGCAACGATCTGCAAGCGGACGAAGTTCGCAGGCAGCGACGGAGCAGCGACGGGCGGGGTCGGGGCCGCAGTCGATGTCGCAGCATTCCCATCCCCCGCCGAGCTGGCGGCCGGCGCTGCGCCGGAAGTCTGTGCCCACGTCGATTGGCTGCAAAGCGTCAGCAGCGACGCCGCCAGGACCCCTACTGGCGATCGATGTCTGGTGGCCACGCAGTCATCGTAAGGGGCGGCCCGATTGCGACGCAAGTGCGCCTACGCCCCCTGTCGCTCGTCGCTGCCAAGGAAGGTCTGAAGCCCGAAGGAGGCGATGGCTGTCAGGCGATGGCTGTCGGACCGCGGGGCATCGTCACCGCTTAACGCATCCGGCAGCACGGGCTGCGCTCTCTCCGGCACGCAGGTTGGATCTGCCCTGTCGAAGTCGCGACTCGGCGCGCCCGCTCGGCTCCGGCTAGAAGTAGACGTTGACGCCGGTGTTACCGCCCATCGACATGGTCGGTCCCAAGATCACGCGCGCACTGGCATCGGCGATGGCCACACCCAGTGCAAACTGCCCCTGCGCAAACAGACTGACGCGATCGGCGATGTAGTACTCGACGCCAAGCACCGGTCCCAGAGCAAAGCCCAGCAGCCAGTTGGCATCGCCAGTGGGGTCGATGAACTGTAGCTGACCGAAGCCGCCGACGTAGGGCGCAATCCTTCGCCAAGCGCGAAACGTGTACTGCAAGCCGACGCCGCCACTTAGGCCAAAGCTGGTGTTGGACGTGGAAACCCCGCTGCGGGTGGAGTCATTGACCATAGCCAGACCCACCCAAAAAGGAATCGAGAAGCGCTTGAGGACCTTGCGCATACCGAACTCGGTAAAGAGCTGACTCGTGCCCGCCCCGACAGCCCCTACCGGCTCAACGGCAAAATCATTAACGCCACGAAAGCTCAAGGGAGCCAGGCCGCCAAAGCGAAATAGGAATGCCCAATTTCCTTCCTGTGCAGTCACAACCGGCGCCGCTGCGGAGCCAGAGCCCGTCGAAGCCGAAGACTCCACCGGCGCACCGGACACAGGCTCTTGCGCCCATGCAGACGTCGTTGCAAGCAGAACGAAGGAACAAGCAGTTGTTACGAATTTGGGGAACACCAGGGCCTCCTTGGGTTGCGAGTCCGCTCGAAAAAAGTGAGAGCGAGCGGGCAGCGAGGGGGCATGAACCGGAGTAAGTTCATGTACCACCCTGTGCCGCCGCAACATACCAAGGAGCATTCCTAATTAGAAGGAGCACTCCTAATTATTTAGAGGAAGCGTTGGCCCTGGCTACGGCGGCCGGTTACGACGCAGCCGGCCATCACGCAGCTTACTTTGTTGCTACGCCGACATCGCGGATGTGCGACGGGTCGCGGCACACAGCCTTGGCGGCATGGCCGAGCAAACGCTGGATGCAGGCTTGGTCCTTGGGTTCGCGGTGGAGCCGCGCGGGTCTCATTTTTGCTGAGCCGTCATTAAGAGCGCCTAACAAAACCGTAGCGAGGAACCCCGGCAGCAAGGAGGGAGGAGT
>CALFYE010000284.1 GCA_937952145.1 uncultured Myxococcales bacterium
CCGGAGACCGCGAAAAGCTGACGGCAACGCAGGCAATGCTGGGGACGGATCAAGACATTTGTGGTTTTCCGTCGGGAAGTGGCGTCATGAAGCGGACTCTGCCTTTGCGAAAAGGGACTCAGACCGGGCGAAAAGTGCCGATCGGCGGAATGGTGTGTGACAAGCGGAGAGTGTGTATTACAAAGCGATTGGGTACGACGATTGCGTGACCTGTTCTTATCAAAATAGCGCAACAAGTAGGCTCGGTAGCGCTATGAATCATACTGCCTAATAGAACCCGCTTTGGAAGCAGGGTTACGTCTCCTTTGCAAGAGGTCGTCTGCGGGAGGGCTTCCCTTTTGCTTGGCGCTGCGAGCCGGGAGCGGGGCCTGTCTCCTCGCTGTCCCACAGCTCGCGGTAGCTGTGGACGTAGTACGCGGTGGCCTCGGGATCGAGGAAGTAGTAGTAGCGGCAGAGTCGGCGGAACAGCTCGACGGCGGGGGCATAGCCGCAGAAATCGAGCAGGTGGGTGAGTGTCTGTTCGATCCGCTTCGCGTCTCGGCAGCGGGTGCGGATCAGGTCATCGACGATCGGTCTGTATTGCTCGGTGCCGAGCTTGTTCAGCTCAACGAGCTGGGCTGCGAATACAGACACGGATTGGAACAGCTTGTCTTCGTCCGTCATCGTCCAAGCTCCTGGGGCTACCTGCACCTTTGCATCGCCATCAAACAACCATCAAATTATGTAGACATCTTCCAAGGAGCCCCCGATGCCGTCCGACCTCTCTGCCTTGCACGGCCGCAACGCCTACGCCGAGGGGCCACTTGCCGCCGGCCCGATGCAGGGTGAAGGCTCGCCGACCGAGGCCCGGATCTGGGTGCAAGCGCGCAGCGACGCCCCCCTGACTCTGCACCTGCACCGTCGCGGGCAGAGCGGGAGCGAGCAGACGCTAGAGCTCTTGCCACGCGCCGAAGACTGGCTGTGCGGCGTCTTTCATCTGCGCGATCTCGACCCCGGCACACGCTACGAATACCGCCTGCTCAGCACGCACGGCGAGACCGCGCGCTTCCTGCTTGCCCCCGCCATCACCAGCGAAGCGACGACGCTGCGGATCGCCTTTGGCTCTTGCTACAAGGAATATGCGCGCACCGATCTGCGCATCTTCGATGCCATCGCGGCGCAAGCGCCGGATCTCTTCCTACTGCTCGGCGACACCTGCTACACCGACGAGGCCGACCGGCAGAGCGAAGCGACGATGATGGCCGCGCACCTGCGCAATCGCAACCACGATCGGCTGCGGGCGCTGATTGCATCTGTGCCTTCGCTGGGCATCTGGGACGATCACGACTTCGGCCCCAACGACAGCGATGGTCGCTACGCCGAAGCCGAGCGCTCGCTACGCTGCTTTGTCCGCATGTGGGCGCAGCGCAGCTACGGCCAGCCCGGGATCGCCGGCGTCTTTTCACGCGTCGTTTTGGGACCGGTCGAGCTGTTCTTGCTCGACTCGCGCTTCCATCGCCGCACCCATCAGCACGTCTTAGGCGATGCGCAGCTAGAGTGGCTGATGGACGGGCTGCGGGAGAGCCGCGCGCCGATCAAGCTCTTGCTCTCGGGCTCGCAGCTCTTGCCGGAAGTGGCAGCGCTCGACAGCTGGGACTGGGAGTGTTTCCGACGCGATGGCGCACGGGAGCTCTCGACTCTGCAGCACTTCCTGGCGGAAGAGGGAATCTCCGGTGTGGTCGCGCTCAGCGGCGATCCGCACCTGGGCCAGCTCTTTTATTCGCAGGGAATCCGACGCACCGATGGCCAGCTGGGCCCGCCGCTGTGGGAGCTGACCAGTAGCCCGATCGCCAACCGTCCCTGGCATCGCCCAGTGTGGCCTGCCGACAGCCAAGACGAGCACGCCTTTGATCACTACCTGTTGCGCGAGGTCGCAGCCGCCAACTTCGGCCTGCTCGATGTCGATCTGTCGCGCGTTGGCGCCGAGCTTCGCCTGTCCCTGCACAGCGAGACCGGCGAGGTGTTTTTCCGCACCGACATCGCGCTCGACAGCCTGGCCGTGCAGCCAGCCAAGCCCCACTTCTGCGCCGCGGTGCGCGACCCCGAGCGCGCCTATGTCTTTTTCGGCGACCAGTATGCGCGCTGCAGTCCCGCCTCGGGTCAGCCAGCGGCGGGCTATCCCAAGGCCATCGTCGACGGCTGGCACGGCCTGTTCCGCAGCTGGCTCAGCGCCGAGCGGGGCCTGGATGCGGTGTACTTCTCGCGGCGCGGCAAGGCGTACTTCTTCTGCGGCAATGGCTACGTGCGCTACGACCTGGCGAAAGATCAGTGCGACGCGGGCTATCCCAAGTACATCGCACGCCACTTCCCGGGACTGTGGCCGCACCGACTCCTGGCCGCCCTGCCCTGCCCCGACCGCGATCGCGAAGTCGTCTTGTTCATCTGCGGACGCGACTGCCTGCGCTACGACCTGACCAATGATCAGCTGCTGCCGGGGTACCCGCGCCCCCTCGCCGAAGAATTCTCAGGCATGTTCGGCGACGAGATCGATGGGGCGGTGGTCGGCAGCGATGGCGCCTACTACTTCCGCTCGGGGGATCAGGTGCTGCGCTACGAAGCTAGCTCGCGCGAGCCCAGCCCCGGCTATCCCCGCACGGTCCCCGCCGAATCGGGAAGCCACTGGCTAGGTTTCTTCCCGTCCTAAGCGCATCATGTCGATTCCGTCGCAGCGCCGAGACGGCTCGGTCCGCGGACGGCACGGAGGAGACACTGCATGACGCAGAAAGCGAAAGAAGAGTGGATGGACGTCGGCTCGGTCGAAGAGCTCAGCCAGCGTCCGCTGCAGCAGATCACCGTCGGCAATACGCGGATGGCGCTGTCGTACAAAGACGGGGTGTTCGGTGCCATCCATGGCGCGTGCAATCACGCCGGCGGTCCGCTAGGACAGGGCAGCTTGGAAGGCGACTACGTGGTCTGTCCCTGGCATCAGTGGCGCTTCCACCGCATCCAGGGCCAGGGCGAGCGCGGCTTTGAAGAAGACGTCGTGCCCGCCTATCACGTCCGCGTCCACAACGGTCGCGTCGAAGTCAGCAGCGTCCCGCACAAGAAGCGCAGCAAGAAGCCGCATGCCCCGCACCCGCTGGCTCGCACGCCCGAGCGCGCCCCCGGCCCGCCGCGCATCGTCGGCATCTCAACGACGGTGATGAACAAAGACTATCCCCGCTTCTCGACCTCCGAGGCGCTGGTGCAGGCGGCGCTCTCGCACGCGGAGGGGCGCGGCCACCCGACCCGCCTCATCCGTCTGTCGGATCTGTCGTTTCGCGCTTGCGAAGGCTACTACTCGAAGGCGGCGCGGGCCTGCACTTGGCCTTGCTCGATCACGCAGATGGATCCCGACGATCAGCTCGACCGGGTCTACGAAGCGCTGGTGCACTGGGGCGACGTCTTTATCATCGGCACGCCGATTCGCTGGGGCGCACCGTCGAGCCTGTATTTCAAGATGGTCGAGCGCATGAACTGCATCCAGAACCAGGTGACGATCGCTGACAAGGTGCTGCTCTCGAACAAGGTCGTCAGCGCGATCATCACTGGCGGCCAGGACAACGTACAGGCCGTGGCCGGTCAGATGCTCGGCTTCTTTGCGGAGCTCGGCTGTCAGTTTCCCCAGTTCCCCTACATCGCGCACTCGCGCGGCTGGACCGCCGAAGACATGGAGCGCAACGTGCGACAGGTGCGGACCAGCGAAGCGCTGCGGGTCGCGGCAGAAGAGCTCCTCGATCGCGCGATCGATCTCTCGGCTCGCCTGCTGTCGACCGAGCCACCGCCTCCACCGCGCGCCGGTCGCAAGGGTCGCGCCCTGCCTGTGGTCGCTGACTAGCCGAGCATGAAGCTGCGCCGCGCTCGCTGCACAGCCCACGCGGGGCGTCGTCGCATTCGGCCAAGCTTTGTCGCCCCCCGGCTCGGCCGCCGCGATACGCTGAGACGATGACCAGACTCACCGATCGTCTCTCTGAGCCCCCAAAGACACGCTCGCCGATCCCAGGTTGGCGCTAATGACGACGGAAGGGGGGCCGTCGGCACCGGCCGCAGAGGGCGAGCGAGCGCGGCTGCGCGAAGGCCTGCAGCGTGCGCTGCCCGAGGTCTCGCCGCACTACTTTTACGATGACGTAGGCAGCGCGCTGTTCGAGCGCATCACCCAGCTTGACGCCTACTATCCCACGCGCACCGAGCTCGCGATCCTCGAACGATCCGCCCCAAGCATCGTCGCCGCGAGCGGCTGTCAGCATCTGGTCGAGCTGGGCAGTGGCGCCGGCCGCAAGATCCGCCTCCTGCTAGATGCCTGGCCCGCCACGCAGCCCGGTGCAAGCTGCACCATGCTCGACATCAACGAGCTATTCCTGCGTCAGTCCATCGAGCGTCTAGCCGCTGACTATCCCGGGTTTCAGTTTCGCGGCATCGTCGGCAACTTCATCCACGATCTCGATCGCCTGGGTCCGCCAGGGGGGCGCCTGATCGTGTTCTTTGCCGGCACGATCGGCAACCTGTACCCCGATCAGCGCGACGCCTTCCTGTCTCAGCTAGCGGCGGGCATGGACGACAGTGATCGCTTCTTGGTGGGCATCGATCGGGTCAAGGAGGTCAGCCGAATCGAAGCGGCCTACAACGATCCCGAGGGCGTCACCGCGGCCTTCAATCGCAACCTGCTGTCCGTGCTGAACCGTCGCTTCGCCGGCGACTTCGACCTGGATGCCTTTGAACACCGCGCCTTCTACGATCCGGAGAACGCCTGGATCGAGATGCGGCTGCGCGCCGTACGAGCCACACAAGTACAGCTTCGCGATCTCGACCTGCACTTGCACTTCGCGCCCGGGGAAGAGATCCGCACCGAGATCAGCTGCAAGTTCACGCATGAGCGCTTTGCCGCCGCGGCAGCCAGGGCTGGCCTGACCGTCGAGGGCTGGTTCAGCGATCCCGGGGCGCTGTTCTCGCTTGCCCTCCTGCGCCGGGCCCGCGTATGAGCTCGCCCGTCGAGAAATTTCGCGATGACTTGCTCGCGGCGTGGGCACGATCCGATGCCCTGTTTGCACTGGTGCCGCAAGCCGCCTGGCGAGCCCAGCCCATCGATCTGCGTCACCCGATCTTGTTCTACGTTGGCCACCTGCCTGCCTTCGCCTGGAATCAGATCGGAAGAGGCGCACTCGATCGACCGCCGCTCGATCCCCACTTGGATGCGCTGTACGCGCGCGGCATCGACCCGGAGAGCGTCGAGTGTGCGCAGCAACACAGCCCGATCGGCTGGCCAACAGTCGAAGAAACGCTGGCCTATCGCGACGCGGTGCGCGCTGCCGTCTTGCGCTGCCTGCCCGAGGTCTTCCATCGATCGAACGACATCCTGTGCGAAGGGGGCCGCGTGCTTCGGCTGGTGCTGGAGCACGAGTGGATGCACCACGAGACCCTGCTTTACATGCTGGCGGAGAGTCCGCCTGGGCTCTTGCAGCGACCGGCCGCGATCGCCCCGCCACAGGCTGGGGATGGACAGGCCGCCGAGCCGCGACGGGTCGAGGCCGGCCCCGCAGTCTTGGGGGCCAGCTTTTCGCAGCTTCCGTTTGGCTGGGACAACGAGTTCCCGCAGGTGACGGTTTCTGTCCCAGCGTTTTCGATCGACTCACTGCCGGTGCGAAACCGCGACTGGCTCGCCTTCTTTGAAGGGCGCGGTCGACCCGACGCGCTGTGGCCGCAGGGCTGGGCTCGCGACGCCCGAGGACAGGCACCGAGCCCCCCGATGATCAAGACGCTGTTCGGCCCGCTGCCGTTTGCTGCTGGGGCTGGCTTTCCCGTGCAGGTCTCGGGCGAGCAGGCCCGCGTGTACTGCGCCTGGCGCGGCGGACGGCTGGCCACCGAGGCCGAGCTGCATCGCGCCGCGTATCACACACCAGATGGATCGCTGCGCCTCCACCCCTGGGGCGACGCCCCGCCCGGCGCCGAGCACGGCAACTTTGGCTTTCGCCACTTTCATCCCACCCCGGTCGGTCAGTTTCCCGCCGGCGACAGCGCCTGGGGCGTCGGCGAGCTGGTCGGCAACGGCTGGGAATGGACGCAGTCGCCGTTCGCGCCGCGGCCCGGCTTTGTCGCCTGGGCCCGCACCTATCCTGGCTACTCGGCTGACTTCTTCGATGGCGAACACGACATCGTGTTTGGCGCATCCTGGGCCACCGCCGATGGACTCCTGCGGCGCAGCTTTCGCAACTGGTATCGCCGCAGCTACCCCTTCCCCTTCACCAGCTTTCGCGTCGTGAGCTAGCCGATGCCCCGCCCGCAGCGACTACGCCTGGATGCGCTCACCTGGAGCCCGCATCAGCTTGTCATGCGCTCATCGCTGGACGCGCTGCAGTTCCAGACCGTCTACTGGTATCCCGACAGCGACCTGCTGCAGCTAGAGCACCGCTTCGGTCGGCAGTTCATGGAGCGGCTGTTTGTTCACGCCGCGCTGTTCGAGATCAACAAGATCGCCAGCCTGCGACCGCAGATCGTCGACTTGGGCCCCTACGCCAAGTACCACACCGTCGCGCTGGAGTCGCTGTGGGCCACCGTCTTTCAGCAGGTCTGGGCCCAGTGGCGCTTCGAAAACAATCTGCCGCACGAGCCGCCGCCGCGCTGGGCCAGTCAGCCCCGCGATGCCGAACCGGCAGCGATACAGCGCGATCACCGCGTGCCCGAGGTGTTGCTGTTCTGCGGTGGCGGCAAAGACAGCCTGGTCACGATGAGGCTCCTTGAGCGGGCGGCGATTCCGTTTGCGTCGTTCGCCTATTCCTCCAGCGTCTATGGCCCGGCCCGCGCGCAGCATCGCCTGATCGATGGCTTGCTCGATCACGGACAGCCCAAGCGGCGCCATCGCCAGATCGTCCTCGACGACTTCTTCGATGCCCCGGTTCTGGATCTGGTGGGCGCGCAGGCCGGCGTGCGCACCCTCACCGCTGCCGAGACCCCAAGCTCGATCTTTGCGGCCCTGCCCATCCTGCTGCAGCACGGCTATTCGCACATCGTGCTGGGCCATGAAGCCAGCGCCAACCGCGGCAACCTGATCTGGGCGGCCACCGGCGAAGAGGTCAATCATCAGTGGGGCAAGTCGCAGGCGGCCGAGCGCCTACTCCGTGCCTACGTGCAAAAAGAGCTCGTCTCGGACCTTGGGCTCTTCAGCCTGCTGATGCCGATCTTCGACGTCGTCATCTTCGAGCTTTTGCGAAAAGACGAAGCGAGCCTCTGTGCCACGCACTCGTGCAACGTCGGCAAGCCGTGGTGTCGGCGCTGTCCCAAGTGCGCCTACGTCTGGCTGAGCTATCGCGCCCACCTAAGCCGCGAGCCCGTCGAGGCCATGTTTCCCGAGGATCTGCTGGAAGTGCCCGACAGTCAGGGCTTCTTTGCTGATCTTTTGGGCTTGGGTGCGCATACGCCCTTTGAGTGCGTGGGTCAGATCGAAGAGAGCCGCTTGGCGCTGGCACTTTGTGGGGCGCGCGGACTCTTGGGGCCCTCTGGGCAGGCTTGGCTGGCCCGCTTGCCGCCCCTGCCGCTGCACGGGGTGCTGGATCGTTACACCGCGGTCGCTGGAGAAGCCGCCGACCTTCCCGCTGAGTTCGCCTCGCCGATTCTGTCGCAGATGCAAGCGGCCGCGACTGCAGCGCGCCAGCGAATTTTTAAGTGGCTGGGATAGGATGCCGCTCCCAGCGATGATCGATCTCGAACAGGTCAGCAAAGACTATGGCGGCCAGCGGGCCGTCGATCGCGTCTCTTTGCGCGTCGAGGCGGGCGAGCTCTTGGTGCTCCTCGGGTCTTCGGGGTCAGGCAAGACCACGACCTGCAAGATGATCAACCGCTTGATCGAGCCCTCAAGCGGCACCATCCGCATCGCCGGGCAAGACGTGCGCGATCTAGACGGCCATGTGCTGCGGCGCCGCATCGGCTACGCCTTTCAGCGCCTGGGTTTGTTTCCGCATCTCACCGTGGCGGAAAACATCGGCATCACGCCACACCTGCTGGGCTGGGAGGCGGCGCGAATCCAGGCGCGCGTGCACGCCCTGCTGGAGCTTGTCGAGCTTGACCCGGCGCGCATGCGCCATCGCCTACCCAGCGAGCTATCGGGAGGCCAGGCCCAGCGGGTAGCGGTCGCGCGCGCCCTGGCCGCTGAGCCGCCGGTGCTGCTGCTCGACGAGCCGTTTGGCGCTCTTGATCCCCCGACGCGCGAGCGCTTGCAGGTGTCGTTCGATCGGATTCGCCGCAGCCTGGGCCTGACCACCGTCTTTGTCACCCATGATGTGACTGAGGCGATGCTGCTCGCCGACCGCGTCGCGGTACTCAAAGACGGCCGGCTGCTGCAGTGGGGAACCTTCCGCGAGCTCGCCAGCCAGGCCGCCGATCCCTATGTGCAAGAGCTGGTCTCGGCCCCGCGAAGGCAAGCTCGCCTGGTGCAGTCGCGGCTGGGAGATCTCGGCGAATGAGCGAACAGCTGCGCCACCTGCCGACCTACCTGATCGCGCACCTTGCGCTGTCGCTTTCGGCCCTGCTACTGGGGGTGCTGTGCAGCGTACCGCTCGGCGTCTTGGTGACGCGCCACCGTCGCTGGGAAGCGCCAGTTTTGGGAACCGCAAGTGTGCTGCAGACCATCCCTGGCCTAGCGCTGCTGGCCATCATGGTGCCGGCGCTAGCCGCGCTGGGAGCGCGCAGCATCGGCTATCTACCGGCGCTGCTCGGTCTGTTTCTGTACAGCCTGCTACCGATCCTGCGCAACACCGTGGCGGGTCTATCGGGAATTGATCCGGCCGTGCTGGAAGCAGCGCGCGGCGTCGGCATGACCGATCGCGACTCGCTTTTGCGGGTTGAGCTACCGCTGGCTCTGCCGGTGATCATCGCGGGCATTCGCACGTCCGCGGTGTGGACCGTCGGCACCGCCACCCTATCTACGCCCGTCGGCGCCCCCAGCCTGGGCAACTACATCTTTGGCGGCCTGCAGACGCGCAACTATGCCGCGGTGCTGCTCGGCTGCGTCGCCTCAGCTGGCCTGGCACTGACGGTGGACGGCACGATTCGGATGTTCGCCCAAGGGCTTGAGGGGCGCAGTCGCACGCGCCTACGGATAGCGCTGGTCCTGCTTTCCCTGCTGTCCCTCACCGCGCTTTCGCCCCTGGTGCAGATGCTGCGCGGCGGCGAGCGGGTCCAGCTCACAGTCGGTGCAAAGACCTTCACCGAGAGCTACATCCTGGCTCACGTGCTGGCGCAGACCGTGGAGCGCGATACCGGGCTTGCCACCCGCACGCTGGAGTCGCTGGGATCGACCGTGGCGTTTGATGCGCTGGTCGCCGGCCAGATCGATGCCTACGTCGATTACTCGGGCACGCTGTGGTCGACCGTGCTGCATCACGCTGAGCCCCGCCCCGACCGCCAGGTGCTGCTGTCGCAGGTCCGCGATGAGCTAGCCACCAAGTACGGCGTGCGCTTGGTGGCCGCGCTGGGCTTTGAAAACACCTACGCCCTGGCGATGCGTCGCGCCGATGCCCATCGGCTGGGTCTGCAACGGATCAGCCAGCTTGCCCCCCACGCCAGCCGCCTGCGCATCGGGGCCGACTATGAGCTCTTTGCGCGGGGTGAGTGGCAAGCCCTGGTCGGAAGCTACGGGCTGGCGTTTGCTGAACAGCGCAGCATGGATCCCTCGCTGATGTACGAGGCCGCGCGCACAGGTCAGGTCGATGTCATCGGCGCCTTTTCTACCGACGGACGCATCGCCGCCTACGACCTGACCGTGCTGACTGATGATCGCGGCGCCATGCCGCCCTACGATGCCGTGATCCTGGTCAGTGCGCGGGTCGGACGCGACCTCCCGCGTGTTGTAGAGAGCCTGCGCGGCCTCGCTGGAAGTATCAACGCCACCGCCATGCAAGAGCTCAACCGGCTAGTGGATGAGCAGCACCGCACCCCCGCTGCCGCCGCGCGCACGATTACGCAGCCGACAGCCAACAGCACCACCACCGACTCTGCGAAGTGAGGAGTCGGCGCGCTCTGCTCGACGCAGGGACGAAGCTCTATCGTCCTTGTTCTGGCTGCGCCGCGTGTTCGATGCGATGGGCGTTTGAAGTCGGCGCAGCCGGGGTTCTCGCTGCAGTTCGCGGAATGATACGGTGCGTGCATGCAGCCAGGTCAGCGCGTTGGGCCGTATCGCATCCAGCGGCTTCTAGGTCGCGGAGGCATGGGCGAGGTCTATTCCGCTGTGCACGAACGGATTGGTCAGCCCGTCGCCCTCAAGATTCTGACGAAAAATGAACCTCGTCAGACTGCTCGCTTTCTGCAGGAGGCGCGGGCCCTTTCGAAGATCAAACACCCGCACGTCGTGCAGGTGCTGTTCTTTGGTGAGACGGAAGCGGGACTGCCCTTCATGGCCATGGAGGAGGTATCTGGGCAGACCTTGCGTCGCTACATGCAAGACGCATCCCCCAGCGTGGCGCCGAAGAACTACTTGGCGATTGCGGCACAAATGGCGGATGGCATGGCGGCAGTGCACACGCATCACATCGTCCATCGCGATCTCAAGCCCGAGAACATCTTGCTCTGCACCGGTGTAGACCTAGACCAGGCGGTCAAGATCATCGACTTTGGGATTGCTCGCGTGCCGCCCATCGTCGAGACCAGGCAGGACGACACATGGATTGACTCACGCGAGGACAGCGCCCAGATTCTCGGGACCGTGGCCTACATGGCCCCCGAGCAGTGCGTCCCCAACGCCCCCGTGGAACCGGCGTGTGATGTCTACGCGCTGGGACTGCTGCTCTTGGAGATGGCTCAAGGTCAGCCGGCATTTGTCGGCGCTGACCCGGTGAGTCTGTGGGCTGCGCGCCTGGCGGGTCCCCCTTCGCTGACGCGCATTTCCGACCCAGCTCTGTCTGGCTTGCTGTCCCGGATGCTGGCTCGCGATCCCTCGGCCCGTCCCACCATGTCGCAGGTAGCCCAGAGCCTTCGCGCGCTCCTTCGTTCCGCCGACCCTCCAAACCCCCGCTCGGCGACCGCGGCATCACGCCCGCAAGCGACGATACCGCTCGATGGAGGCCAGGCGAAGGACCCACGCGATCGCCGAAACGCCATCGCGACCATCGCTTGCGGAGTTGCCGGAGGTGCTCTACTGGCCTTCCCGCCGTGGGGCCGGTCACTGCGCGGCGAGGCAGCCCCGCCGCTGAAAAAAAGTGGCGGTCCCGCGATTGATGGCCAACGAACTGGCGTCTCTGAAGATCAGATGACTCCCAGCGGACTCCTCTTGATCACGCACATGGATCTCAATGTGGGATCAGTCACCCTGGACGAGCAGCGCGCAACCTTGCCCGCCGAGTACCGCACCTTGCCGCTTCAACGGGTGAGTGTGCCGGTTACCCACGCGGCCGAAAACGGGGACTTTGCCTATGCGCAGCGAACCCTGCAGACCTGGTTCCAGCAGTCCCTGCGGCCCCTGCTTGAGCAGCACCCAGACCACCAAGTCGTCTACTTTGGCGTCGCCCCGATCCCACTCATCGTGCTCCTCGGCTCTCTGCTTGGGCCGCTGCGGCCCGTCGAAGTGCGACTCCGTCACCACAGCCAGCGCCGGTTTCTGCCGTGGGTCGAAGCCGCGCCTCCCCTGCCTCCTATGCCCGTGCAGTTTCACTGCGGCAAAGATCCGCAGGGCAGAGAGGTCGTGGTGCGCCTATCAACTTCCCACCCGATCAACGAAGCCGCGGCTCGCCGGGCCGTGCCCGATGTCCGGTGCGAAGTCGATCTGCGGTTAGTCGGTGCCTCGGAAGACGTCTTCACCGGAGCCGAGCAAGTAGCCCAGGTCGCCAGCACCTGGAAGCGGACGCTCGATGAGATCACCGAGCGCTTCCCGCGCCTGCAGAGGGTCCATCTGTTCGCCTCAGTCCAGGCCGGCCTGGCCCTGCTGCTGGGGACCCAGCTCAGTCGCACCATGCACCCGCAGATCCAAACCTACCAATACCAAGCCGGCAGCTACTACCCAGCGCTGCTGCTCAACTCCTCCCCCTCCCCCATCGCTGCAAGAAAGTGAGGAAAGATGAGCTTCCAATACAACTTTAATAAGTTCCATGAGGCCATAAAATTAAATGATAGCGAGCACTACACCGCTGTCCGCGCGGTTCGCGACCGGGTACTGGGAATTTTCCCAAACGCAACAGGATATTCGCGCAGAACTTTCAAATCCCATAATTGGGGAAGTTATGCCATGGGTACTGGGATTCGACCATTGGCCGGAAATGACTACGACGTCGATATCGGGATCGTTTATAATCTTCGGCCCAGTGACGCCACCCCTCAAGATCTCAAAGGAACTATCTATCAATCTTTAGAATCCGCGGGATTCAATCCGCAATGGATGCGTCCTTGCATTCAGATCGCGTTCCGTGGATTTCATTTGGATATATCGGTTTTCACTCGCGAAGGCGATCGCCTATTTATTGCAGAGGGTAAGCAGCATGATCACCGGACGCGCTGGCGACCTGATGGAATGGAGTGGTTCGTGCAGATGATCTGGAATCATCCCAATCCAGCGAATGCCGAGCAGTTCCGCCGCATCATTCGCTATCTGAAGCGATGGAAGGACATCCACTTCAGTGCCGACGGAATGAAGGGCCCGGTTGGCCTCGCTCTGACCGTCATGGCGTATCGCTGGTACAGTCCGCAGGCGGATGATTTATCCGCTCTGCGCGTTGTCGTCAGACAGGCTGTCACGTACTTCGAACAGGGGCATACTACTCTCCCGTTCCCCTATGAGCCCAATGATGACTTGTTACGTAAGTTGAGCTACGATCAGGTCCGTCAGATGCTGAGCCGGTTCCAGCAGCTGAATCAGTGGCTGAATCACGCGGCCTCCTATGGGCAAGTGGACTTTCTGGTGCGCGCGTTTGGCGGAGATTTTCCTACTTACTAAGCGATGAAGGAATCTTCCATTGCAATCCTTCAGGTGCTGCAGCAAGCGCAAGGAGGCGATGCAGGGGCGATGCAGGATCTGCTGTGCCGCCTACGGCCTTATGTGCATAAGTTGGCGCAGCGAAAACAGGCACAGCTGCCGGTGGGGCAGCAGCCTTCAGACCTGACGCAAGACACGCTGGAGCGTGTATTTCGTCACCTGAATCAGTTTGTCGGCACAACGGAAGGCGAGCTGCATAAATGGCTGGCGCGCATTCTGGAGCGCTCCCTGATTGCGCAGCTCCGCAGATCGAGTAGAAAGCGGCGAGCCGCCGAGCTGGTCCCGCTCCCGGAGAGCGATCAGCTGCAGCCCGCCGAGCCGCGCCCCTCGGCCAGCCAGAGCCTCCGCGGGAAGGAAGAATGGCGACAGCTGCTGCGGGCCATCCATGCGCTGCCGCAGGCCCAGCGCGACGTGGTGCGACGACACTTGCGCGGCGAAGCAGTGGGCGAGATCGCGCGGACCCTGGGACGTTCACCGGCCGCCGTCTCATGTCTGCTTCAGCGCGCAGGCAGGACGCTGCAGCAGCAGCTAGGCGGCGGCGGCCCGCTAGGCCCCTGGTTTCAGAGCCTGCGCGAAGTCTTAGCGGCTTCCGACGAACTTGTTTAGAGCGCCTATCAAAACCTACTGCGGACCCCGGCCGCTGCGTCAGTCGTCGG
>CALFYE010000285.1 GCA_937952145.1 uncultured Myxococcales bacterium
CGGGCCAGTACCTGGAGCACGCGGCCGCCGGGGGCTATGAACCCGACCGAGATCCCCTCATCAAGCTGAAGCGGGAGGAGATCCTCGTTGAGCATCGCTACTTTGCTTGGCAGGAAGCTCACCACAAAGACCGCCGCGCGCGCGCCCTGGACCCGGAGCAGACCTTGGTGGAGCAAGCCTATGCCGCGGCGATGTCGGCCCGGTGGAGCTTGATCCACAAGCCTCATCGCAAACTGAAGAAGGGGCTCAGGTGGATCGTGGTCGGCTTCCAGGTGGACCCAGAGGGGGAGACGCACCTGCAGGCGCTTGTGCGAGGGCGCATGGCTCGAATGGAGCAGAACATGCAGAAGGCTTCCGACCCAATATGACCGGGCGGCACAGCTCCTAGATCAGCGCGACAAGATGCTGGCCGCCGAGCTGCAGTTATTCCTCCGAATCACGGACTCGGGCTCGTGCAGCAGCGAGCAATCTATCATAGTTGGCGTCGAGAGGCTCGACGAGCGCCTCTTCCAGCATCGACTCCATATCCCATAGGACACGCTGCTCAGCTTGGTCTTCAAAGGGCTTCGCCTCGCTGTGGTTGAATCGGCGCAGCCAGTCAAAGAGGACCAATGCCTCGTCGTCCGTCAATTCCAGCGTTACTTTCGATCTGCTCATGGGGCCTACAAGCTCCTACGGACATACGGACTTGAGCTGCGCCAAAGAGCGGACCAAGGTGTCAGCGTCGGATGACCACCATCGGCGTTCTCGGCACAACGCAAGCACGGCGTCCGAGGCACTCAAGATGCTACGGATCAGGGGCAGCGCCTCGACGGTCGCCTCAGCCTTGACATCCGTTTGAAGCCCAGTCTCGACGAGTTTGAGGTTCCAGGTCCGTTCACCTCGATCCTCTATCGTTACCAGGAACGGGCCCTCCATGAAATGCACCTCGAAGGCCTGCTGCTCTCCTCTGAGCAAGCGGAGCGCCGCGGCGGCCCACCACGGGAGAACCACGGCGGTAAAGTCCGTCCACTCGGCGTGGGGAAACAGGAGATTGTCGACGCGTAGGCGAAGCCCCGCAGAGACGAGCCCCGCGTTCGACACTCTCGCTTTGGCCAGCTCCTGCTCCAGTACAGCTTCTTTCATCAGAGCACCGGGTAGGCTGTCTCAATGTGCCGCTGGAACAGACACCGTCATTCGCTTGCGACGATGAATCTGCATTCGCCAGCTTGCCGATGGCAGTGATCTTCGAAGTGTTCATGCCCGAACTTTTCGCCGTGCAGCTCCATTTGCTCAGCGACGTGAAGAAGAAAGCCCGCGACGGCGCGGAGCGTCTCAGGGCCTGCCTGGATGGTTATTTCTTCGAGCTCCGACGGTGAGTCGGCATTCGTGTCTTTTTCGTACCCGTAACAGCGCATGGACCTTCCTCATTTCTTTGGGGGTGGTGTCCAGCCATGTTTCTGGAGCCAATCCCGAGTGGCATTCGAGGGACTGGGAGCTCCCTTGTGCGCATCATGAATCGTACCAGATTGATTGCAAGAAGTTCCGTCGCAGAAGTGGACGTGCGCTTCTCCACTGGTCACATGGGGCCGATCCACTCGGTGGACTTCGCGAGGCGCCTGGCCTCGCAGGACCTCTTGCTGCATTTTCCCCGCCGACGAAGCCTTCCCCTCAGCGGCATGAACAGCCTGGGCAGCCTTCTTTTCTGCTTTTCGGACTGCATTTCCAGCCTGGGCAGCTTCCTCAAGCTCACCTGTGGCCCCCAGCACGCCGCGGCCGACGCCGCCGGTCATTATGGCAGCACCGACGGTAACCGGATGCGGAATCATCGCGTCGCCAGTCTTTTCGGCCAAGACCTCCCCTTGCTCGATCAGCGGCTTGCTGACCCACTCCCGAGCGTCCCGGAGCTTGCCCTTGATCCATCCTTTGGCTGCATCGATGCTCGTGTGCTCAGCGATGTCTTTGGCCTTGGCTTCGATCGCGCCAACTACCGTGCCAGCGGTGATTCGTCCTTGCGCCACGCCTTCGGCAGTGCTGACGATCTGATCCGGGATCTTATCGATCGCCTGCGCCTTTCTTACCGCTCCGTGATCCAGCGCCCGCGCGATGCGTCCGAGCGGCGTGGTCTGGTTGTGTATCTTCTGCGGCAGCTCGGTTAGGGCCAGGAAGCAGCGGTCGCGCTGCTCTTCGGTGCGCGGCGCGGCGCAGATCCACAGATGCCCGTGCTCTCGGTAATACTGCGTCCCGATCGGGTGGACGTATCCGGTCGGATCTGTGCAGCCGGTCCGGTCCTTGGTGACCGCGCCGAGGACCGCCAGCTCGACGGTGCGGTGAGTCTGTCCCTGTTGCCGGCCGGGGGCTTCGGGGTCGTAGACGCTCTCGCGCAGAACGCAATCGTCCCCGACCCAGGGGCGGTGCAGCACGCGATAGCTGTGCTCGTGGGGGCGACGGTATAGTAGGCAGTTTGTGAGCTTCTCGTCGTGGCAGATCACGCTCTTATTGCGGTCGCGCCACCAGTTCTCTCCGATGGGGAGCTTCTCTCCTTCCACCAGGCAGTGCTTTCCATCCGGCGTCCGCATGCCGAGCGGCTGCTGCACCAGCAAGTCGCCGTTGTTGTCGAGCAGCAGACACTTCTCATCGAGCACTGGATCGATGGGCAGGCTCTTGATGTACTCATGAATCGCCCGCGCGGTCTCCACCGCGGCGTCGGCAGCCAGCTGAACGACCGGCGTTACGGCCCGTTGCTCGTACGTCTTTCCCAGGCTCAGCGTCAGGAACTGCACCGTCACGGCCCAGGGCGCAAGACCGCCGAAGCCGCGCTGTACCGTCACGCCCAAGTCCACCCGAGCGTGCGGTCGGAAGCTCAGGCCCAGGCCCAATAGGCTCTGCGGATGAATCGGCGCTTGACCCATAGGCTCCGGTGGCAGCGCATCCTTCTGCACGTACGTCGGCACGCCGCGGCCCAGGGCTTCGACGTAGATCTTGAGCGCGCGAAAGCCTGGCGGAAACAGCCCAATCTGCGCGGCCGCCTCGCCGGTGGCGAATCGCCCTTGCCAGTCATAAAGCGCGCCCAGGCTGGCCGATAGCTGGACGGGGCCGAACATCCGGCTGGCCAGCACACGCAGCGCCGCCAGATCCGTCAACAGACCGAGCGAGTTGGTACCATCGAACTTCCACACGCGGACTTCGTGCTCGTAGGCCAGGCCCAGCTGCAGACCGCGGGGAGGGCTGTAGTGGGTTTGTCCGGTTTGGGGGGTCTCCGTAGTGCCCCCCGAAGACCAGAGCGGCAGCAGCGGCCACAGGCGCAGCGTCAAGCTGAGCCGCAGCGGACCAAACTGCTGGAAGCCGCCATCGCTTCCCGTTCCGAACGTGAAGTGGGTGGAGACCCCGCCAGACACGCGACCAAACAGGCCCAGCGCGACACCCAGCGGCAGGACGACGGCGGTGTCCCGCTGGTCCGTGCGCGGCAGCACCTGCAGATGCGCGTAGGCGTGCGCGGCCAGCTCGTCGATATCGAGGCAGGGGACCGCGGCGCCATCGCACAGCGGGTTGGGGCTGGGGAGTCGCCCCGAATCGGGCTGGGCTTGTTGCGCGGTTGCAGCGCGGCCCCAGGCCAACAGGAAACCAAGCACCAGCACGGTAGAGCGGACAAATGGACGAAACCCGGGAGTCAAGCGAGACATGACAAACTCCAGAAATGGGCAATGCGTAGGGAGATACAGGTATATGGAGCGGCTGACTGCTCAACGAGCCGCGAATCGGCGGCAAGCTAGCACAGGCGTAGCCCAAAGGCTCGCTTGCCGAGGACCTTCCGGGTGTCAGCGATAGTTCGCCAGGGTCAGAAGCAAATTCGCGGCCAAGCCGCGATCCGGCCGGATTCAGGCGGGGGCCGCGTGAGGTGACCCCAGAGCAACGGCGGTGTTCAATGGGCAGCGATGGGCGATGCTGGGCGGCGTACTGGGCAGCGTCGGGGCAGTCTGGGCAATTGCTGGGCAGCGACGGGAAAGTTTTTACGATGATCTCGGCCCAGATCGCCGCAGTGCAGATTAGCTTCGTGCCTGTGGGGTAGCTGCCAGCGCTGGGCGGCTGTAAGCCAAGGCGGTGGAGGCCCGCTGAATCATTCCCGGGTTTTTCGCCGTCGGGGCCGCAAGCCTTCGCGGGGTTTTCCGGAACGATTCAGCGAGGTTTGGCGACGGGACTTTACGTTTTTGGTAGTAACTTGCCGGTCGGACCGCTCGTCGGTGAATTTGGCTCCGAAACGGCGGGGGAATGATTCGGAACGCTAAGCTGCGCTTCCACTGCAGCCAGC
Source organism: uncultured Myxococcales bacterium (assembly GCA_937952145.1). Taxonomy (GTDB): domain Bacteria; phylum Myxococcota_A; class Polyangia; order Palsa-1104; family JAEUJZ01; genus JAEUJZ01. The sequence goes on from CALFYE010000285.1 coordinate 4,289, forward strand.
CGCGCCGCTGTGGCGGCTTCCTCGCTGACGTAGTGGCCCAAGGTCATCTTGGTGGTGGTGTGCCCCAGCACCCGCGCCACCACTTCGACCGATGCGCCACCGGAGACCGCCAGGCTGGCGTGCGTGCCGCGCAGCCCATGCACACAGACCCGCGGCACGCCCGCCCGTGCGCACAGCGCGATCACCTTGTCGTGTAGGCTCTGGCGCGTGGCGGTGCACAGCCGCTCCATGGTGGGCCGCGCTGCGGCGGCACGTCCCAGCAACACGGCCAGATTGGCAGGCAGCTTCAGCCGCCGCCGGGCCGCGGCGGTCTTGGTGCCGTTAACGTAGACCTCGCCGGCTTCTGCATCGATGTCACGCGCCGTCAGATGCAGCGCTTCGCTGGCGCGCAGGCCCAGGCTCAGGCAGCACAGCGCCGCCAGCGCCAGGCCCGAGCCGGCCGCCGCTTCCGCCTCCGCTACCGCGGCGAAGCGCCGCGCCTCAGCGGGGCGAAGCTGCGGCTTGCCGGCTGCCAGCCGGCCGATCGGCTCGACCTCGGCCCACGGGTTCTCCTGCACGAAGCCCTGCTTCTGAGCCCATCGCCAGAGAAACTGCGCGATGCCTAGGTAGAACCGATGCGTCGCGGGCTGCAGCGGCTTGCCGGTCTTGGGGCTGGGCTGAGTGGTGATGCGCTGGTAGAGAGCCTGGGCCTTGCGCTCGGTCACCTCGACCAGGCGCAAGCCCATCACCGGACCCAGCAAGGTGCGAATGCGGGCTACTTGCTCGGCGATGGTGGTGGGCGCGGCGTCGCCTGCGCGCAGGCGAGCCTGGACCCAAAGCGCGAGGGTGGCCTCGACCGTACGCTCGTCCAGGTCGGCGCGCAGCTTGACCATCAGGCGCCGTGCCTCCTGCTTGGAGGCGACGACATAGCTCTTGCGCCGGCCCCTTGCATCGATGTGGATGACTCGCCATTGGTTCTCCTGGGAATAAGGCCCGAGGACGCGGGCCGGTTCTCTTCGTCGCATGGGGTGGGCTCCATAGCGCGAAGGCTTGCGGGTGGGGTTGGGGGGACCGCCCGTGGGGCAGTCCGTGCGGGGCGTGGGCGAGGAGACGCGCGCCAGGAAGCGGGCGTAGTCGCCACCGACAGCGCGCATGGCTTGCTCGCCGGTGCCGTGTTGCTCGCAGAGCAGGCAGCAGCAGACCGCCGAGTGTCGGCTCGGGTCAGGCGCTCGCGGAACGGTCGCGCCGTCCGCGGAATGGTTCAGGTTGGTTTCGTGCTCGGCTGCCCGAAGAGGAGCCGACATTGCGAACAGCAACGTCAGCTCTGTCGAGAACGAGGTGGCCAGCGTTCCCCAAGCCGAGGAGGCGGGCGGGGAAAGAGGAACTGCAGGGGCAATGCTGAGATCTGATACGAAAACTTACGGGCTTACCCAGTCAGCCCACGGCGACGAACTGACTGGCTCAGATCGGGCTAGCGCTCCGAGTTGTTCCGCGGATGAGCTGACGACCGTGCAAACTCGGCAGCCTTCTCAAAGTTCAGACGGATACCGATCCCGCCGCCGTTGGTGAACTCGATTCCACGGCGTTCCAGTTCGCCTACAATCTTATGGAGACTGTCAGGCTTTGGTAGGTCCTCGTCGGTCTCAAATCTTCGCAGAGTTCGTTCACCGACGCCCGATGCTCGTGCCAGCTCTGGCTGAGTGATTTTTAGAAGTTCCCGTGCGGCTTTGACCTGTGAACCTGAAATCTTCATTTTTTCTTGACTTCGCTAGCAATTCTGACTAAACCAGCTTTTGGCCGGCAACCGGCCAATGCGAATTACCCTTTTATCTCGCGGCGAACCATCCCATGCACTGCCCTCGCTGTCTAGGGTGCAGTGAACGGGGAGGCTTGCGCCCAAGGTGGATCTGTCATGGCTATCGATCTGACCTTACTGTTCGCAAGGCAGGACCAGATACCTCCCGTCGACAAGAATAGGTATTTAGGGAACTTGGGAAAGGACAAGGGAAGGAGCGAAAGGAGCACAGTAGACAGTAGCAGGAAGCATGCTGAGCAAACAGAGCTGCCCTCCTCAGCTACCGGCGCGCTGGTCTCGATAGCTCCGACTTCTTCTGCGTGATGGCCGCCGCCGCTAGCGCTTACCTGCTCACCGTGAGCGGCCAGCCCCATTTCGATAACCGCGAGCTGGGCAGCGGGCTGGAGGCCGCCGCCAGTGCCTACCTGCCCGCTCTGGGTGGCTGGTCTCCGGCTCGATGATCGGTCTGCGCACCACCAACGATGACCCCAGCCAGTGAAGTGTACCAAGGATGGTCATGCGCGCAAGTCAGCCGTTCCGACACAACCTTGCCAACGCTCGACTTCCATTATGGGCACTACCCATTGACAGATGGCGAGCTGAGCTTACATTGGCGCACATGAGCGAGTATGTCCCCGCGCCTGCGCCCATGTCGCCCCCATTTACTGCGTATAATAGCGCCTCTCTTCTTTATGATTTGGCCATGCGACGACATGAGTTCCTGATGCGTAGCTACGATTCGCTAAACACTCGCACTGGGGCAGTTTTTGCATTTTCAAGCGCCATATTAGCTGCCTCTTCTACAGCTCTGAAAGAAATTTACGGGAAGTATCCAGTGTGGGTGAGTCGTGTTTCATTTGGTGCCATCTTGATATGCTTTTTGTTGATGGGAATATTTTCGCTACAAGCATACCTACTGAGAAAGATTTCTTATTTGCCAGATTCTAAAATGTTACACGATGAACTACATTTCAAACCAGAAAATGAAGCAAAATCAATAATTTTATATCATTTGTTAGATGCTGAAATAAACCCACATAATGATGGCATAGTCAACAGAAAGGGCCAGTCGCTAAACCGGGCAATTGTCTTTCTCTTTATGGAGGTTGCTCTGCTATTTGTCGCGCTATGTCTTCCTTACCTACGGAGGGAGTAATCAGATGTCAAACCAAAACGTGAACCAGTCAACCAGCAATGACAAGCAGGCAGGTAAATCGGAAGCTGTCGGTCCAAATATACAGCCGGCTGCTAATCCAAACATTCAGCCACCAGCGCTACTGCGTCCAGCATCACATTATGTAAATAGTATTACGTTCGAACGAGATTCATCTAGACGGACAAGAAGGTAAAAGGAACCATGTCGCAAACCTCACAGAGGCATCCTGCGCCTCCGGTTGCCCCACAACCCCCTACGGCATCAACGCAGCAGACCCCGTCGCTAGAGGGGCCGGCAGTCCAGATAGTAGCCTGTGGGTCTAGTGTATTTCCACCAGTTCTAGCCCAGCCGCCGTCAGCTTACTACAAGATGCTGCTATTGTCGGGTACGCCGTCGCTTACCGAACGAGATCAAGGCGACGATTAGCGGCATTCTCTCGTCCGCGATGCTTGGCAAACAAGTCCAGGAATGGCGCAGAGGAGCGGAAAGGTTGCAGAGTGATGCCAGACCGAACTGCATCGGCAGCCAGACTGCAAGCCTTCGCTTCGTTCGACATCCCCGCCGTGCTATGCTTCCGCGATGGCGGTGCCAAGCTCAGATGGCGAGGATCATGATGGAGTCACCAGTCGCCCGACCACCGCGACTCTGCGCGCCCTTATCGCGAAAACTTTGATCAGTGACTCCAATTTAGACGCTTTCTGTTTGGACCATTTCCGGAATGTTTATGATCAATTCACCGTCGGTATGAACCGGGTCCAGAAGGTCAACCTACTTCTAGAGCGCGAAGCACCTGAGCAAGTTCTTGCGGCGCTCCAAGGCATCTTCGAGAGCAGAGATGGGGCGGACTTGTCCGTCCGACTCGAGTCCGGCCCATTACGCACCGTTTCCGGCCGGCTAACTGATAAGCGAGGGCAATTCAGAAAGACCCTGTCAAGGTTTTCTGTTGCTACGGCCACAATCTTTTTAATGGTGACTATCTGGGGGTACTCTGAAACCCGATATGAGCAAGGGAAATTACTTGGACAATTTGAGCAAGAAATTGTCACTAGCCACCCCCATGGGACCACCCATCGCCAAGAATAAGGGACCAGGGGAAGACATCGAGAAACCGTAACGGTATATACACTCCGTCCTGACCGAAGGGAAGCCCCCGGAGGCCCCCGCCCAGGGGGCCGGAGGCACCTCGGAGGCCCCCGCCCAGGGGGCCGACGGAGCAGGGCTCGTGTCAGCGTCGGGCGCTGGCAGCTCGGCGGGCGGGCGTAGGCGACTTGGGCACGGGCACAGGCGGCGGTGGACCCATCGCCTCCAGCTTCGGCTTGAGCCGCGGTCGGTACGACTCCCCGTCGATGATCAGGTCGTATGCGTTGTTCTTGAAGCGGTCCACCGCGCTCTGCGCCAGCATCGCGTCGTCGAAGGTAGCAATCCACTCGGCGGTGTCTCGGTTGGAGGTGATCACCGTCGAGAATCTTCCGTTCCTCTCGACCAGCAGCTGGTAGATGTCTCGGCTCTCTTCTCTCCCCATCGGCTCCAGCGCGAAGTCATCCAGGATCAGGACATCTACCGTCGCCAGCGCCGTCATCAGCGCCTCGCGTGAGTTGTCCATGCGGCTCTGTCTCAGGCTCCGTAGCAGCGCGTCGGCTCGACTGAAGCGCACGTTGTACCCGGCCTCGCAGCACAGGTGTCCCAGGCCCTGGCTCCAGTGGGTTTTCCCGACGCCGACAGGCCCTAAAATGGTCAGATTCCTGTGGTCGGAGACGAAGCGCAGCGAGCACAGCTCGGCCACCAGCCCCCGGTCGTAGGTCACCTTCGCGGTGCTGTCCCAGCGCGCGAGCACCAGGTCGGGGTCCAGTCCCGCTTGCTGCGCCCGCCTCTGCGAGGAGCCGCTGTCTCTTCGCGAAATCTCGTCGCTGAGCAGCATCAGCAGCACGTCCTGGTAGGGCGTGCTGTGCTTGTGAGCTAGCTCCAGCCTCTCCGCCAGCGTCGGTAGTAGACCGCCCAGGCGCAGTCTCTTGAGCGCGCTGACCAGCTCCGGACTCAGACTGGGCGCCTTCATCGGACTCCTCCTCGGTCGCGCTCTGCGTCGGGCGCGGCTGGCTCTCGGGGCCGCGTGGCGAAGCTGTCCACCGCTCGGGCGAATCGCGCCGGCAGCGGGATCACCTGTCCTCGCTTTTCTCCCTCGTCCTCGACTTGCCGGGCCTCCTTGAGCATCCGCTCAAGCCTGGGCACCTCCAGCACCTCGAAGCACAGCGCTCGGGCGCACAGAGCGTTGACCCGGTCCGCCCCGTACTTGTCGCACAAACGCAGCAGCGCTTGCGCCTGGCGGATCTTGACCCACGGCAGGGGTCCGCCCAGCAGTCGCTCGCAAAAGGCGCCCACAGCGCTTCCCTGCTGGCTTGCACGGCGAGTCAGCGAGTCCACGTCCCGCAGCGCCAGCGGCGCCTTATGCGGCGGGTAGTCGCTGGGGTCGGTCGAGCGTCCCCCCGGCGGCTTGCGCACGTGCGCTTTGATCAGCGCGTTGCCCAGGTACATCCGCACCGTCTGCCCGTCGCTGCGCACCTTCACCGTCCGACCGATGTAGCGCGTGGGCAGCGAGTACAGCGCCTTGTGCACCTGCACATGGTGGTCGGGATGGACCTTGGCCTGCGTCCACTGTGGCACGTCGAAGGGCTCCGTCGGAGCCGGCTGCATCTGCGGCTTCTCCTGGCTCTGGTACAGCTGCGCAGGCACTTGTCGGGTAGTGCCGTGCACTCGCGTCCCGGCGACCTCGCGGCACCACCTTTGCGCGTGCTCTCGGAGCAGCGCAATGTCTCCGGGGAAGTTCTCGCCGGCAAACCACCGCTCGCGGACGTAGGGCACTTGGTTTTCCACTCGGCCTTTGTCTTGCGGCTTGCGCACCCTCGCTGGGTCGACCAGCAGGCCGCGCACGTCGGCGTACTCGCGGAAGCTGCAGTTGAGCTCTGGCTCGGTGGGGCTGGCTCGCAGCACTACCGCGGTCATGTTATCGGGCACGATGCGCTGCACCGCTCCGTCGAAGAAGGCCCATGCCGCGTCCAGGCCCTGGATCACCGCCTGCGTCGTCTGCTCCCACGTCGGATACACAAACAGATACCGACTGAACGACAGCGTCACCAGCAGCGCGTGCAGCTTGCGCCGTCGCCCCGTGGGGTCCACGACCCAGCCCATCTGCCCGAAGTCCAGCTGCGCCTCCTGTCCCGGCGGCGGGTCGGTCAGAAGCACCGTCGGGGGGCGCTGCTGCCATCCCAGCTCCTTGCGAGCGAACCGTCGTAGCGTCGTGTAGCCGACCTCGACGCCCTGGCGCTTGAGCAGCTCCAGCACGCGCACCAGCCGCAGCGGCGGCTGGGCCTGCAGCCACAGCTGGATCTGCCCCTGCTGCGCCCTCAGCGCTTGCCACTCGGGCGAGGGCTGGCTCGCAGGCCGCGCTTGCACCGCGGCGGCCAGGCCGGCCAGCACCCGCTGGTCGACCTCGGTCCCGTCGCCGATTCCTGCAGCCTCGATGGCTTCTACGTAGCGACGGGCCGTCTTTCGGTCTATGCCCATCTCGCGCGCGATCTTGCGCACTCCGTCGCCGGCCTCTTTCCGTCGCAGCACTTCCTTGATTTCCAGCATCGATACCTCGCGATAGCTCATCAGACCTCCTGGCGACCGTCGCGGCGCCGTCAGGGAGTCTGTCTGTCGTTGCGGTCCTCGATGCGGATTTCGCTCTTACGCCTTGGGCTGAGTCCGGTCCCATGAGCCTGGCGATAGGGTGGTCCCATGACCCTGGCGAATTTGCGTTTTTCCCCCGCGGCGGTGGTCCCATGACCCTGGCGATGGGGGGGTCCCATGACCTTGGCGAATTTGCCTTAAAGTGGTCCCTTGTGGGTGGCGATTGACAAGCGGCCGAACTCCACAAGGCGCGTCTTTTCAGGGTGCAGTTTCAGCCCGAACTTCCCCAATCTCTCGCTCAGTTCGTTTTGAAACCGCTCGGCTTCTATTCGATGCTGAAATCCGATGAGCACATCATCGACGTAGCGCACGATCATCACATCCCCGCGCGCTTGCTTCCGCCACTTCTGCACCCACAAATCCAGCACGTAGTGCAAGTACAGGTTTCCTAGCAGCGGCGAGATACTCGCCCCTTGTTGGATCCCATTCTCGCTCTGCGTTACGCTCCCAGCCTCCATCACTCCGGCTTTCATCCATTTCTGGATCAGCCGCAAGACCCGGCGGTCTGCGATCCGGTACTCGATAAACTTCTGCATCCATCCCTGGTCGATGGTGTCGTAAAACCCTTGGATGTCTACATCGAGCACCCAGCTCACCTTCTTTACGTACAGTCCCACCGCATACGCATCCAGCGCATCATGCTGGCTCAGTCCCGGTCGGCATCCGTACGAAAAACCCAGGAAATCCTCCTCGTAGATGGCGCTCAGGACCTCGGCTACCGCTCGCTGGACGAGCTTGTCTTCCAGCGTCGCGATTCCCAAGGCTCTTTGCTTCCCATCGGCTTTGGGGATGTACACCCGCCGCGAGGGTTTGGCCTGGTAGCTGCCCTGATGCACCCGTTTGTGTAGCTCTTTGAGATTTTCCTCCAGGTTCTGCTCATACTGGTCCCATGTCACCCCGTCTACTCCCGGTGCGGCTTTGCGCTTCAGTTCTTGAAACGCTCCTCGCAGTCTTTCGTCCGTCACATGGTGGAGCAGCGCCGTGAACTTTGTCTTCCTGTCCCTTCTTGCTGCTTGTCGTACACGGTCCAGCTCCTGGGTCATGCTTTCCCGGCTCTGCGTCCGGCGCATGCTTTGCTGACCCATGTTCCCCTTGGCCCCACCCCTTCCCTCCATCGACTCCGCTAGGGTTTGCGCCCTTTTGTTCGCCGACTTCGTCGGTACTACGGGTAAGTCCGACTTCCCATCCTCGTTCATCCGCGCCGTACGGCCTCCGGCCTTCTCGCGGCGGTCCTGCATTCCATCTTTGCAGGACAAGGCTGGGCTCTCCCGGTTCTCGCGCATGGAGTTTCCACGCATGCTCAGGTTCTCTGACCGCGCAGAGCCGTCTCCCAGCTCGCGTTGGCGCTGGGCTCCGTGTGACCTTCCGCTTACGATTACAGCGTCGGCGCTCTGGATTTGCTGATTTCGCGGCTCTATAGCCCGGCCTGCGTTTTCCCCTGTCAACCTTCGCGCGCATCCTTGCGGATGCACCCGCATGACTCGGGGCCATCGTGGTTCGCTAGACCTTCGATGTCGGACTCTTGCATTCCTCGCCCCATGCCGGTTTATCCCGGCGCACAATCGTTCCGCACCGAAGTCCTTGCTCCTCAGCCACTTATAGCCGGTGCGAAACGATTGAAGCCTATTCTCCGACGGTGGATCCATTTCCGCGGGCGAGGACGATCCTCCGGCGGGCACGACGGGTGCCGCACCAGATGTGGAAAGACATCCAGCCCGCGCCGTGCGCGCTTGTCGGTATGGGTAGCAGCATAGTGGATGCGCTGGTCGGCGGCGGACGGCCCGTGGCCATTGTACTTGCCGGGGACGCGGCGCTCGTCAGCTTAGTAGCGGGAGGTCTCATCGGGACTGGTAACGCAAAAAGCCCGCGGGGCCGCGTAACTCCGCGGCGGAGCCCAGGGTGACGCAGGGCTGTGTTAGAGTGCCGGCCACCTTGCGTCCGACCGGGCCGAGGACCCCTGCCGAGGAGCTTGTCATGACCCGTTCGCCGCTGCGTCGCTTGCGTCTTGTCGTTTCTCCCCTGATCGCTGATCGACTGGCTGGCGCGCTGGCTGGCCTTCTCGCCGCCCTGCTGCTCACCGCAGCCGCCCCGGCGTCGGCGTTTCCCGTCGGCCACCCCGAGGACCCGCCGGAGGCGCTGCGCCTCGGCGCGGCGGCGGCGCACACCGCTGCCGACATCGATTTCACCGCCATCGTTGCCCTGTCCAACTGTTCGGGGGCGCTCGTGCGCTTTACGACCTCCCACCCGGACGATAGGGCCATGGTGCTGACCAACGGCCACTGCGTCGGCGGCTTCATCGCCGCCGGCGACGCGGTGGTCGGCAAGCCGTCCACCCGCTCGTTCACCCTGCTGTCGGCGGGCGGCCGGTTCAAGGCCACCCTGCGCGCCTCAGAGCTCATGTACGCGACGATGACCGGCACCGACATCGCTCTGTACAGGCTGACCCAGACTCACGCCGAACTCACCGCCCTCTACGGCGTAACCCCGCTCACCATCGGCGTCTTCCACCCTGAGGCCGGCGCCCCGATCCGCATCGTCTCCGGCTTCTGGCGCCGGATCTACGGCTGCACCATCGATCGCTTCGTCTACCAGCTGCGCGAGAGCGTCTGGACTTTCACCGACTCGATTCGTTTCACCGAGCCCGGCTGCGAGACCATCGGCGGCACCTCCGGCTCGCCGATCATCCACGCCAC
>CALFYE010000286.1 GCA_937952145.1 uncultured Myxococcales bacterium
TCGGAACCGAGCTGGGTCCGCAAAGACGCAATCGATAGCTCGAAGCTGCGACGGATGGTTACACGCTCAGGGGACTGACGGCGCAGTGGGTCGGCAGGATCGGCGGGCAGAACGTCCAGCGCTTGGCTTTTGAGTAGGTGCAGAAATCCTGCCACCGACCTTCCGCCGCGCAAGTGCCCGGCTGCAAGCTGAATGGCCAGTGGCAGAAAACCAAGGGCCCGGACCAAGTCCCGTCGGTCTTCTGTCGGCCCGCGGTCGTCGGTCTCGCGCAGCTCTGCGGCAAGCAGCTCCAGAGCCTCGCTCTCAGTCAATGAGGCCAGCTGAAGCTGCGGCCAGGCTTGGCTGACTCCCAATCCCGAAAGCCGACCCGTGATCAGGATGGAGCAATCGGAGAACATCCCAGCCAGCTCTGCGACCTCGGTTGCGGTGGCCTCACTGTCGACGTTTTCGATGATCAGCAGCGATCGCGGCTGACGCAGCCGAATGGAAAGCGCCTCGGGAAGCGGCAGTCCGGCGGACTGCATACCGATCTGGTCCGCCAGCTGTCCGCACAGATCAAGCGCCCTGACTGGGGCTTTTCCATCGGGGGGAAGTGTCAAGCGTAAGACTCCCCCGGGGTACTGGTCGCTGTGCTGACGGAAGAACTGCTCGGCCAGCGTGCTCTTTCCTACACCGCCCAGGCCCGTCACGACGACGGGGCGTAGGGTTCGCTTTTCCGCACCTGGCAAGAGCTCCGCCGCCAGGCGGCGCAGCTCACTCTGACGTCCCACAAACGTTCTCACAGCCACGCTGCGCCGAGGCGAAGGGGACGGCGGGCTGAGTTCAATCCTCAGACGACCACTGCCTGCTGCGCGATACAAGCTGCCATCATCGAACCAGTGGCCGCCGCGCGGGGAAAAGCTGCGAAGGCGCAGATCGTATCGTCGCGGGCGGCCTGCGCCATCGCAGGCGATACGAATCAGCGTGCAGCCATTCGGGTACGTGTCGGCATGGTGCCCTTCATACAGGCAGCCGGCCGCGAACTGTCGCAGAGAGCGCTCGGGATCGGCCCACAGCTCCGGCTCGGCTTCATGCAGATGGCCGCGCAGCAGGACGTCGACGTGGTCGGCCATCAGACGTCGGCAAGAACTACCATCCGCTAGCGCGGACGGGGGGTGATGAAGCAACGCGATGCGCAGACCAGGAAGGGCGTTCCCTTGGCTGTCCGCGGCCAGGCGCATCACTTGATCCGTGGTCAAACGAAGCCGCCCGTCATCGCTGTCATCCCCGCACAGCCACGCCGAGTCGAGTCCGATCAGCTGCACATCAAACGGCAGCCCAGGAAGCCGGAGGGTGTGGCGGAATCCCAGTCGACCGTGCGGCGACCGCGATGGCAGCAAGTGGTGAAAGCCGACCGCAGCCAGCCAGCTACGAAAGGCACTCTGTCGCTCTAGCAGCTTTTCGCGCAGGTCGTCCGTGAAGCCAAACGGTGCCTCCCGGCCCGCCAGCCAGCGCGAAATCTCCAGGTCATCGAAGCGGTGGATGTTGCGGCGTATGGTCTGCCACGCCCCCTGTTCGACCGAACGGTCGACGTCGTGGTTGCCGGGCACCATGGCCAGTCGCGCGGGCGGCAGGCCCAGCTGCTGCAGCGTCTGCGCCAAGAACTCGCCGGCGCTAGGGTATTCATCGCTCCGGCCCCAGTCGGCCACGTCACCCGTGAAACAGACCAGGTCGATCGGGCCGTCTTTTTGCAGATCCTCCAGGTTTCGGCGCCAGGTCTCGTCCCCCGTGACGCGGCGGCGGCGCCAAGATTCCGTCTCCCGAGGGCCGCGAGCATGGAGATCAGAGATGTGAAGAACCGTGACAGTGTGTTCCATGGGCCGCTTTTTGGACCGAGCATAATGGAGGCACCGCCCGATCGGGCGGATCTTTCGCCGTCGGTTGGTACAGGAAACGTTCTTCCCCTGGCATTCGCGCCTGGCACGGGAGCGGCGCGATAGCAACATAGGGTTCTTGAACGCGCTGTGTCGTCTGGTGACAGTCACCAGATCGGACTCAGAAGGTGCAACCTCGGGGACATTGCTTTTCGTATTGCGAGGTCTCTCCCTGGACCCGTCTGACCCATCCCCGCTGCCCGGTCACTCCCCGCAGCAGGGATCGGGCCTCGTTCGCAGTGAAGGAGGACCAGTGCAGCAAGCCCCCTTTTTTCATCGCTCGCTCCCCCTTCAAGCCATACTGCCTTCGCCTTGCATCGGTGCTGCGAGGGATCCGGGGGTGGCGGCTTGATTGCGGCAAGCCGGTGACACCAACAAGGAGTGGCCGAGCGGCCGGCCTGAGCGGCTCAATGCTGAGGCACGGGGGCTGGTCTCGACCGCGGGGATGAACCGCAGACTTAATGTCGGCGCCAACCAGCCACGAGAACGCCGTCCGTTACTTTACCGAATCTATTGCATCGGGATTGGGTAGGATGCTGCCCCAGATTCGCTGAGGTCAAACGATGCCAGTTGAGGCGCAATCTGAAACTACCTGCCTCGAATGCAAGTCGCCGATCGTGTCGGGCGCACGGTTCTGTAGCTCGTGCGGCGTCGCAACCCACACTGCGGCTCCGTCGGTGATGACGCCGCAGCCCGGTGCGCGCAAAGTGTGTCCCGGCTGCAGCAAGATCGCCGACCCTGCGGCCCAGTTCTGCCTGCGTTGTGGCACGAAGCTTCCCGACAAGGCCACCGTGCCTGCGTTCGGCGAGCCGGCCGGTTTGGGGATTCGTGCATTGGCCGCTTTTATTGACGTTGTTGTCCACTATTCGCTGGGCTGGTGGGCCGTGCAACGCCTCGGCAGTTGGCGGATGACGATGGTCACCATCCATCGCACGACGGGGCCATCCTATGAAATCCCTTGGTTGCTGCCCGGCCTGCTGATCGGTCTGTTCTGCTGCACGCTCATGGTTGGAGCGTGGGGGGCGTCCTTCGGAAAGCTGCTGTGCGGGCTGCGCGTTGTCCGCAGCGATGGTGGGCGCGTCACGTACGGGGTCAGCTTCACTCGCTACTTCGCCGCTATCGTTTCGACGCTGGCGCTGGGCTTGGGGGATCTGTGGATGCTGCTGTCACCCCGTAAGAAGGCCTGGCATGACTATCTGTGCGACACCCGCGTTGTCTACAAGCGGCCAAGCTAAGCCATGGGAGCGCTCGGCCTCCTATCCATCGGCTTCGCCCCCGGCGTGCTGTGGCTGTGGCTGATCGTCCGCCGCAGCCGCCACCGCCCGGAACCGCGCAGCCTGATCATCCGCACGTTTCTGCTGGGCGTGTTGGTCGCGGCGCCGATTGTTCTGGTCGAAATGTTGGTGGCCGGACGAAGCAGAAGCGCCTCGGTTGGGCGGATGACACCAGAGGCCGCTGCGTTCTTGGCTTTCGTGGTGGCGGGCCTTTGTGAAGAACTAGG
>CALFYE010000287.1 GCA_937952145.1 uncultured Myxococcales bacterium
GTCGCCCCGCGCACACACTTGACGGTCTCTACGGATGCACGGTAAGCATGCCGAATCACGCAACCCGTGGAACCGAGACGATCGTTAATGTGCGCGTGCGCTCCTTATCGTAGAGCTTCTGCGCACGATCAGGACCAATCTAGCTGAGAGCCGCATCGAGCGGCAAAAAGTCCTTCGGTTTGTAGCGCAGCATCTCTATAGAGCGCGCGGTCAAGCCCTGCTCTTGCTTGTAATCGAGCCACTCCGCGAGCACATCCCCGACGGAGCGAGCCCCCTTGGTCGTCAGCGTACGCGTCAGCTCTTCTCGGAGCGCCTCCGCCTTCTCGAGCGTGTTGACCGTAACCGCCTTCCGGATCCCCGCTTCGACGATGACAAGGCGCCACTTCTTGCCGTCCCGGTAGGGAGGGTAGACCTTGGCAGGCTTATGCATTGTTTGATCATCGCAAGCCTGAGTCTCGGCCTCAAGCGGCTTGAGGCCAAAGACCGATAAGATGCTCTTTGCCTTCCTGTGGGTTTCTGTAGCGATACAGGGCGTGTCTCTCTTCTGTTTGGGGTCGATGCTGCAATGATTTGGGAATTGGAGCGATGGCGCTCTGCGCGCAGCTATTGCGCGTTATCGCTTTTGCGAATCCGCCGGATCCCAACGCAAATCGGGAATCCGGCTCGACGGAGTCGCAGTTAGGGTCGCGATGGGCGGCTCGTGGGCCGAAAAGGAGCGCTCGACGCCAGCCCCCAAGCGCGGGACCTGGCCGAAGCAGAGCGCTTCGGGGCCTGGATGTAGAGTGCCACCGGCCGGTTACCTCGATCGGGACCCCGCGAGCGATGTTCGTAGTCCCTGCGGCCGCTTGCATGCGGTCCTGAGGATTTTCGCGCGACCGATCGCGGCCGCCGCCGTCCTTGGATGCAACGGGCAAGGTCAATGACATCGAAGTCTCCAAATCCGCATACCGCGGTTTCCTTGCGCGATGATGGAGACGGCTGCAAGACCAGCAGTTCCCGCGACATCGCGCGATCTGCGCAAACGGACGCCCGCTCCTCTATCCTGAAGGAGGAGCACCGGCATGGTTGCGCATCACGGGGGCGCCCGGAGCTCGATCCCGCTCGGCAACAGGGACACCAGCCCAAGGCATCCAAAGGAGGAATCAGCCATGAGCCAGGAAATCACCTACAAGGTCGGCATCGCACACCGGGATATCACGCCGACGAAGGCGGAGTTCGACAGCAAGAAGCTCTACTTGTGGGGCTTCGACAGCGAGAATCGCGCTGACAACTCCGACGTCCGTGATAACGATGGCAACCCTCTGTCTGATAACTATGTGACGCAGATGCGCGACCCGCTGCGCGTCACGGCGCTCTCGATCAAGGCGTCGAACGGCACGGTGGTCCTCGTAGCGCTGGACATCGGCGCGCTCTCGGAAGAGATGACGGCGCAGATCCGGGCTGCGGTGCAGCGGGATCACAACATCCCACCGGAGAACGTCTGCATCAACGTCTCGCACGCGCACAGCGCCCCGACCGTGGTCAGCCTGCCGACCTGGCGCAAGGGTATCGACACGGCCTACGCGCCCTATGTGAACCGCGTCATCAGTGAGACAATCCAGTGCGTTGACGACTCGCTGAAGAGCCCGCAGGACGCCAAGCTCTACACCGGCCGGGGCACGGCGGAGATCGGCACGACTCGCCACAACAAGGCGGCGGGGCTGGACCAGACCCTGGACGTCATCGTCGCCAAGGCAGACGATAAGATCATCGCCACGGTGTTCTCCGTGGCCTGTCACCCGGTGCTCGTGTACATGAACGCGGTCTCTGCCGACTATCCGGGTGTGACACGCGATCTCATTGAGAAGAAACACAGCTGCATCGCCATGTTCCTGCAGGGGTTCGCCGGACAGACCAACCCCCTGGGCGACCTCCAGACGACCGGAGAGAACCTCTATGCCGCGGTGAAGAGCGTGCTCGAGGGCACCCTGACGCCGATTGTCGGCCCGCTCATGGGGCGGCGATCGATGACGCAGCTCCCGCTCACGGGGCTCCCGAGCGGCTGGAGGGACATCGGCGCCCGAGACCGGCGGATGTCGAACTGGGTGACCGCCGTCGACCAGCAGATCGCGGAGGGCACCGACGGCACGCTCCCCACTGAGGTACAGACGCTGCGCGTCGGGGAGGGCGACTCACAGCTCCGGGTGCTCGCCAGCAGCCACGAGGTCACCTGCGACCTCGGCGTGGCCCTGCGCGATCTGCTCCCGCGGAAGCGCGTCACAACGCTCGCGTACTGCAACATCCAGTGCTGCTACCTCCCGTCGAAGGCCGTCCTCCAGGCGACGCCCGACGTCCGCCCCGTGTGGCCGAACGGGAGCAACACGGACAACTACGAGGGGGGCGACTCGTCCATCTATTATGTGCGGCGCGGGCCGCTCACGGATGAAGCCGTCGATCAGTACATCGGTGCCTTCCGCAAGCTCGTCGATGAGCCCTGGATCCTGCAGGGCCGAGCCGAGACCGTCACCGGCATGGCGGCGCGGGGGGACAAGCTGTATGTGACGACCGCGAACGACATCCTGTGGTCGCGACCCGCGGCCGGCGTGAACCAGCCGTGGACCAGCCTCGGCCCCGCGGTCGGCATCCGCGGACTCGCTGCCCTTGGCGACGACCTCTTTGCAGCCACGGCAGCGGGGAAGCTCCTCAGGCGGCCGGCGGCCGGCGTCAACGAGCCGTGGACGGAGATCGGCCACGCAGAGGACATCGCGGCGATGACCGCGCACGAGGGGATGCTCTATGCGGCGACCCATCAGAACGTCCTGTGGACCCGCGATGCGACGAAGCAGGACATCGGCTGGACGATGCTCGGACCGGCGGAGAAGATCGCGGGGCTCGCGTGGGCGGGTGACCTGCTGCTCGCGGCGACGACCGAGGACGGCCTGCTGTGGCGCAAGTCGGCCAACGTCTGGGTCCACTTCGGCGCCGCCGAGCACATCGTAGGCATGACCGCCATCGGCAACAGGCTCTTTGCCGCGACGCGTGAGGGCGACCTGTGGACGCGCGACCTCTGAGCGGGTAGGACGTTCAAACGCTGTCTCGGTGCCATGGCCAGGGAAGTGAGCGCCTGAACCGTGGCTGAGTCGGCGACGACAGCGGACCTTCTGTACCAAACTCTTCGCGGTCCGTGCCGAAAGAAACCGACGGACTCCTGTCCGACGGAGTCCCTATCGCGAGCAGACGCACTCTGTGCGACGGCAACTCACCTGAACACGACGTTGTGACGATGCCGTACGTCTCGTCAAAACGTAACGCGGGTCGTCGCGGCTTGGAGCTGAGCTAGGAGAGTTGTGAGGGGGGATCGCGCTACCGCAGGCCCAGTAGCGCGCCTAGCGGGCCTACTTGCTGCCGCGCTTCGCCTTGCCCTTGCTGCCGGCCTTGCTGGCCTTCCTGGGCTTCTTGGCGGTGGCCTTCTTCGTGGTGGTCTTCTTCGCGCTGGCCTTCGTGGTCTTCTTCGTCGCTTTCCGGCGCTTCTCCTTTTTCTCGTCGAGGGTGATGGCGATTGTGTATTTGCGGGTCTTCTTTTTGTTCCACGCTTTGCGGACCTGAGTGTCCCCAGGCTCGCGGAGTTTCTTCGGTCTGGGCATGCAACCTCCTAGGGTTCGTCGTCGTTAGGGAGTGGTCTGCGGCTTGGCGATGGGGCGGGACGGGGCGGGGTGCCGTCGTTCACGCTGCGCAGGATGTCGACGAGGCGCGCGTTTGGCGGGGCGCCGGGGCGCACGTAGCCGGGTTGGCCGGGGGCTGGGGCGGCGCTGCCGCTGCTGCTGCCGCCGCTGCTGCTTGATTGCAGCGTCGGTGTGCTGGCGACCTCGTACCACTTGAAGCTTGTCAGCCCGAATGCTCCGTCGTCGGCAGGCGAGAGGTCGACTTCCGTGACTCGCCAGCCGCCGCCTGCGCGAGGGACATAAAAGAACAGTGTGCCGTCGTCGCGGAGCCGCAGCAGATAGCGTCCCCAGTAGCCTTCTTGTATCCAGCGCGCCATGGTGCCCCCCCGAGTGCGTAGCGTCTTGTCGCCAAGCTGCAGCGTGGCTGTGGTCTACGTTTGGTCGTCGAGGTTGACGATCTCGGGTGGCACATACTCGCCCGCGACAATGCGCAAGGTGGCCACGAACAGACTGACCACAGAGGCCGATCCGGATGGGCTCTCAGCGACGATCGCCTTGTTCTTTTCGTCCCAGACTTGCAGCGTCTTTTTTCCTGCTACTTTGCGAATTTGCCAGCGTCCCATGGTGTCTCCTGTCATCGGTGGTGGTTGGGTTGGGGTTACTTCTTGGCCAGGCGCAGGACGTAGCGGTACTCCCACTGCCCCGCGGCCACGGGCTGAATCGGTGTCTCGAAGAAGCGCATGATCGAGCCCTGCGCGCGGTACTCGCGCTTTCCGTCGGCGCCCTTGGGGCCGATGGTCAGCTTGTCGCCGGGGATGGTGCCCCGCACTCCGTTGTCGAGGGGGAGCGGCCCGGGCGGTGGGTAGACATCGGCATCAGACTGCAAGCGCACGCGCAGCTCGATGTCGAACCACGCGCGCAGATGATTGCTGACCTTGTAGGTGTCGCTCTGCGGCAGCGGAATCATCTGGTAGCTCGCAGTAGCCGGTGCAGGCGCACCGGGTAGGGTCGGCGCTTGCACCCAAGATCCATACAGCGCCATGTCGCGCACCGTCGGAGGATCTTGGCCAGTGATGAGCTTGTAGGTCTCTTCGTCCGAGATCTCGAAGTCTTCCCAGAGTGCGTTGACCTCATCGAGCGTGAATGCGCGACCGAGGACGATCGCGGCATTCGGAGTGATCTTTTCTCCGACGGTGAGACTGATGATCACGCCGGACTTCAGCGGCTCGTATGTGCCGCTTGCGGCCGGGGTTCCGGTGTTGTCGGTGATGGTTAAGGTCGTGCGACCTAGACCGAGCTTGGGCAGATCCATAACTTCCCCCTTGGTTGGTTTTCTCGTCGCTAGCCGAAGTCGGGGACGATGGGTTCCCCGTACTTGCTGCGCCCCTTGCGAAGCTCGAAATGCAGATGCGTGCCGTCGATGGTGGCGATGGGCTGATCGCGCCGCACGCGCTGGCCCGCCTTCACCGCGACGGAGAACAGATGCAGATAGCGATGCAGGTTGCCATCGTCGCCGGTCACGTCGATGTACAGGCCCGCGCGACGGCGTGCCTGCAGTGCGCTCGTGCGACCGTCGATGATGCTGTCGACCGTGCCGTCGCCGTAGGCGTACACGGTGCGGTCGCCTTCGGTCGGAACGATGTCGAAGCCCTGATGCGTGCCATGGTCGCGCGATGCGCCGATGCCATCGCGCAGCATGCCGCGGAGCGGTCGCCGGACTCTCCGCCCGGCCGGCTGTCTTGGGTCCGTCGTCGGGCTGGGGGCGTTGCTCTGACCGCCACCCAACGCAGCGGCAGCGACGGCGAAGAGGAGGATCACACCTGCGCCCTTCATCGCCGACCCGCGAGATACACAACGCTCACGATCACAGCGAGCGGTATCAGCACCGATGATCCCGCGCTCACTGCGTCTCGGGCCTCCTCGGCGACATACGTCTTCATCTTCCCGAGGTAGTCGCTCTGGTCGGCGATGGTGTCGGGGATGTCGACCATGATCTCGCGCAGCACGGCGCTGGCCTTCGTCATGTCGGGCGACACTAGCCACGCGTCGACGGTGTCGATGCGCTTGCGGATGTCGGCCCAGCGCACCCAGCCATGTCGCAGCGTCACACTCCCGCTCGACTCCTGCCCATCGCCCGCGCTCTGTCCCTCGGACAGCCGCTTGCCGATCATCCATGGGTTGTAGTCGACGTAGCTGTACTTGAGCCGCGCCAGGAGAAGCGCGCGACTCGCGTCGTCGCGCTCGCTCTCGACCTTGGCCCGCAGCTCGTCCGCCGACGGACTCGACGCGATAAAGGCTTGGTACTGCTCTAGCCGGCTGGCCATGCTTCGCCCCCTGGCAAGCGTGCGCGCGAGGCGTTAGAAGCGATCCACTCGCCGAGCCGGTGCCCCGATCGGGTTGCCCTGCGAGCCGAGTGGCCCCGAGGCTGCCGCCGCTGCAATCGGTGCCGCTGCCGCTGCGGCCGGCTGCTGCCACTGCGCCTGATAGCGCGCATTCCAGTCGGCTAGCTGCTCCGGCGAGGGCGCGTCGGAGTAGTCGAGCGCTCGGAATAGCTCGCCCTGATAGATCTCCATGTCGCGCGAGTCGTAGACCATCAGGAACAGCCAATCGATCAGGCTCAGTAGCAGGAAGTACAGACGGTTATCGTTGCTGTTCTGCTTGCCCTGCAGCGCCATCGCCTGCAGGCGGACTTCCATCGACAGCGCCGGGTCTGTGATGTCTAGCTCCTTGCCTCCCTTGTCGACGACGGTCACGCCGCCGCCTTTCCACCAGAAGAAGAAGCCGACGATCGTGATCGCCAGCGCCTTCCACTTCAGCATCGCGCGGTCGCGCTTCCGTCGCAGCGCTTCGATCAAGCGCGCTCGGGTCGTCGAACTTTTCTGGGTCAGCGCAAGAATCATCAGCTCGTCCATGGTTCCCCCCTTCAGATCGGATCAGTGATGCCGTTTCCCGGCGGTGATGTACTCGCGGCCGGCTTGCTCGCCGTCGCGGGCTCGGTCCTTCTGGAGTCTGTTTCGGACTCCGTTGTCTTCTTCCGAATCGCATTCCTTTTTGGTTCCGCTTCGCCGCTCGCTGCCTCGGGCTCCATCGGCCTCTTGCGCTTGCTCGCCGGCTTGGCCCAGTCGGGCAAGGCATCGCCCTCTAGGTCTTCGACGCGATCGGCCACCCCCCCGAGACCAAACACCGACAGCGCCGTTTTCCCGACGACGTGGAACCCGCCGAGCACGTCCTCAGCCACCCCATTCGCCGTCGGCCGGAACGGTCCCAGCAGGCCCGGTAACTCCAGCGTCGCCCACACATGGCGATAGGCGCCGTACGTCTGGTCATGCACACGGATGATCCAGTCCGCCGGCAAGAGCCTCGCCCCCTCGGCGGCGAGATGCGCCGTTGCCTCCCAGCAGTTGAACGTCGACGGCCAGACCCGCGCCCGCTGCGCCGGGTAGCAGCGATGGTCATCGCCGCTCTTGCCGTCGTCGGCCTCGAACTTGGCCCGCGACAGGTACTTCACCGCCTCGGTAAACGTCTCAAAGCGCGGCGGGATGCGCCGGATGTACGCGGCCATAGCCCCCGACAAGCAGTCGTCAGGCTGTGCCGGATTGCGTATGTACAGAATGCGGGCCATCTATCCGCGATTGGCCATTGACTCAAAGATGTCTTTTACGCTCGATTGCAGTGCGTCTTCCTCGATAGGCGGTCGTCCCTGTGTATTCAGCCAATCATTGATTCGTCTGCCGAATCCATCCGCCAGCGCCGATCGAAAGTCGCTATTCTTCAAACCGTAGCGCCCGATCTCGCGCAACATGTCTTCATCCATCCCCGCTTCTGGTTCAGCGTTAGAGACTGGCGTAACGTCGATTACATCGGGGTCGGGCATGTTGGCCGGCACCTGCCAGCCCAGGATGCGATAGAACGTGTTGCGGGTGACGATCGAGCCCCGCCCGATGAGCCCAGCGACGAACATCGTAACCATGTCGCTCTCACCCACCAGGCGCCACAGCAGGAACGAGAACAACATGACCGCGGTCGCCCCCGCGCCTTCGTCGGTCTTGGTAATGGTCCATGAGCCTTTATCGCTCTTGAAGTATTTCACTCCCCAGTTATAGATAGACCTTGTCGTCAATCCCCCAAGCATGGCCGGAGCAAATGACCATACAAAGTCAGCCAGCTTAGCCGCCTCCCGCCCACCAGAACGAATAATCTGGGAGCTAGACGGTATATCTAGATACATATTACTTCTTGTTTCCGCCATGGTCCTTATCCTCCGTAGCTGCCTTGAAAAACATCACAAGCTCAGCCGCTGTCTTGATGTCTTTGACGCTATCGCTAATCGGTGATGACGACTTCTGCGCTTGGGCGCCTCTGCGCACCTCATGCACCAGCGCCGCCGCCCGCTCGCGCGAGTCCTCGAAGATCTTGTCCGCCAGGCCCGACAGCTTGTCCGCCGACGTGGCGACGGTGGTCAGCGCTTCGTGCGCCTTCTCGATGGTCTTCTGATGGGACGTGCTCAGTTCCTTGAGCGCCGCGCTCGTATTCGCCGAGACGTGGTTGAGCGTCTCCTGCGCCTTCTCCTGGCTGCGGTAGTGCGCCGCGGCCATCTCCTTGATCGCGTTTACGCCAGCGGTGCTGATGTCGCTGATAGCCTCGGCGGTGGCCTTCTGCATCGCCGCCAGTGTCGACGACATCATCGACAACATCTCGCGCTGAAGCTGATAGCTCGACATCTGCGCGTCGCCGCTCTTGGCCGGCAGCGTCAGGCTGATGTTGACCTTCTCGTCGAGAATGTTCTCGTCGTTCTGGATCGCAACGATCCGGGCCGGGACGCTCACCACGCCCATGTCGTCAGCCCGCAGCTTGCCGCGGTCGACGGCAGCCCACAGGTACGCGACGACGTTTCGGCTCGCCAGCATGTCGCCGGTTACGTCGCTGTCCGTCGCATCCGGCGAGCCATACCAGGCGACGAGCGGCGCCCCACGCGAGAGCGAGAACCGCACCTCTGCGCTTACATCGGCCCCGGTCGGGACTTTGACTCCAAACATACGCCCGCCTTAGCCCGCTTTGCGTAGCGCTTGTTTCAGCCTTTTCCGAGTCTGAGCATCATGGACAAATATCGTCGCTGTTTTCCCCTTATGTGGACGCAGTGCGCGCCCGGCCATTTGCATCGCTGCGATGCGTGATTGCGTTTCGCGGGCGATGTACACGGCCTTACATTGTGGATTATCGAATCCCTCGGTAAGCATGCGACGCACCACGATCGCTTTAAGCAAGGCATGGCGATACCGCTGAATGACCTGTCGCGCATTGCGTCGCTGATAGATAGCGTAGTCGCTTGCGCGCAAAGCCTGACAAATCTCGCGCAAGTCGTCGCCGATGTTTGCGTAGATAATCGGGCTGTCGACAGCCTGCGGTTCGCGCCACGGCTCGATCCGATAGGGTGCGTTGTGCCCGGCCGCGATGGACTCGCTGAGGCGGTAGGCGTGGCGGTTTCCGTCGAAAAACCGCAGACATCCCGGCGACCACGGCGTCGCGCTGGTCCCGACAGCAAGCGGGAACTCGCTCAAGATCCCCGTATTGACCGGGGCCAAGTAGTTCACATGGTGACACTCGTCCAGCAGCAGCAGCGATTCCGGCACAGCATGCCGCTTGAATCGTCGCCACGCCGTCGCGTAGGTCGTCAGAATAAGCGATGCCAAGCGCGGTGCGCGACGCTCGCCCATATCGCAGACCGCGCACAGGCCCATCAGAAGACACTGCCGGCGAAACTGCGTCAGCGCCTCGGCGGTGGGCGCGATCACATAGACGCGCTTTCCCGCGCGGATCGCGCGCTGCGCAATCCCCAATAGGACAAGGCTCTTGCCCGTCCCCGTCGGAAGCTGAATCACCGATCGCTTCCGCTTGGCCAGCTGATCGAGCGCGTACTCGATCGCCGTGCGCTGATACCCCCGTAACTGCACTCTAATTTTTAGGTTCGTTTATTACCCGAAATAGTCAATCGAAAAATTTGGGGCTTCCTCTTAGGGTCTGCCTACATTATTGTATACCTTGTAGGCATCCGCCCTCGATGTCGCGGCATATCACCGTGAATTAAAGTTAATTCGTTCCAATTCAGATTTCCGACGGCAGCGACGAGAAAAACCAATTCCGTACGCAATTCCGCAACCCAATTCAGAGCTAATTCAGGCTTAATTCGAGCCTAATTCAAGTTGCAGGTTTGTGTGCGCATAGGCAAGGAGCGTACGCCCATACGCACACGTTCCCCGGTACGGCAGATTGCCCAATCTCGCGGAGTGCACGCGGATCGATCTGCCGGCCGGGGAGGAGAAACAACCCTCCCAATGGCAAAGATCGGGGCGATCGGAAGGGCCAAAGCTAGGCGATCGGATGGCTAGAAGCGGAGAGCAGCCGATCGTGCGGGCTGGCGTCGGGGCAGCGACGGAGACTAGAGCGGGATGATTGCACCCTCGCGCAGACGCACACCGGGAGAGCCGTGGTTGAGGAACAAGATCCCGCGCCTTTCGAGGGCTTCCCGAATGGCCGTCAGACGGCTGGGCCTCGGGACATGGGTATTCGCCTCAAACCTGCGGATGGTGTTCTCATGCACACCGGCAGCGGCGGCAAGCTCCGCCTGAGTCATCTGGAGCAAGCCGCGAGCCGCAGCGACATGCCGCGGCGTGATGTCAAAAAAGTCTTGACTTCGTGCTGAGTCCGCCATAGTGGTGTCTTACCGACCATTTCTAGGGGCGATGTCGTGACCCATCGCCTTAAACCCGCGGACCTTCGCACAGCCCGTTTTTGAAGTCTAGAGACGGTCAGGGGAGGTCTGCGCTCGGAGGGCTTCCCTATGGCTCATGCTGCGCTCGTATCCCTTACTCCGTCGCTGCCCGTCGCTGCTTTTGGCGCTGCGGGCGGGGGCTTTGTCTGGCTCTGTCTTGTCCTGACGTTGCTGCATGCGGGCGGTCGACTGTCCATGCCGGCCGTCGCTGTGTTCGGCACCCTCGGGACGATCGGGCTTGTCGTGCTTGCGCTGTGGGCGACGGTCGATGGAGGCCAACCATGACCGGCCGGGTCGACACATCCCGTCACGACACCGAGCACATGTGCGAAGCGTGCGAGGTCAACGGCACGGGCTACTGGGCCACGATCGAAGTGCTCGAAAGGCACAACACCGACGAGATCTCGCCGGCCATTCAGGCAGAGATCATCGCGCTGTGTGAGTCCCGCGGCCGTGTGCCGGAGGTTCGCTATGTCGCCTAGCTCCACTCACAAAGTCGTCTATGCGGTCATCGAACGTGGCCCCAAGAAGCACTGGCTTCGCATCGGCATCGCGTTCGTGAATCCCGATTAAGTCTCTCCGCCAGAAACGCACATCAGCCACAGCGGAGGGAATCGTCATGGCAGCGGAGAGGCAGCGACAGGTAGCGACGGCGCGGAACAGAATCGGGGCAGGCGATCGCGGCGAAA
>CALFYE010000288.1 GCA_937952145.1 uncultured Myxococcales bacterium
GGCGTGACTGGAGTTCAGACGTGTGCTCTTCCGATCTCGCGCGGAGCAACTGGCACTCGCATGATCCGCCGTTACACCAACCCCGAGATGGGGCGCATCTGGACCGAACAGCGCCGCTACGAGACGTGGCTGGCCGTGGAACTGGCCGCGGCCGACGCCATGGCGGCCGTGGGCCTCGTGCCCGCCGACGCCGCCCGCGAGCTGCGCGAGAAGGCCACCTTCGAGATCGATCGCATCGAAGAGATCGAGAAGACGACGCAGCACGACGTCATCGCCTTCACCACGGCGGTGGCCGAACACGTCGGCCCGTCGGCGCGCTGGCTGCACTTCGGGCTCACCTCGTCCGACGTCGTCGACACGGCGCAGGCGCTGCAGATGCTCGAAGCGACCGACCTCGTGCTTAAGCTGCTCGGCGCCCTGCGCGAGGCGGTGAAGGCGCGGGCGAACGAGCATCGCTGCACCGCGATGATCGGACGCACGCACGGTGTGCACGCCGAGCCGATGACGTTCGGTCTCAAGCTGGCGCTGTGGTACGACCAGCTCGGTCGCGACCTCCGCCGCGTGACCCAGGCGCGCGCCACCATCGCCGTCGGCAAGATCTCCGGCGCCGTCGGCACCTTCGCGCACCTCGACCCGTCGATCGAAGCCGACGTCTCATCTACATCGACGGCCTCGCCGTGCTGGCCGACAGAGACCATCAGGTTCACCGTCTCCTGCAGAGTTCCATCGGGACATGCGAAAGCGGTCGGCGCCACGAACACGACAGTTGCGGCCGACGCGAGTATCGAGAATTTCATGTGCATATTCCCGGCTGGCTCAGCCCGGGCCAAGTCTGCGCTGCGCAATGAGGCGCAAAGGGGGCGCGGAGCGGCCAATGTGCAGTCAGCGTTGCGCGTGACAGACGGGCCGATGGCCGTTTAGATCGCATCACGACAGCAGGGGTCTTCATGGACAGCGACGGTGCCACGGCGCGGTCGCTAGGGCTGATACCCGGGCATCGGAATCTCCTGGGCCTCGGCCATCCGCTGCCCCGCCTTCTGCCAGCCCTGGATCCCTTCCGGGTACCAGTACACGGCGGTGTAGCCCAGGCCATCGGGTGCGCGATGCGTCTCGCCATGCTCGCGGGCTTCGCTCACCGTCGTCTGAGCCGCTGCCAAGTTTTCTCGCGGCTGCAGGTCGATCATTCCCCAGTCGTCTTCGTGCAGAAAAAAACAGTCAGGCGTCATGGTCAGGTCTCGGCGATTCTTCACAGCGTAGGCACGCAAGTCGCGCGGTCAAGCACCCAGCCGCAGTCGTCGCCGGCACGACGCGTAGCTGTCGGCTTGACTGTGGCCGCTCGTCGGTCTATGCGGTCGCGATGGAGACGCGCGATGGCTAAGCGGCACGTGGCCCGGCCCGGGGACTGGGACTCGCTGGCTCTGCGCCTCGATGAGATCCTCAGCGCGGCGAGCGGCGAGGATCCGTTTGGCGAAGCGCTCAAGCTGCTGGTGGGCAAGCTGACCCACGAACAGCTTGAGACGGGCACGCGCTTCTTGGGCGCGCACGAACAAAGCCCGGCCGCGCAGCTCGATGCGCTGCTCGAACAGGCCGTGCTCCGCGCCCCGGGCATGCTCCCCACCGGCAGTCGCACCGCTCTGCAGGACGGCGAACTCCTGCGCTGCGCCGAGCTCCTCGCCGACGAGCGGCTGCTGTCCGCCGATCTGGTGGCGCTGGACGCGATCTTCGAGCACATGGTGAGCCGGGCCGCCAAAGGCCAAAAGGGGCAGTTCTTCACGCCACGTCATGTCGTAGCCGAAGTGGTGAAGATGATGCAGCCGCAGGCACAGGATCGAGTGCTGGATCCGGCCTGCGGCTCGGCGGGGTTTCTGCGCCATGCGCTGCGCGCGGCTCCCAGCTGTTCGGTGTTCGGCTTCGACATTGATCTGCGGGCTAGCCAGGTGGCTCGCGTCATGCTTGCCGCCAGCGGTCAGAGCCCCGCACGTATCCAGCGCGCCGACAGCCTGCGCCGTCGAGGGGCAGCCCCGGGGACGGCCCTTCCGGCTCTGGAAGCGCTGTGGAACGAGCACGGATGCGGGCCAGTTGGCTTTGATCTGGTGCTGACCAACCCCCCGTTCGCCGGCGACATCGGGCCGGAATACGCCCACGACTACGAGCTGGCCCAAGGACGACGGGTCGAGCGCGACGTGTTGTTTATCGAGCGCTGCATCGAGCTGCTCAAGCCCGGCGGGCGCCTGGCGATCGTGCTGCCGCACAACAAAGTCGGCGGCGAGAAGTGGGCCTTTGTCCGGCACTGGCTGCTGCGTCACTTGCAGGTCGTCGCCGTGCTGTCACTGGGACGCAACACGTTCTTGCCGCACACCGGGCAGAAGGCCTGCGTGCTGATTGGCTGTCGGCGCGTACAGCCCGCGCCGCCTGCGGCTGATGAAGAGGTGCTGTTTTTCGTCAGCGAGCGCGATGGCAAGGATGAGCGCGGCCGCCTGGTCTATCGATCTGACGGTGATCAGCTGGACTGCGACCTGCCCGAGGTGACCGAGCACGTGCAAGCCGCCCTGCGACGAGCGCAAGCCGCGCAACAAGTCGAGGCGAGGAGGTAGCCATGGGCATCCACGTTGTGCGACGCATCGACGAGCTAGGCGAGGGCCTGGTCCTGGCTCCCGAGCGCCACGATCCGCGACGACAGCCCAGCGCGCAGAGCCATCCCCGCCTCGATTCGCTGGTGTCGCTACCCTGCGAGAGCGCGACCGGGCGAGCGCTGTCGCAGCACCCCGCCGTCTTGATCCTCGATACCAGCAATGCGTACGAGGGCTTCGTGGTCCTTCGTCACACTCCCAGCCCCGTCGGTAAGCTGGGCAGCAGCAAGCGCCGAGTGCAGCCGGGGGATGTGCTGATTTCGCGCCTGCGACCGTATCTGCGGCAGGTCGCCTATGTCGATGCCGGCCTATTTACGCTGGTGCCGGGCGGCAACGCGGTCGCCGTCAGCAGCGAATTCTTTGTGCTGCGCGACACGTCAGCCTGTGAAGCAGCGGCGCTGGTGCCGTTTCTGCTCTCTGCCCCGGTACAGAAGATGCTCGCGGCAGGACAAGAGGGTGGCCATCACCCGCGCTTCCCGCGCGAGCTTCTGGCTGCGATGCCGGTGCCGCAGGCCGTCATCGCCCAGGCTCCCGAGCTGGCTGGACAGGTGCGCTCGCTGGCGGGTTCTTTGCGCGCCGCGCTGCTGCGGGGGCAGGCGCTGGTTCACAGCGTCGAGCGCTCCGCGTCGGAGTAGCGTCGAGTAGCGTCGTTCTACTGCGGCTGGCGGTAGAGGATGGAGTCACCCGCCCCCACCAGCCACAGGTGCGTCGCATCGCTGCCCCAGACGGCGCTCAGCGCGTTGCTGGTCCCGCTCTGCTGGGTCTGCCACTGGCTGCCGTTCCAGTGCACGATGGCACCGCCGCCACCGACGGCATACAGGTTGCTAGCATCGGTCCCCCAAAGGCTGGTCAGGGATTCGGTCAGTGGGCTCGTGTCCTTGCCCCAAGCGCTGCCCGAATAGCGAACGATGCCGCCGTTGAGTCCTGCCGCCCAGACGTTGCTCGCGTCCAGTCCAAACACGGTGTAGAGGTCGGTGTTGATCGCGCTCGTCTGGGGTCCCCAAGCGGTTCCGTTGTGCGCGATGATCGTGCCGGCGCTGCCGACGGCGAATGCCTTGCCGGTGCTGCTCGCCCAGACCGCAAACAGGTCAAAATTCGTTCCGCTGGCGGCCGCCACCCAGCCGCTGCCATCCCAGCGCATCGACGCGCCGATATCGCCGACCACAAAGACATTGCTGGTGCTGCTGCCGGCGATGCCGCGCCAGGTGCGCGTCCCCGTGCCCGACTGCGTCTTCCAGGCGCTGCCATCCCAGCGGATGATGGCGCCGCTGGCCCCCGCCGCCCAGATGTTGTTGGCGTCGGTACCCCAGATGCTGTTGAGCGTCGACTGCGTCGGGCTGTTCACGTTGTTCCAAGCCGTGCCGTCCCAGTGCAGGATTCGGCCGCCGCTGCCCACCGTCCAGACGTTGTCGACCGCCGTGCCCCACAGCGCGTTGTAGGCCCCACTGGCCCCGCCCGCGTTGCGCGCCCAGCTGGTGCCTTCACGACGATTCACGATGCCGGCGTCGCCGACGCTCCAGATCTCGGCGCTGCCACTGCCCGAGATGCCGTACAAGTTGCCGCTGCCGCCGCCGGTCTCGCCGACCCAGACATTGCCGTTCCAGCGTGCGATGTTGCCGCTGTCGCCAACCGTCCAGATGTTGCTGGCGTCGCTGCCCCACAGCCCCTGCCAGTTGTTCGTGGTCGGTGAACTTGCCGGGCCAAACATCGTGCCGTCCCACTTTAGGATCAGCCCACCGTCGCCCACCGCCCAGACCACCGTCGGGTCCGCACTGAATACGCCGTGCAGCGGAATGACGCTATTCGTCGACACCGTGCTCCACGCGCTGCCATCCCAGCGCACTGCCCGCCCGCGCGCCCCAACGGCCCAGGCCCGCGTCGCACTGCCTACCCACAGCGCTGACAGTGCCTCAGTCGTCGAGCTGCCCTGCTGCACCCAGCTCTGCCCGTCCCCCTTGAGCACCACGCCCGCGTCCCCCACCGCCCACAGGGCGCCCCCCGGGCTCGCCACGCCCGCCACGGCGTTCAGCGTCTGCATCACTCCCGAGCTCTGCGCCACCCAACCCTGCCCATCCCCCCGCAAGATCGTCCCCTTCTCCCCCACTGCCCAGACCTGCGTCGTCGACTGCCCAAACACCCCCCGCAACCCCACCCCCGTCCCACTCTGCTGCCGCAACCACCGCTTGCCATCCCACTTGAGGATGGTGTCAAAGAAAATCAGCGTTCAGACGGTGACTGGTTAATTCAAGCTGCGGTCAGGTAGGCAGGTTGGGGGGAATTGATGTGCATTGCTCGACGATGTCCGGCGGATCGTTGTCATCCGATGCACGCCCACACCGTCCCCCTTTTCAGTAATTCGATCCGCGCTGTCGTCCGCGCCTTCCCTGGTCTGGTGCAACTCTCTGGTCAGTCCAAGTCTTCGTCTTCTGAATCTGGGGCGGGAGTGCCGCTTTGAAAGACCTTTTGAAACTTTTGTAGGAGGCTTTTCTCTGTAAGCATTGCGAACTGTGAGTGGCTCAATGCTGTTGGGTTCCACTTGGCGAAGCGCCGGAGGTCTCGCCGGTACTCTTTTCCGCCATCCAGCATGCGCAGCAAGCCCAAGAAACTGCTGAACACCGCCTCATCCGCCAGGATTCTGAAGACAGAAGAGACAGGCCAGCCATACTGCTTGCTCTGTTCCCAGAAGCTGCGAAGTAGCCAGTCACTGTCATCCCGGTCGCTGAAGATTCTGTACTGCCGTTCCGGCAGAGTTTTCCGAAGCTGCTCCCAGCGATCAGCGGGAAGCGTTCCATTCCGCAAAGCCCAGTAGGTAGGAGTCAACGAGCAGGCCAGCAAGTCATCGCCTCGTCGCTGAGCATTCCTCATTCCTAGACAGCACAGAAATGCCATACCCGACGTCTGTTGCTCCCTCGGAATCTGGTCCAACTTCTGGGTGAAGTGAGTGAGCCAGAGTTCAACGGGAGCCTCCCGAATCGCCAACGAACTCGGATCAAGCAACTGCATTATCAGTGCAACTACTCGTGGACTCGGACGCTTGGCGGCTAGCGAGCGGACTAGTTGTTCGGGTTCTGAGGTCAGCGTCGCACGCCACGAAGCTGGCAACGGTAGGGGGATTTTTTCGTTGGCTACACCGTCGAGGATGAGTTCAACGATGCCACTGCCCAGGATTTTCAAAGCGTCATGCGCGAGCTTGGCACTGCCGCGACTGATCATCGCAGCCAGGATGTCTCCGAGTTGTGGAGAAAGAGTCGTGCGTTGCTCAGCGATTTGTTGCAGCAGGCGCCGCTGGCCGTCGAGTGACTGCTCCCAAAGTGTTGGAACCACCAACCACTCCACATGCTGCGGAAGCCAACGCTGGATCAACGCTGGATGCTCGTTTAGTAGCCGCGGGACATCAGCGACAGCGAGCGAATTCCCGACACCATCCAAGATCGATTCGCCGAGCGGATTTCGTTCTGCATTGGCAAGGTCAGTAAGCAAGCCGAAGGCCACTTGAGAATGCGCCAGCCAAAGAGCCTGACCGCGCTCCACGCATCGAAGTGCAGTTGCATCAAATGCTGCAAATTCAGGCGTGGTAGCGAGTGCCTTCAGCAAAGCGCGTTCCCGTCCGATGTCCACAGGCGAGTTTGTGGCCTGTTGCCCCAGGAGATCGATTTTGAGACGGCTAGCTGTGTGAGGATTCGGGAAGGCCGTTGCAAGCGTGGCTAGCAAACTGCGAATCTGCACGGAACTTACCTGTTCCTGTGTCGCTTCGCTGTGCCAGCAGTAGGCATGCAGAAGCGGTCCTAGCATCGCTCGGCTGGGTGGCAGGTCTGCCCCATAGTGACGTAGAAACTTCTGAAGCTCTGTTATCCCCTGCGCCCGAATGTCCACCGATAGCGGCTTCAACCAGTCGGGCGATTCTCGCCCAGCGTTCTCAGCATCGAGCCACACCGAATCTGGAAACTCACGCGCCATGCGAATTTGCCATCGCTGTGGAATCACCTGAAGATCAAACGGAACGCCATCGAGAGAACGGGGTCCAAGGGAGCCAGTTGAGAACAGAAAGTGCCGTCTGAGACGGGGCCACATCTGGGACCAAACCGACAGAATCGAGTCTTCCCATTCGGTGCTTTGCTCTGAGGCAATGACCACGGGTTGTTCGCCATGAGCATAGAGCGCCGTCAAGAGGGCTGCCGTTTGAAACTCATTGATCAAGCGGTTTTTTGCATGCGTCTCATTGTGCAAAATAGGAACACTATACGTTGCAGCGTCAAACTGTTTATTGGGCCGACGGAAAAGAGCCAGGAGGGCATTCAAATTGGCAATCTGAGCTAGCTCTGTAAATCCGATGAGTAAGGTATGTGTAAATACGCAGCCAGGACGTTCTAGCTCTGGGGCTTCCCAAGTTTGGGCCAGCGCATAGACGCCCATATCAAAAATCGGATATCCGGTCAGATAAGCCTCAAAACCGTCGGCCCGGCCCGTCCCTGATAAGTCACTAAGATAAAGCAGAGTTCGATGAGCAACCGAAGAGAGTTCTACCGAGGAAGACAACAGTCGGTGCCCGCGGTCATAACCATGCAGTGTCTGGTGTATGTGGATCTTTCCGGCCACCGAGCACTACCCGTCAGACTGCTAACAGCCACTTGAGTGGGGCAGTCAGATCATGTGGGTCGCAATCTGGCCCAACGATCGTTATCCGCTCAGATGCTTGAAACTTGCCGAGAAGTTCGTCGGTTGTTTGCTTGTAGTCGCCTCCTTGTGCGCTGATTCCATATACCCGTATGCTGAACAGATCTTGATTTGAATTCAGATACTGGTGAAAAAGTGGAAGCGTGTTCTTAAGCCACTCCATCGGCTCCAGACCTGTCACCAAGTCCCATGCCGAGATACCTATCGCCAGTCGCAGGGGAGCAGGATTACTGCCGCGTTGTACGAGCATGAGTTGGAGAAGATCCACAAACTGCACATCGGTGCCAGTCATGCTGGGCAACCACTCCTTGCGTGTGGCCCCTGTGCTGCCGGTTCGACCTGCCGCGACGGCGCTTGCCTTTATTGTGGCGGCAAGAGCCACTCTGTCGCGAATACGGACAGGCTGCTGGATCTGATGTGGGTGCATCAGCAGCAAGACGCCACAAGACTCCTTCAGCATGGTTGCGGTTGCTTCAGCGCACTGACGTTGCTCCCACTGCGCCCCAAAAGACTCACCTGACAGATCCGGCAAGATTACAGTTCCGACGGGTGTCCCATCGGGCTTGGCCAAGCTCATGACGACCTGCTTTGCACTCGTCAGCTCTGTATGAAGAACGGGATCGCAGCGGAGCCACTTTTCGCGCAGCGCGTTTAGGTGTTCAGCCTCTTTGGGCGGTGACTCCAGCGTCAGCGCGTTTGGAACTTCGCCCTTGTTTGAGATTACGTGCCACAACGCTGCAAGAAATGTGGTTTTTCCAGCGCCAGAGAACCCTGCCAGCATAATCTGTTTAGGTACGGGGGGGGTATGTGACCGGGCCATGTCTTATGCCTCCTCCGGCTCAAAATACTTAGGTAGTCGCCTCCGCAGGTACCGCTCGCTCTCTCTTAAGTTTGATGGCTCCTGAAAACGCAACGGAGGCATAGGTAGCTGCCGTCGAGGGGTAAGCCAGGCTGTCAGTAGCTCGTCTAACTGATAACCCAGTGGCAAGGAACTGCCTTGATCCGGACGTGCCGCAACCCGAAAGAAACGTAAGCAGGCAAGACGGTTTGCGAAGTCTGCCTTCAGCTTCAACTCAACCTGAGAAACAAAACTCTTGTGGATGTCGGCTTTGGCGTCTAATTCAACCTTGTCCCACTTAGTGATTAGGACATCGACAATAGATGACTGGTCCAGCAGTTCTGTCGCCAACAAGTTGCTGAGCAGGCCGGCGGCCACCGCTACGCAACCTTGTCGCTCCTTCAGATCAATTAGCTTCTCGCCATCGATGCAGAGCGCGACCCGATCCGCGTGGCGAAAATGCTTCATCTTCTTGCACTCGTCTTGCTTGTCTGCGGCGAGTTTGAACCATTCACCCGACAGGTCCGACAAGAGCAAGTTATGTCGTTCCCGGCCACTCGCTTGCGGGCCATCCCGCGAGACACGGAGGTGCAGGAAGTGCAACGGCGCCTTGCGGCTGGTCCGCTGCGTCTCCTGGCTTGGCCGTCCACTAGAGGTTCGGGCATCGTGGCAACGTAGCTCAAAACCGACCAGGGTCTCAGAACCCGCGAAACTGAATCCTGCACACGGGCCATCCTGAAACCGATCGTAAAGCGTGGCGATGAGTGTGGTCTTGCCGACATCCTCGTCTCCGGCCAGTGCAATCACGGTCCCCCCCTCGATCCGTAATAGATCATTGGCTTGAGCTGCGGAAAGTTCCTTTCCTGAAGGCAAGTCGAGCGGGTTCTCGATCGCCGCTTTGGTTTTGGTTGACGGAGCCGCAGGAGCATTAATGACTACGGCGGCCTTAGGTTGAAAGTGTGGGCAGCGCTCGACTGGCTTGATATCCTCGACACACAGCCCAGTGGTAGCCACCTGACAACCCTTTTGTTTGCAAACGCCGGGAGCCACCATAGTCATTTGGTTCCCTTCTGACCAAGTTGTTGTCGAGCAAGCCGTGACAGCAGAATCTCTTGGTACAGTTGATAGGAAAGCAATACCGGCGGGAGCTGCATGCCCAAATCTACACGACAGAGCTGCGGAATCAGGCTTCGCCAGTCCTCATCGCTGGTCGTGGCGCAGCCCAGCGCGGAGAGGATCGGCGTTAGATCCTGGGTCGCGTCAAACCCCACGACTTGAATTCCTTTTGTCTTCCACAGCTGCTGAGCAGCAGCAATC
Organism: uncultured Myxococcales bacterium; assembly: GCA_937952145.1. Lineage (GTDB taxonomy): Bacteria > Myxococcota_A > Polyangia > Palsa-1104 > JAEUJZ01 > JAEUJZ01. Next base: position 9,460 of record CALFYE010000288.1, read on the forward strand.
GCCCGTTCAAGGCCGAGCGGCTGCTCTGCCGCGTTGGGGGGGCGTCCGTGGCTAAGTATGCGGTCAAGGAATCCGAGGGCCGCGTATAATCCGGGTACGTTCTCAGTTAGATCAGCCAATTCCTTTGCTGCGATCAGAGTCAGTTCTTCGATATCGAAAGATGCAAACCGCCGCTGTAAGTCGCGACTGGTTTCACCCAGCAGATACCAGTGAATATTATTCTCTTCCTGGGGCGCAGCAATGCTTGTATTTATTTTGCTTAATATATCATCTGCAACGCTGGCGAATTTGTCCAGTGTTGACGTAATTGTGGAGATGCTCCTCTTTGTCTCCTGTACGGTCGCGACCAACTGATTGAGCTGTGAGGTTCTCGGTATTTTGAAAGAAACTTGAGTATTGACATACGTTCCAGTAACCGCTTGCTGCTGTGTTTCCTCATTTATCTTTGTAGGTGGATCAGAGACTTCAGGCCATTCTGGCATCATACTGCTATTTTGCCATCCTAAATTCCCAAGCTTCCTTGATTGTACGGAATATGAATCGACCAACATCCGTGCTTCCTGTATTAACTGTTGCTGAACAGTCCTTTGAATCGTTGGGCGAAGCGCTTGCTGGCAAACCAAGGAGCAAGCGATGGTGATATGTGACCATAACAAGCGTGACTTGGCTTGTCCAAATGACTGCAAAAGAATACAATCTCCGAGCAGCGCCAGCTCCAAGTTAGCCGTTGCCCTAGCGTAATTCATACCCTCCGGCTTCAACTGCTTTTTCAGCTCTGCAATGGCTTCGTCGTCCTGGATTGGAAGACCGAACGACAGTCTCAAGAGTTCCAGGGCGAGTGGTATCGACAGATTGGTCGCGGTTGCCTCGACGAGATCCCATCTCGACTTGAGAAATTTTTCATCTGGCTGAGTGAGCAGCGGGCGATACCAATCGGCGAACGATGGGTGCATGAGGAGCCTCTGGAGATACCCTGGAACGTGGTTACACGCGCGTTTCGTGTCTAGCTAGGTCGAGAAGGGGTTGGGTGTCGGCTTGCCTTCCGGGTGCCTCTCCTCAACGGCTGTCCACAATGAGGCAAGCAGTCTCTGGGAATTGGCAGCCAAAAAAACTTGCTGACTCAGCTCGATGCGACTCAGGCTCAGATGGTTCGCTGGCAGCAGGCCAAGCTGACGCGCGATCTCCCTGCGTTGATCCGGTGCCAGTTCCAAGAAATGTTCTGCGAGCTGGTCGTAGGGGTCATGGGCTGTCATGGCGCGAGCGTCCGACAAGACTGCGGTTTGTGAAGAAGTGCCACTTGCATGAGCCAGCGATGGTGAGATGGCGTGAGCCAGCGTCTTGATTTCATCCGTCCGGGCCACCGCCGAACCAGAGCTGGACTCTCCTATGCTGCTAGAGAGGCCAAGAACACGTTGCAGCAACGGCTCGCCAAAGTCGCGAAATGGCAACAGACGAATCGGCAAATTGCCAATCCTCTCTTCGATCTTTGCACGTTCACTTTCACGGATGAGCGCATAATGCGTCTCTCCGCAATTTGAATAATCATGTTGAATATCCTTAAGAACACCCAGAAATGCGACATCGTCCAGGCTGAAGCCGACAAACAAGAACACACGACAGAGGAGCAGAGTCTTGAGTGTTTGGAGAGCGGCTTTGCAGCTATCTTGAATATGCGGCGTCGTGGGATACAGCCTTTCGTAGCCATCTGGTGTCAAGACAAGATCCGCGGCGTGATCGATGTGCCCGTGCAGGTGCCACACTGTCGGACGCTTTGGCCAGGTTCCTGGCGGCAGGCTCCCCAACGCTTTGTGAAGCTGCGCCAGTTCTGCCTGTGGGTTCGTTAGCCAGTTCGCGTAGCCCGCAGGCTGCGGACAAGTCCACTTGAGCACATGATCGTAGTTGGTCGTGACCAGCAGGGGGCTGCCGAGCCGCCACAGTGCCGTCGCCAGCCTAAAGCTCTCGGGCGCAGCATCGTCCAGTAAGAGATCGATCTCGTTCTTCAGAAAGTCAGTCCACCGTGCACCGAGACCGTCCCGCGCTTCCTTCGCGGCGAGCAAGTAGTCGGGCTTCGACTTCTTTAGTTGCCCGCGGATCGCCATTGCCTCACCGGGCCTGCCATCCAGATCGAGGGCATCAGCAGCCCTCACCAGAAGTTCGGACCAGGATGGGAACAGTGGACCTTGAGCTCCGGCTCCCTTTCGGACGACCGCACGCGATACCCCTGCCCCAACAAATGGAACTACTCGACGAGCTCGAAGGGCCTCCACCAGCGTGGCCGGTATGTGCATGTCTTGCGCGACGGTGTCCACGGAGCCTGCACTCATTATCGGCAGGCTCGCATAACCACGACCTCCTGCCAAGCACAGACGGGCTCGCTGGGGCGGCTCAAATGGTGTAGGGGACCGAGGCGTCGCAGACCCGCAGCAAGGCAGACTTATCCAAACCTTCCCGGGCTGCGACCGACTGGCCGCAGCGGACGCCCCGTGCGCAGCTTGGGTTCCTTCGGCTTTGCTTCTTCGGCCTGCAGCCGCTGTAGTTCGAGCCTGGCAGCAGCCTCGAAGAATTCGCCGAGTGTGAGTCGGTGCTCGAAGGCCATCTCGCGCACCTCTTGGGCGAGTTCCGGGCTGATGTAGACGTTGAACTTTACTTTCTTCATTGCGTGGTTTCGGGAGTGTCCCCCGCTGCCCCGCCATGTCAAGCGTCCACCAGCGACGGACAGTTACCTCTAATAGAAGAAATCATTGACCGCGATAACTCTATTACCTCTAATCAGCGGACTCGACTGATTGATCTGAAGAGAAGGATGCGCCGATGAAACGACCTGCTTCCGTCGCTGGATGCCAACCGAAACGCCCCCTGTCGCTTGCGCTTCTCAAGTCGCGGTGGCGGCCTGTGCAGAGTGATGATCGGCTCTGCGCTTTCGTTGCTTGGTGGCGTCGCATGCACAGGACACGGTGCGGCCTTCGCCCAGTCAGGTTGCGGGCCATGGTCCGTGAGGGTGACCAGATGGAGAAAGCTGGACGCTCGGTTGTGGAAGTCTGCAAGTGGCCGAGTTGCCGTGGGGGGGATTGGGTGCTGGTCTGCTGGCAGATCGATGGCGCCGGTATGTGGCTCCAGGAGTTCCGAACCAAGGAGGCCGCATTGACAGTCTTTCGCTCGCTTCTACGCGGGTAGGGCGCTCGGAGGACCGCGGTGTTCCAGGCTTACTCCCGATCCTCCTCAAACACCGTCTCCCTCGGTTCGGCGCCAAGCTCGCGGATCTGGTTTTGTAGCTCCTGGATTCGCCGAGTGTTGCGCCGATCGTAGTACTTGTAGAGATCGGTTCGGATGTCGAGCACCCGCTTAGATTCACTTCGTCGGTGCTCGGCATAACTGACGGCGCTCGTGAGCTGGACGATTTCTTTTTTCAGCTCCTCAATTTCGGGCTTGGGATCGTTGGTGCGGTCGCGATAGGCGCGCAGGGCTGCCAGCTCGGCTTCGGTCGTGGATTTGTAGCTGTCCAGGGCTTGCTGCGCCCTCTTCGCCTCGTCGCTGGCTGATTGCAACGCGGCAGCCAGGTCGTCCTGGGTCTTGCGGGCTTCTTTGAGCTTTGCATTGGTGTCGTCGGCGTGCTTGGACGCACTCTGCAACAGACTGGTCAGGAGGTTGACACTGACTTGATGGACTTGCTGCATTCCTCGGGCGTCGTCGCGTTCACTTTGTAGCGTGTGGATGGACTGTGTTTGTTCGGCGATGCGGTCATGTGCCACACGTAGCGCCTGGGCATGCTCGGTCTGCGTCTGCAGGGCGCGTTGCCGAACGCGGAGGAGCCGCTGATGCAGCGCGTGCGCCAACATGGCGCGCTGCGACGATACCGTGCGGACCTGCACCAGCTTGCGGCGTAGGCGGACGTTGCGGCGACGGGCCCGCCGGAGTGCGTCTTGATGGGCGTCGGTTTCTCGCCTGGTCAGCGAGAGCGTCTGTTGCAGCTTCTCGACAATCGCCTCGGTGCGACAGACCTGCTGTTGCGCGGTGTCGCGTTCGCGGCGCAGGCTGCGCGCGTCGTGGCGGGCCAGGTCGCGCTGACGAACCGCGTTGGCAAGCTGGCGCTCTAGGTCGGTGGCACACTCGCGCTGTGCGGTCACAGACTCCCGCGCAGTGGTCAGATCGGCCTGGATCTGACGCTGCTGCTCGATGGTAGATGCCGCACTGCGAGCCGCCTCCGCGGCCTGCGTGGCAAGCTGCTGGCGCACCGTGGCAAGCTCCGTGGCTTGTTGTCGGATCGCCGCCTGCGCGTCGGCAAGCTGCGCGTGCAGGGCCTGCGTCTCGCGATGCTTGGCGGCCAGCGCGCGCAGCGGACTGTGGGCCAAGCGGCGATACCACAGCAGCTCCCAGGACCGCGTGTCGGTCGGCGTCCGCGACCACGCCCAGCGGCGACGCAGATCATCTGGAGAGAGGCGACCTTTTCGACGGGCCCGTGATGCGCGGACGCGGCATGTGGACCCACAGTAGCGCGTATCCCTGCGCTGAACCGCCGGCAGCGAGACGCTACAGACCTGACAGCGAGCTACCCTCGGCATCGGCCCCCCTTTTATCCGTTACCGTACCCGCTTCCCCCGCGACATTGCGGGGTTTTTCCGCGACATCGAAATCCCCGAAAATTCACAGAGATCGATTTTTCCGACGGGCGCGAGCCTGCTGCCCTTTACGAATGGGGGGGCGTGGCCTATCTCCTCCCGCCCCGCCATGACCGTATCCATCGAACACGAAGCGCCGCTGGAACTCTGTCACCGCCACCCGCAGCTTCTGCCCAAGCTCCTGGACCTGTGCGGGCAGCCCCTGCCCGCTGCGACCGTCGCCGAGCCGTATCCGGCCCGCTTCAACCAGATCGCCGTCGAAGAGTGGGAAGCAGACGGCGCGATGGTGCTGCGCAACGGTCAAGAGCCCGTCGGTGCGGTGGTGCTTGAAATCCAGCGCCAGCACGATCCCGACAAGCGGTCCAGCTGGCCGCTTTACACCGCCGCGCTGCACGCCAAGCATCGCGGGCTGCTGAAGACGTACCTTTTGGTCATCGCCACCAATCGACAGACCGCGCAGTGGGCACAACAGCCGATTGTGACGTGCCAGCCGCATGCCCCGTTCCGACCGCTCGTCGTCGGTCCCGACGATGTCCGGCGACTCGATTCCGAAGAGGCCGCCCGCGCCGACCTGCCGCTGGCCATGCTCTCCGCCGTCCTGCACGTCAACGATGCCGGTGGCGAAGTCGATGCGACACACGCCTTGCGCGCGGCGGATGCCGTGGGCGGTCCCGAGGCTGCGCTCTGGCTCTACGGCCTGCTTCGTGGCCTCGTTGACGATGAGCGGCTTCTACTGCTACAGGAGATGATCAAGATGCTGAACCCCTGGGCCAACTACAAACCCCGCACGCAGTGGGAACGCGATCACTACAACGCTGGCGTCGCCGATGGTGAAACCAAGGGCGAGGCCCGAGGCGAAGCCAAGGCGCTGCTGCGCATCCTGTCTTCGCGCGGCCTGAGCGCGACGGACGCTCAGCGGCACCAGATACAGGAGTGCGAAGACACCCAACAGCTCGAACGCTGGATCGAGCGCGCGCTATCAGCTCACTCCATCTCCGAAGTCCTCGCCGACTGACACCCCGCCTCACTGTTCCTTCGTCCCCGCGTAGTAGCCATCGAAGCGCCCATCCAGAAGTTGCTGCACCTGCGCCGGCCACCAGTGGTCGTGGCCTTTCGGCGTTCGATACCCCGCCTCTTTCAGTAGCACGGCCAGCCTTGGGAATCCGGGTCTGCGAAACGGCTCATCGGGGTGCAGGCGCTCGTGTTCCTGTTCCATGTTTCGTAGCAGAGCGTCTGCGGCGCAGCGTCGCTTGTTCCTCGGGATTCTCGACGAGAACCTTGAATCGTGAGCCATCCCCCCGCGGCACCTTCATGAATCCATACGGTGCCTTTCCGTGGCGAT
>CALFYE010000289.1 GCA_937952145.1 uncultured Myxococcales bacterium
TCCCTCCTTGCCGCTGGGGTTCCTCGCTACGGTTTTGAGAGGCGGTCTTAGGCCCCCCGCCTCCCGTCACCAACCGCGGGAGTAGCGGGATGAACGTGCAGTTTCCCGGCGCCGCTGACCGCCGCCCTGACTTCCTGCCGATTCCCATTTCCCCCCGCCTTCGTTCCCATTCCTATTTCCCCCCGCCCTTCGTTCCCATTCCCATTCCCATTTCCCCCCGCCCTTGTTCCCATTCCTATTTCCCCCCGCCTTCGTTCCCGCGTGACGCGGTCAGCGGTTGGGGGCGCCGCGACGGACTAACGGAGGTCGAGCGGGTTGGGATTGAGGTAGCGCCTGCGCAGGATATATTCCAGTGTAAATAGGGTTACTAAGATGGGAGTAGCGCCAACCGCATAGATACTTAACCAGACTAAAAATGGAATATAAACATCGATCACACTGCGCCCGATCCCCAGGGAATGCAGGATTCCCGGGCCCAGGTAGAGGGCGGTGGCGACGAATCCGGCTCCCTCATAGCTGGATTCTTTGTGAAACAAAAACCACAGTCGCCAGGTCACAAGCACGATGCTGGCGATTGCCTGCCACATCAACATCGTGGTCAGGGGGCCAAGATGGGCCAGCGCGTCCCAGAACTCGTGCAGATCCCGGCTGGACTGCGTTAGCTTCCACCACAGAAACAGATCGACGCTCAGCAGCGTAATCAGCGGCAGCGCCACCACCGGCAGACGGTACGGCGCATCGGGCACCAGGAATCGATACCCCCGACGCAGCCCGTACAGCAGGCAGGGCACCGCCAGATAGACGATCGGCGAGACCAGCACCCCGATGCGGATGAAGTCCTCGCCGCGCAAGCAGCCGGGTAGAAACAGCAAACAGAACAGGCAAAGTAGGCCGCTCAGGCCGTCGAAGCGATGGCGAGCGGGCGGTGCGATACGCGGCAGCATCTGGGCACCCCTCTCTTAACGACCGGCCGGCTTTTTGCGAAGGGTGCGGCGCTCGCCTCCGCCCCCGCGGGGAGCGGCCTTGCCCCCGTCGTCGCGCCAGGGCGGCGGCAGGATCGGCGGCCGCTCCGAGATGTTCTGGGCGCGCTGAAGCTCGATCTCGCTAAACAGGATGGCCGGGGCCACCGTCGAGACCGGCACCATGCCCGACTCGGCGCCGCAGAAGCCGTTGAACACGCCGACAGTGTCTGAGGTCGCGAGGATCTTCGACACGCTGGACAGCGGTGTGCCGACCATCTCGACGCCGCGCACCAGCGACTCTTCGCCGGTCTTGGCGTCGACGCGGAAGACCATGGTGGGCTGGCCGCGGAAGCTCTGCGTGCCGTAGTTCTGGGTGTTGGTCGAGCCGCCCAGGATGTCGCGAATGATCAGCCCATAGGGCTTGCCCTGGCGCCGCACCTCGTCGAGAAGCTGGGCCTTAAGCTGGCTCATGGCGACAGCGCGGTTGCTCTTGACGATCAGGTTGGCCATGCGACCGATGGGATCGCTGACCCCCTCGGCGCGACCGTGCCCGTTGCTGTGCAGCGAGCCGAGCACCGGCGTCCGCGACTTCAGGTAGTCGCGCAGGACGCCGCGATCGACCAGGGTCACGGCGCGGGCCGGCACACCCTCGTCATCGAAGCGGTAGTAGCCGTTGAGGCGAATGAGGGCCGGCGTCTGCAGCCCGGCCGGCGAACCCAGCGCCGAGCCAGCCAGCGCAACTGGCGTCACCGTCACTCGATCCTGCGTCGGATCGTCGATGATCGAGATGAAGTCGGGCAGCACGGGCTTGCCGATCTGGCCCTTGAACGTCCGCCCCTCTTGCTCGTTGCCTTGGCGCTCGCCTTCCAGGCGGTGACCGATGGTCTCGTGAAAAAACACGCCGGCTGCTTCTTCCATCAGGATCGCTGGGCCGTTGTACGGATCAGCCGCCGGTGCCGACTGAAGCAGCGTCAGATCGCGCACCAGACCATCCATCGCCGCAACCAGAGCCGGCGTCGTCGGAAGCTCGCCGCGCTCGGGACTGTAAAAGTCGCGCGCGTTGGTCAGCATCATGCCGTCCTTGGCCCGCGTCTGCGCCAAAAGGTGCGCGCTCCACAGCGCCTGATGCTCGACGACCTCGGCGCCTTCGCTGGACACGAAGTAGCGGGTCTCGCGAGCCGCCGCGACCTTGACCGTGCCGGACAAGACGGGCGCTTGCTTGAGGCGCGCCCCGATCTGCCGCACAGCCTCGGCCATCGCCGCTTCATCGACGACAAACGGCGGCGCCGGCAGGATGGCCTTCTGCACCGGCTCGCGCGAAAAGCTGGCCACCTTGTCTTCGGGATCGATGCGCTTGACGCCGCGCGCCCGCTTCTGCGCATACGCCGCGATGGCCTGCTTGTACTTGTAGTCGGTGATCTGCCACAGCGTCGCCCGCAGCGCGTCCAGATCATCGTCGAGCGGCGCGTCTTTCGACACGTTGCTCAAGCTCAGCACGAAGTCGCCGCCGTCGTCTTCATCGACGCTGGTGTTGTCCAGATCGTAGCTGCCGACCCGCACCTCGACCCGCACCACGCGCGAACGCTCTCGCCCCTGGCTGTACAGCGCCCCATAGCGCCCTTCCGCGTCGCTGTTATCGCCATCGCGCAGCGTGTAGCTGATGTAGTAAGGCGCCTCGTAGTTGCGCAGCCGCAGCCGTGCGATCGAGCGCGCAAGCTCCTGCTTCAGCGCGTCGAGAATCCGCCCCGTACTGTCCACCCCTTCCTTGCCCGCGGCCGCTGCGACCGGGCTCGCCGTCGGTGGGGAAGCATTAGGTGCAGAAGCAGGCGCCGCCGAAAGTCCCACGATCGGCAGCGCCAAAGCCGCCGCCCACAGCGAAAACCGCGACCCAATCAACGACGACAACGACGAGAAAACCGACCGAGGAGAGCGACCTGACATGATGGGGGAGCTCCGCACACTTTTTACTTGGCAGAGAAAAGCCTCTGCCCTATACATCTGTGGCGCTTCTGGTGAGTGTAGCTCAGCTGGTAGAGCACCGGACTGTGACTCCGGTCGTCGTGGGTTCGAACCCCATCACTCACCCCACCTAGCCCCCCCGGGGGCGCGCAGCAAGCAGGCTCTAAAGCGACTGCTTTGCCTGCCTTCCGCGGCGTCGTTCAAGCCAGGCAGGGCTCGCTGTCCAGGGGGACGTGCAGCCATGCAGCCAGGTCGCGGGCGAGCACTTCGGCCCAGGCGGATTCTTGGCGCAGTTCGGCTTCGGGATAGGTGGGGTCTTCGGAGGCGAGGCAGTCGTCTTCTTGCACGACGACGAGTCGGCTGGGCCGGGCGGTGGGGGTGTGGACAGCGACGCCACGACGGCCGCGGCGACGGGGATCCTGAAACAGGGCGACGCGGGTCACGTCGGCGATGGGATGCGGCACGGTGGCCAGCCGGAGCTCATGGCGCGTGACTGCAAGCGGCATGTCTTCCGAGGAGTACACGCAGAACGTCTCGCCAGCGAGCCAGAGGAAGCCGCTGGTTCCGTAGGTGGTGCCTCGCGCCGGCAGCGTGCCCCGGTTCGCGATGATCGCGTCGAGCTGCGCCTGCGTGGTGCGGCCGATCAGGCGCGCGCGGTCGGAAACGAGCTCGAACACGGCGAGGCCGTCGGCTCCCGGAGCGCGATCGTCAGCGACGATCACGGGTCTGGGGTGGCTGACGAGAGCCGGTGCGCAAAGCTGCGGCACGAGCTGGGCGAACAGAGCGCTTTCGTCGGTGGAGCCGCCGATGAGGGTGACGCCGGCGAAGTGCTTGGGTACGCCGTGCGCCCCCTTGAAGCGACAGCGCTCGAAGGTCGCGCCGCGTAGGTCGGTGCCGGTGAAGTCGGTGTCGCGGAAGTCGCACTCCTCGAACACGGCGCCGCGCATCGTCGCGGGAGGGCGGGTACGCGTGGGCTCAAGCGATGCGCCGCGGAATCGGCAGCGCAAAAATCGGGCGCGATCCCAGCGCGCAAAGCCGAAGACCACGCGCTCGAAGTCGGTGTCGGAAACGATGGCGTCGGTCAGCTCGGCGCCGTCGAGCAGCGAGCGCGCAAACGATGATCTGTGGATGCTCGCGCTGGCCAGGCTCAGCCGGGCGCCGCCGCAGTCCTGCAACATCGTGTCGCGGATGCGTGCGCCGCGGAACCTCGTCGAGCTGAGCGATGAGAGGCTGAGGTTGCAGTGCACAAGCTCGACCTCGCTCCAGTCGGCGAGGTTGAGGTTCGAGCCGCGCAGATCGACCCACTCGAAGCGGGCCCCAGCGGCGCGGAACCCGTCGAGCCGACTGCCGGCAAACGAACCGTAGGCGACATCGAGCCGGCCGCTGCCGCTGCGTCCGCGCTGAGACCAGTCCCAGTGCGCCTGCTGCGCCGCTCGATCCAGCGAGCCCCGCGACGTCTTGCCCTCGCCGGGCACGCGATACCGCCGGGCAATGTGGGTCTGCACCAGCGCAGCTAGGCGCGCCCGCTCGCGCTCGACCTTTTGGGATGGCGACAGCTTCGCAAGCTCGTTGTACGCGGTCTGCAGCCGCACCATGCGATCCCAGTCGAAGTCGAAGGTAATGATCGGGCCCAGCCGTCCGATCTCGGCGCGCAGGGCCTTGGCATCGATGAGCGAGGATGGCCCCTCGCCCAGCTCAAGCTCCGGCGGATCGATATCGGCCAAGTCTTCGGCCAGATCTTCGACCCGAGCTTGGCGAACCGCGGACGGCTTCGCGAACACGTAGACGCGCTCGGTTCCGCAGGCTGGGCAGGTCGCGCGGGTCAGCCACCCCGCATCGCAGCACTGCGTCTGCCACGGAAGGTCCGAGTGATCGCCACAAGCCGTGCAAGCCCGCATGCCGGCGACAAAAGCCAGCTCTCGCAGCGAGCGCGGCGTCCCCGGGACGGTCTCCCTCGTGCGCTTGGGCGGCATCATCCGCGATCAGTGTATCAACGCGCGGCCCGCCCTTCGGACCACACAGCCCCCTCTTGAACTGGACCTGAAGCGGTGCCAGGCATGCAATTTTTATCGGCTTCATTTAATAATCAACATTAACCCAGTCCGCCAGATTCAATCGGTATCAGATCGATATAACAATAAAATCAGGACGGCGGGCAAAGCGACCGGCAGGCCGGGGCCGGGCTGGCGATGGGAGGCTGGCGGTGAGGGGCTGACGATCGCTGGCTGTCCCGCGAGAGCGAAGGCGTTTATGATGGGCGCGTTTCGGCCCGCGCGGCTGTCTGTGAGGTTGCCCGTGTTCCTGTCTGTCCCCCGCTCTGTCCCCCGCTCTATAAGCTGGCTGCGTTCTCCACTGCGTCTGTCGGTGGCGACGTTGGCTACCCTGCTGTTTACCGCCTGCCCAACCCCCGCCAAGACCGGGCAAGGACCAGTGCCGACGACCGCCCCCACGACCGCCGCGCCAGCGACGGCCGGGACCGCAACGGCGGCACCCCCAGCAGCCGCTGCCCAGACCGGCGGCACGCTGGAATCGAGTGATGCCAGCGACGGAGAAGAGGGGCAGAACGGCGGCCATCGCCAGCACATCGCCGGACAGTTCGACTATTACGTCCTGTCGCTGTCGTGGTCGCCACAGTTCTGTGCGACGCGCGGCAAGCAGGCCCGCCCCGATGACACGCAGTGCGGCGCGGGGGCCTCGTTTGGCTTCGTGCTGCACGGGCTGTGGCCGCAGTACGCCGCCCAGGGCTATCCCGAGTCGTGTGCGGTGCCCGGTCCACTCGACGCCACGCTGGTGCAGCGGCTGGTACGCATCATGCCCAGCCAGCGCCTGGTGCAGCACGAGTGGCAGAAGCACGGCACCTGCAGCGGCCTGTCGCCCGAGCGCTACTTCACGGCCGCCGAGTCGCTGTTTACGGCCCTGCGCATCCCGCCCCGCTATCAGAAGCCGACGGCGCCGGTGCAGACCACGCCGGCTGAGCTGCGGCAAGAGCTAGTCAGCGCCAACCCCGGCCTGCTCCCCGATAGCCTGGCCATCTACTGCCGCGGGCCAATGCTGCGCGAGGTGCGCATCTGCTACAGCAAAGACCTCAAGCCGCAGCGCTGCGCCGCGACGGTGCACGACGGCTGCCCGCGGGCCGGCATCACCGTGCTACCGACCCTGGCGGCGGTCACCGCTTCGCCATAAACCGCCTAAGCGGGCGGGACGCGATCGGGCAGGGGCGGCCCGGCGCAGTGATTTAATTTCTAAATAGATGACGTTTTATTCATAATTCATGACTTAAATATTTCAAATGTCGGCCACTGTCTGCATTTCACCCCGATAGCAGAACAGTTGCTAGTCGAGATTGTGTTTAGATTCGTATTTAGTCGCACGGCCGGGTCAGCGATAATTCTGCGAAGGGTGGCCCCCGCTGCGGGCACTCAGGATGGATGGACGAGATGCCGCTGGGGGAGGCAGATCGCAGGGGACAGTCCCGCTTGGGCCCAGGTCTGGGCTTGGGATTGGGCCTGCTCGCCTGTGGCCTGTGGCCAGCGCTCGCAGCAGCGCAGAGTCTGCCCGCGGCGAGCGGCGCCTGCGCCCCGGCGGTCCAGGTCGAAGGCGATCCCGCGCTGAGCGGCGCGGTTTCGGCCGCCCTGCGCGCGCGCGGCGTGGCGAGTCAGCCGAGTGCGGGCTGCCCAGTCTCGCGGGTCAGCCTGCAGGGCAGCGAGCTACGCATCGTCGTCCTCTTGCGCGACGAGATTCGACGTGCCGAGCGGGTGGTGGCGGATCGCGATACGGCGGTGGCGCTGATCGAAAGCTGGGTGCGCAGCGACTTAAGCGCGCCGCTCCTCCTCTCGGCGGTGCTGCCCTCCCCGGCTGCGGCCGGTCTCGATCCTGCCTCCGCTCCGTTGAGCCCGACGCCTGCGGGGCCGGCGCGGCCCGCCGCAAGTATCGCGGTCTTCTTCGATGCAGGTGGCGATGTGACGGGCCGGCCGTGGCTGGGCGCCAACCTGCGCGGCTGCGCTCGCCTATATCGTCTGTGCCTGGGGGGAAGCTGGCGCACGCTGGCCCAGATCGGCAACGAGAGCCGCGACGGCCGCCGCATCGCCACTGAGTTTTTGGCCCTGCTCGCGCTGCCGCTTGCGTGGGGGCGCTTCTCGCTGACGCCGAGCCTGGGTCTGGGGGTGTCGTGGCTGCATACCGCCGCCCGCATCCTGGCTGAAGAGAGCCACGGCACCATCGAAGAGAGCGGCAGTGGCCCCAGCCCGACGGTCACGGCGGTGGCGGTGAGCGCCGATCAGGGCCAGCTACAGACCGAGCTACGACTGGAGCTGGCCTTCCGGCTAGTCGCCGACCTGTCGCTCTCGCTCGCCGCGAGCTTTGATGCCACGCTGAGCCACGTCACCCCGCCGCTCGTCGCGGTGCCGGTCACCAAAGACGGCACGACGACCAGCCAGATCGTCGAGCTGGTGATGCCGCCCTGGGGTCTGGGGCTGGGCCAGCTGGGCCTGCGCTGGAGCCCACGATGAGCGGCAAGATCCTGCCGTTTCGTCGGCCCGCCTCACCACCGCAGGCCCTGCCCAAGAGCCTGTCGGACGAGGCGCTGCTTTCGGCCTGCAGCACCGGCGATACCGCGGCACTCGGCGAGCTTTACGAGCGCTTCCACGCCGTCGTCTATCGCGTGCTTTCGCGGCTGGTCGGCGCCACGTGCCCCGAGCTGGATGATTTAGTGCAGGCCACCTTTATCGAAGTGATGCGGGCGGCGGGGGGATACCAGCGACGAGCCTCGGTGCGCACCTACGTGCTGGGCATCGCCAGCAACGTGGCGCGCCATCACCACCGCAGTCAACATCGGCGAATGCGCCTCTCGGACAGTCTGCCGACGGACGGCGAGCCGGCCTGCTGCCCCGAACAGCAGGCGGTACAGCGCGAGTTTTTGGCCCGCTTGAAGGGGGCGCTGGAAGACCTGCCACACGATCTGCGGGTGGCGTTTGTGATGTGCGACCTAGAAGAGATCCCCGGGGTCGAGGTGGCGCGCACGCTGGGAGTGCCCGACGGTACGCTGTGGCGCCGCTTGCACGAGGCTCGCCGCAGCTTGCGACGCGCGCTGGGCGAGGGCACGCCATGAGAGCCAGCAAGTGCAGAAAGACCGAGGCGCTGGCTCGCGCCTTTCCCCGGCGGGACGATCCGTCGCTGGCCCGTCACCTTGCGGACTGCGAGAGCTGCCAGAGCGAGTGGCAGAGCCTGCAGGGGCTTCGCGCGCTGGGCCAAGCGCTGCCGATCGAGCAGCCGAGTCCCGAGCGACGCGATGCGGTGCGCGCCCGCCTGCTGTATCAAGCCGAGCAGCTGCGCCAAGAGGGTCGGGTGCAGCCGGTGGTCGCTCACCCTCCGCTGCGCCGCTCGGCGACCGCGATCTTCGCCGGGCTTGCGCTGTGCTTGCTCTTGGGGGTGGTGGCCTGGTGGTCGCCCCGGCGGGGTGGTCCGTCGCAGAACGTCATCCCGTCGAGTCGGCAGCCCGCCGGATCAAGCATGCCGCACGGCGAGCTGGCCAGCCTGCATCCGCTGGGCGACGCCGACTATCAGCGCAGCCAGCAGGCCGGCGCCGAGCTTGTCCGCTTGCGGCATGGCCGCCTAGAGTTTGCCGTGCGTCCCCTTGGGCCGGGCGAGCGCTTTGTGGTTGCCGTCGGTCGCAGCGAAGTCGAGGTGCGCGGCACGCGGTTTACCGTCACTGCCGAGCACGATCGCCTGGCCGCGGTGTACGTGACGCTGGGACACGTGGAAGTGCGCCCGGCCGATCAGGCAGCGGTGCAGCTCAAGGCCGGCCAAGGGTGGACCGCCGAGAGCAGCCTGCCGACCGCAGAGCCCCCAGGCGCCCGCGCTGCGACCCCCGAGACCGCAGCCCCGGTCCACCCCAGCCGACGCGCCAACGCGCTGACGGCCGGCGGGCGCGGGGAGTCGACCGGGATGGGAGCACCGACCGGCTCTGGAGGCACGCATCCGGTGGGGCCAAATCCGCCCCTTCCCGCGACGGGTTCGCGAGCCGCCGCAGCCGCGCCATCGAGCCTCTCACAGCCATCCTCCGCGGCTCTCGGATCGCCCGCTGAGCGGGCCTTCAAGAGTGGCTTTGCTGCCCTCAAGCTCGGTCGCTTTGCCGAGGCGGCGGGCGAGCTTGATCGCGCGGTGCAGCTATCGCCGAGCGGCAACCTCGCCGAAGACGCGCGCTTCTGGGCCAGCGTGTCCTGGGCCCGGGCCGGCAAGAGTCGCGAAGCCACCGCTCGCATGCGGGGCTTCCTTGTGCACCATCCCGCCTCACCGCGGGCCGCCGAGGTCGCAGTGGCGCTGGGCTGGCTGCTGATTCGCGAGCGACGCTTCGACGAAGCCGAGACCGTGCTGCGCGGCGCCGGCCACCCCCGCAGCCCAGAAGTCGCCGACAGCCTCCGCAGCGGCCTTGCCACCATCGAGCGCAGCCGCGCCGCCCCCTGAATTCCCGAAGGCTCCCCTCCCCTGCGGGCACTACGTCTTAAGAGGAGGGGATCATGTACGAAAAGAGACTCGCGTGGCTTGTGGTGGTGTGCTGTTGCATCGGCTGGGGGTGTAGCGCCGACCCCAACGCCGGCAACCAGCCCGATATGTCGATGGACTGCGGCGGACTCGGCGCCGCCTGCTGTCCCGGGGCCAGCTGTTCCAGCGGAGCCTGCGTCGGCGGCGTCTGTCAGGCCTGCGGTGGCCCGGGACAGATCTGCTGCGCCGGTCGCGCCTGCGACGCCAACGACGTCTGCACCGGCGCTGGCCAGGGCATCTGCACCCACTGCGGCAGCGTCGGCGAGGCCTGCTGCGCCGGCAATAGCTGCGGCGGCGGGGGCTGCTGCGTCAACAACATCTGCACCGGCTCGGGCTCGACCTGTCCCACCATCGGCATGACCTGCAACATGGGAAGCTGCGGCACCTGCGGCGGCGCCGGCCAGGGCTGCTGCACCGGCTCGACGTGCACCGCCAGCCAGGTCACCTGCGTCGGCACAAGCTGCGCGGCCTGTGGCGGCGCCGGCCAGCCCTGCTGCGGCAACAACACCTGCTTAGCCATCGGCACCGCCTGCAACAACAACGTCTGCGCCGCCTGCGGTGGCGCGGGTCAGATCTGCTGCGCCGGCAACGCCTGCACCGATCCCGGCACCGCCTGCGGCGGCGGCGTCTGCCGTCAGTGCGGCGGCCCCGGTCAGCCCTGCTGCGCCAACAGCACCTGCGGCTCGGGCGGCTGCTGCGATGCCAGCAACAACACCTGCGTCGCCTCCGGCTCGACCTGCGCCAACGGCGGGGCCTGCGCGGCCGGCGCCTGCGCCGTCTGTGGAGCCCCCGGCCAGGCCTGCTGCCCCGGCAGCACCCCCTGCAACGGCGGCGGCTGCTGCGTCAGCAATTCCTGCGTCGCCAGCGGTCAGAACATCCCCGGCGTAAGCGGCATGGTCTGCGCCGGCGGCACTGCCGCGGGCTGTGGCGCGAACGGCGGTCCCTGCTGCCAGAACTCGGCCTGTGCCACCACCGGAAGCTGCTGCAACGGCGAGACCTGCATCGGGACCATCATGGCCTGCGGCGGTCAGGTCGGCACCTGCACCAACGGCTCGTGCAGCACCGGCGGCAACCCCTGCGGCGGCAACGGCCAGCGCTGCTGCCCCGGCGACCCCACCGGCCGCACCCGCGCCAACGACTTCTGCACCTCGTCCGGCCTGGCCTGCGACGGCAACACCTGCCGCCCCTGTGGCGACGCCGGCGGCGTCTGCTGCGAAGGCAACGTCTGCAACGGCGGCGGCTGCTGCGACAACAACACCAACCGCTGCGTTGCCAACGCCGGCGCCTGCAGCGGCACCCAAGGCACCTGCTCAGCCGGCGGCTGCCAGGGCGGCGCCTGCGGCAAGCTCGGCCAAGCCTGCTGCGGCAGCGGCGTCGAGTGCACCGCCCCCTTCGCCCGCTGCGGCGGCAACAACGTCTGCCTGCCCTGCGGCGGCCAAGGCCAGCGCTGCTGTCCCAGCAACGCCGGAAACGGCGACTACTGCGGCGCCCCTTACGTCTGCGATCGCAACAACACCTGCTCCACCTGCGGCGGCCAAGGCCAGCCCTGCTGCCCCGGCAACATCTGCAGCGCCGGCCGCGCCTGCAACAACGGCGTCTGTGCCTAAGCACAACGTTCCTGCCTGACCAGCTGTTTACAAATTAGGCCCCCCAGCCCGACCCCGCCGGTCGCCAACCATACCTCTGTGAGGCGCTTACGGCCCTGGAAAAGCCATTCTCTTAAGACTCCGAAAGTTCGCTCATTTATCTTTTCCCGGGCTGCAAAAAGTTGCATAAAAAGAGAATCAAGCACGGCGAGTAGCCAGTTGGGAACCACACAACGGATGGCAGGATGACCGCACTGCGTCTCGACCAGAGCCTGTCAACCTTTAACCCTGGTGAATGCGCCCACCTGTATAGCCTACGTTGCCCGCCGTTCGTGACTGCCCTGGCCTACCTGGGGCATTGCGGGAATAGATCGCAACCGCGCGTGGCATTCTCAACGGATGCCAGACGCCAAAGCACAAGAAAAGGGAATCCCATGCTCCTGCCAAGCTTTGACCCCCCGGCCAATCTGGGTGATTTCGACGCCAATTTGCGCACTCTCTGGCATCAGTTCATCTCCAAGGCATTCGATGAAAACATCCAAACAGTGACTGCCGAGATCGCGCCTGACACCTGCCAATTTTACAATCCGACCAAAACGGATACCCCGAATGCCCACGCGGAAGCCGTCATTACCTGGATCGGCTTCCCGCGCTTGATTACCTTGCAACATCCCGGCGACCGGCTGGCCGCACTGAAAAGCGCGGATACGGCACTACCGTCTGGCGAACGCAAGCAGGACGAATATCTTGAATGGTTCGTGACTAAGAAAAACGGAAAAATCGTCCGCGTGGATTTCACGTGCGAAGGTCCTGAGTATTGGGATTTTCTTGCCGCACGAGCGCCTGACAAGCTCGTCAGCCTTTATCAACAATTTATCAGCCCGCTGGTCAAGAAAGCTGATTTATTTCAGGCCAATGGCCACTATAATCGCCTAAATCAATGGAACACGAAAAGTGGGGCAATGCATTTGAATCAGCGCAACAATACGCTGGGCGCTGAAATCAACATCGCGGCGTTCGCCACGATTCTGCGCCAGAAAAATGGTCACCCGGTCACGGATGCTGACGCCCTGATTCGCTGTGCGCAGTTCGGCGCCCCGGGCCGCGCCAGTGACCCCACCATCGGTGCACAGGTCAATGCCCTCGCCCGGGCCGGCCACCGCATCACCTTGCAAAACCCTGTCGGGCTTTACATCGATAGTATCAATCTCGCTGGCTTCACTAAACCAAATGGCTCCCCCATTGATCCAAACTTTTTCCGCGTTACGCGCGGCCAGCCGGGTATGGCTGTGCGTGCGGTCTTTGAGGTTCCCCAAAACGCCGGATTCACGGTCAGCGATATTCGAATCGGCGGCGAAAAGATCGCATTCGGTGGACAGCTGGCGGAACACATCACGATGAAATTGACTGGCGTTGCGTTCGGTGCGGGCCAAATTCACAACCAGGCGCGGGCCTGTTTATCCCCACAGGTCTCTGAATCAGCCAATACCGAAGGAACCCTGTCTTCGAGACGAGTGGCGCCCTAATGCTGATTATGCTGCGTTAGTGCGTTATCAGCTATCACCCACGAATAGAGTAATAAATTATCGCGATGCCATCCACAGCGCCCACAACTGACGTCACGCCACGTGAGGAGCTGCTCGCCGTCAACGAGATTCAAGGGAACATCCTGGCGGGGTTTAATAAAGATCATCAGCATTTTCTCTTCTTGCGCATCAACGACCGCGAGCTCGCGAAAGGCTGGCTGCAAACCCTCGCTCCACGCATCGCCACGACGGCAGAGGTGCTGACGTTCAACCGTCTGTATCGCAGCCTACGCGCACGCAGCGGTCGCGATCCACAAGGGCTGAGCGCCACCTGGATCAACGTGGCGTTCACCATCAGCGGCCTCGCCAAGCTGACGTCCCCAAAGGCGGTAGCGGCTTTTGAGCATTTGGATTTCCCGTTCTTTGCGGGATTGCAACAGCGTTCGACCTTGCTTGGCGACCCGACTACAGCAAACCAGGAAGGGCACAGCAGTCATTGGCGAGTAGGCGGTGAAAACAATCCCGTTGATCTCTTGTTGATAATTGCCAGTGACCAGCCCGACTTGCTCGCTCAGAAAGTGGCTGGGTTGCAGGCAGAGCTGGCCGCCCTTCCGCTAACCGCCAACCGCAAGCTCGCGCTTGAACTGGTCTATGAGCAGCCCGGTGAGGCACGCGCCGACAAACCCGGACATGAACATTTCGGATTTAAAGATAGCGTGTCACAACCTGGCGTGCGTGGACGCGTTTCGCGGACTGCGCGCGACTTCCTGACCCCACGTCTCCTCCGTCCTGATGATCCACTGGCCTTCCAGCTCGCGCGGCCGGGGCAACCGCTGCTCTGGCCTGGCCAGTTCATCCTGGGTTATCACACGCAAAACAACCAGGACCCGACGCAACCCGGCCCGCTTCTGCGACCTCGTCCGGCGTGGGCGCGTAACGGATCTTTTCTCGTGGTGCGCAGGCTCACGCAAAACGTAGCTGGATTCTGGCAGTTTCTGACGGCTACGGCCGCACAGCTGGCGTCCAAGCCGGGCTTTGCGGGCATGACGGCGGAGCGCCTGGGCACGCTGCTGGTGGGGCGGTGGCCCAGCGGTGCTCCCCTTATGCGTGCGCCACTTTCCGACTCCCCCGCACTCGCGCAGGATGGCCTGGCCAACAACCACTTTTTTTATAGCGTAGACACGCCCCCGGTTGCGCTGACATTGCCCACGTATCCCGGCGATAACTTTCCACCCGCGCGTGAAGACTTTCTTGGCAAGGTGTGTCCGCACTTTGCGCATGTACGCAAAGTGAATCCGCGCGATATGGGAACGGATACGGGCGGAGCCAATGACACCTTGATGCGCTTGATCTTGCGGCGCGGCATCCCGTTCGGCACGCCGATGGCTGATCCGCTGCGGCCGACGCCGACGGATCTACAGAACGAGCGCGGGCTGATGTTTCTTTGCTATCAGTCCTCGATTGCCAATCAGTTTGAGTTTCTCATGACTCATTGGACTAATAGTCTCAACCAGCCCCAGGCGGGTGGAATTGACCCCATCATCGGGCAGCGTGAAGACGCATTGGGGAAACGCATCCGACAACTCGAATTGAAAGGTTCGGACGGTATAAAGGAAACAATCCTGTGGCCGGCGGATTGGGTAATTCCCACAGGTGGTGATTACTTCTTTGCGCCCTCACTTAGCGCCTTAACCAAGACACTGGCGCGATAACACGTCACCAAGGAAAGCCGATGAAGAAAAGCAGTGACTACTTGTTTCACCCTATGTGCGTGCAAGTCAAAACCGGCTCGCAGGCGGAAAAGATCCACTATCGATACGCCGGCCTGCCCGGCAATCCACTGCCGATGCCGAAAGCGCTGGCGACGGGCATCGCGCCTTCCCCGACGCGCGACTTGCTCTTTCATGGCGGCAAGACGGTGCCGGTGATGCAGTTCCAGAATCTTTATGTCGGCGGTGAAGCGTCGTGGCAGGAATCCGACATCACCAACATTGATCGCGCGATTGCGACGGCGATGTCCGAGCCACGACTTGAGAACGTCATGGTGCAGTATTTCCCTGGGCGGAAGATCTCCTGTACCGCCATCGCTTCGCGCGTGCTCGAAAGCCCGAAGCCCGGGACTGTTAGCCAAGGCGATGTCGAAGCCCTGCTGCGCAAGCTGCATGCGCAAGGCGCGCTGGCAGGCCATGACTTCGCCACAACGATTTTCAACTTCGTGCTGCCGCGCGGCACGGTGCTGACCGATGGCGCGCTGCCGACCGGCAGCCTGGCCGATGCGCCTAGCGCGCGCAGAGCCGCCGCCAAACCGCAACGCGTGGCAAGCTCGCTTTCCGGATTGGGTGGCTATCACGGCTCTATCCATCCCAACAAGCAAACGACTTTGTATTTTTCGGTAAACGTCTTTTCCGAGATGCTGGCCAACGGCAACGAAAACGGCATTGTGGCCTTTGAGCAACCCTGGAAAAACGTAGTCGCCACGCTCTATCACGAGCTGAACGAGTTCCGCACCGACCCTGACGTGCAAGATACGATCAAGACCGGCGATAGCGATTTTCTCGGCTGGACTTCGCGCCAGGGCCAAGAGGTCGGAGATTTTCCAATCATCGTAGCCGGCGGCGATTTGCAGTTAGTCTTCAAGCAAGTCAAAGCCACCGGAAAGACCTTTTTCCTGCCGATTCAATTTCAATATTCAAACTTCGTGCATGGTCCCGAAGGGCCCATCAAAAAACCGCATCAATAAGAAAGCGTTTACATATTATCTCCCCCGGCGAGGGAACACTAAGAAGGTGTTTACATATTATCTCTCCCGTCGAGGGCCCCGTAAGGCTGGG
>CALFYE010000290.1 GCA_937952145.1 uncultured Myxococcales bacterium
CGGAGGCTGGCCTGTTCAGCCACGGCGTTCAATATGCGGAAAATCGGGCGCATACCAATAAGGGTTCCTATGCCTACCGATCTGACCTTACTGTTTGCACTGCAGCACAAGGCGATCTTCGTCGACAAAATGAACTTTTGTGGAGCCAGGGGAACGAAATACGCAAGCGCGATAAAGTGATCTGCGCGGATAGTAGCGCCGGCGCTGCAGTCCGGTAGGGTCTCCCCTTGTTTCGCCCTGGGCCGCGCGACGATTCTTCCAACCATCTCGACGGAACATCCTTGCTGTTGCCACAGTCAAACTGAGTCGGTGAACCTCGTTTAAATCGTTCCCTGCGACCGCCAGGGGACGGGCTGCAGCGCGTAGGCTTCACGGAGACTGGTCAGTGGGGCCTTGTGCTGCTGCGCCTTGTACGCGGCCTGCCACGGTCGGCCAGTTCTTTTGCAACGAGCATCGGCCACACATATGTCGTGCGCAGCTGGTTCAACGGGGGCCTGCGCTCAAGCAGGCCGCACTAGGGTAGCGAGCAGCCATGCCAGGGACAGCAGGATCAACAGGGATCTCTTAATCGAAGATCGGCTTAGCATGAATCACTTATGTCGCCGCAGCGTTCGAGTTTGTTAGAACTGATTCAGTAATACGCTGACGCTGTAGCCGAGCTTATTTGCGACAGCGAGGTCTAGTTTCTTGTCACCGTTGAAATCTCCCACGGCTAACGAGTTGGAGGCAGAGGCGGTGGGGAAATTGGTGGCGGGTCCGAAGCTACCCAGGCCATTGCCCAGAAGCACGTTAACGTTGCTGCCAATCTGGTTTCCGACAGCGAGGTCAGGTTTCATGTCGCCATTGAAATCGCCCACTGCCAACCCGAAGGGGCCCATGCCGGCGTCGAAGTTGGCGGCGGGTCCGAAGCCTCCCTGGCCATTGCCCAGCAGAATACTGACGTCGTTGCTAGCCCGGTTTGTAACAGCGAGGTCAGACTTCATGTCACCGTTGAAATCTCCCACTACTACCGAAATTGGCTCCGTGCCAACGGGGAAGTTGGTGGCGACGCCGAAGCTTCCCATGCCATCGCCCAGCAGCACGCTGACGTTGTTGCTACCCTGGTTTGCGACAGCGAGGTCAGACTTCATGTCACCGTTGAAATCTCCCACTGCTACCGAGAAGGGCCCCGTGCTGGCGGGGAAGTTTACGGCCGAGCTGAAGTCTCCCATGCCCTTGCCCAGCAGCACACTGACGTTGTTGCTACCCTGGTTTGCGACAGCGAGGTCAAGCTGCATATCGCCATTGAAATCTCCCACGGCCACCGAGTAGGGGTTCATGCCGGCAGGAAAGTTGGTGGCGGTGCCGAAGCTTCCCCTGCCATTGCCTAACAGCACGCTGACGTTGTTGCTGCCGCCGCTTGTAACAACGAGGTCAGGATTCATGTCGCCGTTGAAATCTCCTACTGCTACCGAGGAGGATGACGCGCCAGCAGGGAAGTCCTTGGCGGCGCCGAAGCTTCCCATGCCATTGCCCAGCAGCACGCTGATGTTGCTGCTGAAGCTCTTTGAGACCGCGAGGTCAGGCTTCATGTCGCCGTTGAAATCTCCTACGGCCACAAAGGAGGGCCCCAGATCAACGGGAAAGTTGGTGGCGGGCGCCAACACGCATACACGCGAGGATAGCGGCAAGAGTTCCAGCGTCCGCTCTACGAAGCGGCTGAGGCTTCCGGGCACCGGTTCAGTCAGGCTGCCCGTGGCCAGCTTGCAGCCCATAAGGTCCAGGCCCACTGCATCGAGCTGCACTGTGCCTTGACTGCTTACCGATAGCCGCACCGCGAAACGGGCCTGATCTTTATTGATGAAGATGTCCGTATCTGCGGTCCCGTTGAGGCTCGGCCGAACCCGGATCTGTTCCACCCCCGCGGGCCACTCCGCGATGTCAACGAGGATTCCCGGCTCCCGGCCGCAGCTCCATACCCCGGCCAGGGGAAACAGCAGGAGGAAGGCAGGCATGATTGCAGCACGGCTGAACCGGGATCGCTTGGCTTGCATGGTCCCCCCTTTACTGACTCATTGGAAACAGTCGGTACTGCATCACGCCCGAGAGGTCCGGTTCCCGCGCAGATACACCGATTGCCGTTCCCACTACCACCGCTGCCGTTGCCCCGCCTACGATGGACCAGAACCACCACTTCTTATAGATCGGCCTCTTCTCGGGGGGCGGTGGGGCGGCCGCGGCTTGCGCGGTGACTCGTGCGGTGCGCTCACGATCGATCTGTTCAACGTACACGCGCGCTTTTTCCCGCTGCAAGGCTTCATCCGCGGCCTGCGACTGCTGCAGGAATGTCCGGTAAGAGGCCAGGGCTTCGTCGGTTCGTCCCAGCTTCTGGTAGCTGCGACCAATGTTGAACAGGAGCCAGGGGACTAGATGCAGAGCATAGGCCTCCCGAAGGCTGGCCAGCGCGGCCTCGTACTGCTGCGCCTGGTACTCGGCCTGCCCACGGTCGGCCAGCTCCTTGCACCGATCATCGGCCACACATGCGTCGTGCGCGGCTTGTTCAGGGGGAGCCTGCGCCCAGGCAGGCTGCGCAAGGTTGGCGAGCAGCCATGCCAGGGACAACAGAATAAACAGGGATCTTTTAGTCAAAGATCGGCTTGGCATGGGTCACGCGCGCTGGGGGGCTGGCTGGCGTCTTTTGCGCAGGCCTGGGTGGGTTGGTCGGCTTGTTGTTAGCTTGTGGTCGGCGCGGCTCGGGCGCCGCCACCAGCTTGACGTCGACGGCCTCATCGCGCTGGCGCGACAGGAGTAGTTCTCGCTCGGCGTATCGGTTCAGGCTCAGTCTTACTCGAAACGGCTCGTCCGATTGCGGCATCTCTTGCTGCCATGGGGTCGCCCCGAGAAGTTTCCCATCAGTCACATGCACGAGCTGCGCGCCGGGTGGCTGGCTGATCACTCGCAAGGTCACTTGCCGCGGTGGCGAGTATGCCGACGGCGGTGGAACTACCGGACTCACCGCGACCACGGTAGGCTTCGTCAGGCGCTGCGAGCCGGAGGGCCAGATCAGGGCCACGGTCAATGCAACGGCTACCGCAGCACCGGCAGCACCTACAGTGAGCAGGGTCCGCGGCGGCGGCAGCCGAGTCTCCGTGGCGGCCTTGCCGAGCGTCGATGCCACGGCCAGGGAGGCGATCTGGGTCGCGTCGATTACTGTCGACCCCTCGGGTTCTTGCCTACGCGGCGGCGACGGTAGCTCCGCGGCGAGCTTCTCCAGCGCCTTTTGCACTTCCCGCATGCTCGGCCGCTGCTCCTTGGGCTTGACGAGCAGCCGATCGACGAGGACAGCCAGGGAGGGTGGAGTTGACGGTGCCAGCTTACTGAGTGGCTCGGGCTGCTTGAACAGATGCTGGCCGATTATTTGACCCGGCCCATCACCCAAGAACGGCGACCGACCCGAAAGCATCTCGTAGAGCATACAGCCGAGCGAGTACACGTCGCTTTTGGCATCGACGCGGCCTGCCCCTTCGCACTGCTCGGGCGACATGTATAGAGGGGTCCCCATCACTGCCTGCGAGTTGGTCTTGACGACAGCCGCCTCGCGCGCCTCGGACAGCTTGGCCAGCCCGAAGTCGAGCACCTTGACGCGCTCGCCCGTCGGCATAGCTGGCTCGGGCACCAGCATCACGTTGCTCGGCTTGAGGTCCCGGTGGATGATGTTCTTCTTATGCACGGCAGCGACGGCGGCAGCGATCTGGATGCCAATCTGCACGGCCTCCGCAGGG
>CALFYE010000291.1 GCA_937952145.1 uncultured Myxococcales bacterium
ACAGGCGAAGACACTCTTTCCCTACACGACGCTCTTCCGATCTCGCAGACGCTGCAGCGCCCGCAGGCGGCGGAGATTCTGAGCTGGGTTGCCGCCTACCGCCCTCCCTCCGGTCCCAAATTCCTTCTCCGCATCCACTCTGCCAGTACCGCGGCCATCTCTTCAGTGGTCTTGCGATCCAGCAGTGGCCGCTGATCCGCGGAATCCGGCGCCGTGCTCTCACGCAGCGGCGTTGCTGACACGGATGCGACCGGCGCGACCCGGGGCGGCGCACGATCGGGATCGGTGCCTGGCACCTTGGCGGCCCGCAGCGTGTCCATCACTGCACTGATCATCGCTGCGGGCACACTGGCAGGCTGGGGCTGAGCGACGGACGACTGCGCCGCTTTCGCCTTGCCCGCAGTTGGCGGCGCATCGTCAGAGGTCGTGTCGCGATCCTCTACGCCGGATGGCCGCGACGGGCTGGCTGCCTCCGCGTTCGTCGCTGCTTGCACGGGATTTGTCGAATCGGACTGAGCGACTTGGCCCTGATCTGCCGGCCGTGCCGTCACCGCGCTCGCCGCAGGCAAGGGGCGCCTCTTCCGCCGCCGCCTCCGCCGCTGCGCGAAGGCGACGCCAAGGTCGCGGATCATGTTCAGGCCGGCGACGATGGACGGGTTGTAGTCGGGTGGCGCGGGCGGCGTCGCCAGCTTTTCAAGCTGCGCTTTGCTGAGCTCGATGTGGCGGCCGACCGAGTCTTGCAGGTGCTCGATGAGCTTCACCGTCTTGCCCATCATGTCGAAGTGCTGGCCGCTCAGCGTCGTGGTGTCGTGCGTCAGATCCTGCACCTCGTGGCGATAGAACTGGTTTAGCTGCAGCGCATCGACCAGATCATCGGTGACGGCGCCGACCCGCTCGACCCGCTGCTCGCGCAGTTTCACATCCAGCGCCACGCCGCGGATCTTGGCTTCATTGCGCGCTCGCTGCACGCTCTCGTCCTCGGGCTGGCTCGGGACCGCCGCGACCGCAGGCTCGCCCGAGCGCCGCCGCCCCGTCATCCCCTTTGGCACGACGGTGATCTGCGCGCCCGCGCCAAGCTGCCGGTGGCGTGGCAGATCCGCGCGCGTGGTCTCGGGTGTCGCTCCCTCAGCCCCGCTCAGCGTCACCAGCAGCGAGCCCGCCGGCGCATTCACATGCGGCACCGTCCGCGTGTCCGTGGGGTTGCGCACAAACTGCAGCATGTATCGGCCAGGCGGAGTTCCCGTCGGTGGCTGGTAGGGGTTGCGCACGCGATAGGCCCCCTCGCTGGGATAGCGGACCAGCACTTCATCGGAATTAACGCCTATCAGATAGTAAAAGGCTGCGCCCTTGGGGCAATAACATTCGAGTAATGCCTGTAGCGTGGCTGACATCGTAAGAGTTCCTAATAACTGCTTTTGGCTAGAGATCCATTACCGCGATTGCGGTCTGATATTGCGCGGCAGCCTGCCGATATCGACGGAAAATGGAATATCTACCTCCGTCTCTTCCTTCTCGGGCAGCACGGAGTGCGGCGGGTTTTCGGTGACAAAGGCCACCCGATAGGTGCCGGCACGGGGGACCGCGGGCACCTCGAACGGATGCAGAGCGAAGAACCGCTGCCGCGACCAGCCGCCGGCCACTGTGCGACGACGCGGCTGCTCTTTTGGCATGTACGGCAGCCAAAGATAGTCGCCCAGCTCCTGGACCCACATCCCCAGCCGGTACCCGCCCGCGTTCCTTGGGGCCCGCCCGACAATCGCATTGCGCAGACTGCGAATCTGCGGCCGAAAGTCAAATAGCAGACGCCGCCGATGCTCAAGCTCCTCTTTTCGCTCCTCGCGCAGCCGTTCTCGCCGAGAAGCCGAGCGACACCGCGCCCCGCAATGGAAGGCATCCACGCGAATGGCAGCAAAGGGCTGCTTGCACATATGACATAGGCGATTTTCTACCATTCAATGATGGTGGATCCGTTCGTCGGGTTCCGCAATATGCCTATGCAGAATGGCGAAACGATTCAGCAATTAGGCGCATGACTGACTCTTGCCCCTGCAGGCGATCAAAAATTCGCACACCTGCTGTGTGCTCTGCGCAGCCTCTGCTTTTTCGCCTTTTGCCCGCTCAATAGGTGAGCGAGCAGACGCACTTTAAGTCATCCAGCCATACTAGAGGCGAACGCGATCTGTGACGAGATCCGAACGGGTCCATGCTATGCAAGTATCGATAATCTGTGCTCTATCTGTTTTCTGAATCACGATTTGGTTCGCGCAGAATGCGACCGGATGTCGCGCGGATTCCGCAACGTAGCTCGTTCGGATGGCGCGCAGCCGCAGGCCGCCTAGCGCACCGACACGGAGCGAATCCGGGGCACTACAGCGAGTTCTGCAGCGTCGGTACGCGTCGTCACAGTCTGCAATCGCTTCTGTTCCTGTCGCCCCTCCGCCCGCAAAAAAACACACAGGTAAGCTGAGAACCTATCCTCCCAATACCCACATCGGTTTAACTGTCGTGATATCTCCGATAGCCCGTCGGTGTGAATCAAAGACATCCACCTTGAATGAGCGGCAGGCGCCCCGTATCGTTGTTCTAGGGAGGCGACATGGACACGCGCTATCAGTGGATTGATATCTTTTGTTCTCTGGCGCATAAGATGCTCGAATTTGAAGACAAGCCAGCGGAACTACTCCGAATATTCCGATATGCCACAAAGACAGCAGAGTCCGACCAAACGCGAAAAAGGGAAGGAATCGATCCATTCTCCGTACTCGCTGCCGTCGCTGCGGACCGAGCGCCGTCGGCTTCGGGGCGAGGAGCGCTCTTCCGACTGCAGGAGTCGCTGGGACTGCCCGCGATGGCGCCGGATCACTACCGCGGCTGCGTGGTTCTCGACGGCAGCGCTCGCTGGTTCCTGCCTGCGACGGCCCAGCAAGCGCCGCATGACCTGGCGTATCTGTGGCGCGTGGCGCGGGCCGCGACGCTTGGGGGCCGACCGGCCGTCGAGCCAGAGTGGATCGATGCCTGTCTGGCGATCCATGGCATGAACCTGACCAAGCTGTCCGCCGGACTGTCGTGGCTGAACCCGCGCGCCTTTCTGCCGCGCACCGACGGCACGCGACGCTACGTGCTGAGCCGAGGCTTCCCGACGCTAGCCGAGGTCACCGGCGGCGCCACCTACCTGCGAGCGATGGTTTCCATCCAGCGAGCGCTGGGGGACGCTCTGGTCGCGCTCGTCGAGCGCTCGCAGCGCCCCAACGCTCACAACAACGTCCAGCCCCCTCGCCGAGCACGGCGCAGCGAGGGGACCAGCGCCTCGCCCCATGACGAAGCCCTGGTCTGCATCGTTCGTCCAGGCGCGCCGCGCTTCTTCGCCGCCGGTTACCACTACGAGGATCGTCCGCTGCTGCGCGAGTTCGCCGAGGGCCGCTATTGGCAGGTGCCCTTCGCCGTCGGGACGACTGACCCAGCCGGCCTGCGCTGCTGGCGCCGCTTTCGCGAGATCCGCGGCGGCGATGGCTTCCTGCTGAAAGCCCTGCCGCTCGACGATCGGCTGATCAGCGTGGTCGGCGGCATCGTCAACGATATCGATCCCATCCAGGGCCGCTTGCAGTTTGGCGTGCGTGACGCGCTCCGCTACGACGGCCCCCTGCCGCCCACCGGCCACGACGACGCCTCCTGGTTCCACTCGCTGCTCGAAGTCACGCCCCCAGAAACCATCAAGCAGCTATATGGCAAGGTCGCAGACGAAGGACTCAACGCAGCCACCCAGCCCCTACCGGAGCCGCACCGCGAACACCACGCCCACTAGAATCGCCCCTGGCCAGTCCTGCCGTGATGTGACTTCGACGGCAATGACGTCGGAGCTTCGGCGCTGTGGCTACGGAATCACTGTGCTGTCAGGACGCAGGCGGACACCGGGCGAGTCGCCGTTGGTGAACTCGATGCCGCGGCGCTCGCTACTCTGCTGCGTGCTGCGGTGGACGCTTGCGGCGAACCGTGCGGGCCGCTTGCTGTTCCAGGTGCGCTTCGATGATCTCGCGCACCAGGTCACTGATCCCCCAGCGCATCGGCAGCGACTCGTCCTGCTGCTTGCGCTCATAGACCAAGCGCCGCAGCGCCTTCGCCTGCTCTTCGGTCAGGGCTGACGCGATTCGAACCGTGTAGGGCGAGGGCTTTGGGCCTGGCTTTGTCATGATTTGTGACCGACGGAAGAGCACGGAAGGCGGAACTATTTGCTTGATCGAACTCAGCAACAGAGTTACTGAGTCCCTGGGATGCGCAGTTGCTGAGTAGTTAAGGTTACGAAACATGCCATGTTCCGCGCCGCAGGATCTACTTCTTCGCGCGCCTGCGCTCGCATGCCGTCGAGGCGACTCCACTTCCGCGCCATCCGATCGATGACGTCATAAACGAGAGGGCACGAGTTGCAGCTCGTGCCCTCCCTTGCCTGCGACGGGCCACGGCCTGGAAACCAGTGCCCGCCGCAAACGGGAGAAGTGTATGCAAAGCACGTCTGGTCGAGCAACCCCTGTCTTGGTCTGGCTCTGCGTTGTTCAGGGCTGCGAGCGGTTCGCGTTCACCGCGATCCTGCCGCTGTTTGTGTTGTATCTGCATCGTCGCCACGGTCTGACTGAGCCAACGGCGCTGCTGATCCTCGGCCTGTTCAATGCTCTGTCGTACGTTGGGGGCCTGCCCGGTGGCATGCTGACCGATCGCAGGCTCGGCCCGACGACGGGGCTACTGCTGGGTATCGCACTGCTGACGCTAGGGCATGCGCTGCTGGCGTCGGATGCTTCGCTGCTGCTGTGGCCCGCTCTGGCCGTGCTGACCGCTGGTCACAGCCTGTTTCGACCGAGCATGACGACGCTGATCGGCGCTAGCGCATCGAATGATGCGGGGCGCGATCGCAGCTTCCTGATTCAGTACCTCGCGATCAACATCGCTGGCATCGTCGGGCCGCTGTGCGCAGAGCGCGCGTGGGCCGGCGCGCACTGGCCACGCCTATTCACACTCGCCGCGAGCGTCCTGCTGCTCGGTGCGCTGCTACTGGCGACTCTGGCGAGTCGTCTGTCGCAGACCGGGCAGCAGCCACTGGCAATGCATCACGAAGG